>CALVCU010000025.1 GCA_944326135.1 uncultured Ligilactobacillus sp. | reverse complement strand
AACAAACGTACAAGCCACATTACAGTTGTGGTATCTACTAAATAAGGAGGGATAACGCGTGGGTCAAAAAGTTAATCCAACAGGATTGCGTGTCGGTATCATTCGTGACTGGGATGCAAAATGGTATGCTGAAAAAGATTTTGCATCAGATTTACACGAAGATTTACGAATCCGTAAATATATTGAAAATAAATTAGCCAACGCTTCTGTCTCTACTATTGAAATTGAACGTGCTGCAAAGCGTGTTAACATTTCAATTCACACTGCTAAACCAGGAATGGTTATCGGTAAAGGTGGATCAGAAGTTGAAAAATTACGTCAAGAATTAAACAAGTTAACAGGCAAACGTGTTCACATTAACATTGTTGAAATCAAGAAGCCTGACTTAGACGCAAAATTAGTTGGTGAAAACATTGCACAACAATTGGAAAACCGTATTGCTTTCCGTCGTGCAATGAAACAAGCAATGCAACGCACAATGCGTGCAGGTGCAAAGGGAATTAAAGTTCAAGTTGCAGGTCGTTTAAACGGGGCAGATATGTCACGTGTAGAACACTTCTCAGAAGGAACAGTTCCATTGCATACATTGCGTGCTGATATTGATTATGCATGGGTAGAAGCAACTACTACATATGGTCAATTAGGTGTTAAGGTATGGATTTACCGTGGTGAAGTATTACCAACAAAGAAAAACAATGGTAAAGGAGGGAAATAATCTATGTTAGTACCAAAACGTGTAAAGCACCGTCGTGAATTTCGTGGTAAAATGCGTGGCGAAGCTAAAGGTGGTAAGACAGTTGCATTTGGTGAATTCGGTCTTCAAGCAACTGAATCACACTGGATCACAAACCGTCAAATCGAAGCAGCTCGTATCGCAATGACTCGTTATATGAAACGTGGCGGAAAAGTTTGGATTAAGATTTTCCCTCACAAATCATATACTGCTAAAGCTATTGGTGTTCGTATGGGTTCTGGGAAAGGTTCTCCAGAAGGCTGGGTAGCTCCTGTAAAACGTGGTAAAGTAATGTTTGAAATTGCTGGCGTTTCTGAAGAAGTAGCTCGTGAAGCTTTCCGTTTAGCTTCCCACAAACTCCCAGTGAAGACTAAGTTTGTAAAACGTGAGGAAGTAGGTGGCGAATCAAATGAAGGCTAAAGAAATTAATGAATTAACCACTGCTGAAATGCTTGAAAAAGAAAAGCAATACAAAGAAGAATTATTCAATTTACGCTTCCAACTAGCTACCGGCCAATTGGAAAATACTGCTCGCTTAAAGGCAGTGCGTAAGAATATTGCACGTATCAAAACTGCATTACGTCAAGCAGAATTAAATAAATAAGAATACGAAAAGGAGGCTAATTTCGCATGAGTGAAAGTCGTAATCACCGTAAAGTCTATCAAGGACGCGTTGTATCAGACAAAATGGATAAAACAATTACGGTTGCCGTTGAAACTTATGTTAACCACAAAGTTTACGGTAAGCGTGTTAAATATACAAAGAAATTTAAAGCTCACGACGAAAACAATGAAGCAAAAGTTGGCGATATCGTAAAGATTATGGAAACTCGCCCATTGTCAGCTACAAAACGTTTCCGTTTATTAGAAATTGTTGAAAAAGCAGTTATTCTTTAATATTAAAGAGTAACCCAAGGACTTATTCGTATTCTACTAATTATCTAATAGCGAAAGGAGGACACTTACTGTGATCCAACAAGAAAGTCGTTTAAAAGTCGCTGACAACTCAGGCGCACGTGAACTTTTAGTCATTAAGATTTTAGGTGGCTCTCGTGTAAAGACTGCAAATGTCGGTGATATCATTGTTGCTACTGTAAAACAAGCAACACCAGGTGGCGTTGTCAAAAAAGGTGATGTCGTAAAAGCTGTTGTTGTTCGTACTAAATCTGGTGTACACCGTGCTGATGGCTCATACATCAAATTTGATGAAAATGCTGCAGTAATTATTAGTGATGATAAGTCACCAAAAGGTACACGTATTTTCGGACCAATTGCCCGTGAATTACGTGATGGAAACTTCATGAAGATCGTTTCCTTAGCACCTGAAGTATTATAATGAACCATTAGTTAATAAGGAGGTGCACACGAAATGTTCATTAAAAAGAATGATAAAGTTAAAGTAATCGCCGGAAAAGATAAAGGTAAAGAAGGTACAATTGAAAAAGTATTTCCTTCACAAGATCGAGTAATCGTTAAAGGCGTAAACATCGTTAAGAAACATCAAAAACCAACAAACGCAAATCCAAACGGTGGAATCGTTGAGGTTGAAGCACCTATTCACGTTTCTAACGTTATGCTTATTGATCCTTCAAACAATGAACCAACACGCGTTGGTTTTAAAGTTGAAGATGGTAAGAAAGTCCGCGTTTCAAAGAAATCTGGAAAAACTTTGTAATAAAGGAAGGAGGATACTTTCTTCATGGTTAATCGCTTAAAAGAAAAGTATGATAAAGAAATCGTTCCATCAATGATGGAAAAATTCAATTATACATCAGTAATGCAAGCACCAAAGATTGATAAAATTGTTATCAATATGGGTGTTGGTGATGCTGTAAGTAATGCTAAAAATTTAGATGAAGCAGTTGAAGAATTAACTTTGATTGCTGGTCAAAAACCAGTTATCACACGTGCTAAGAAATCAATCGCTGGTTTCCGTTTACGTGAAGGTAACGCAATCGGTTGTAAAGTTACATTACGTGGCCAACGTATGTATGAATTTTTAGACAAGTTAATTTCAGTTTCATTACCTCGTGTTCGTGATTTTCATGGTATTAGCAAACGTGCTTTTGATGGTCGTGGAAATTACACATTAGGTGTAAAGGAACAATTGATCTTCCCAGAAATTGATTTTGATAATGTTAACAAAGTTCGCGGTATGGACATCGTAATTGTTACAACTGCAAACACAGATGAAGAATCAAAAGAATTATTAACACAACTAGGAATGCCATTCGCTAAGTAAGGGGGTTTCACATTGGCTAAAAAGTCACAAATTGCAAAGAATAAACGTCCAGCTAAGTTCTCAACACAAGAATATACACGTTGTGAACGTTGTGGTCGACCACATTCTGTATATCGTAAATTTAAATTATGTCGTATCTGCCTTCGTGAACTTGCTCATAAGGGTCAAATCCCTGGCATGAAAAAGGCTAGCTGGTAATCCATAATAAGTAAGTAAAGGAGGCAAAATAATATGGCAATGACTGATCCAATTGCAGACTTCTTAACACGTATTCGTAATGCTAACATGGCAAAACATGAATCATTAGAAGCACCTGCATCAAACATTAAACGGAATATTGCTGAAATTCTTAAGAACGAAGGATTCATTCGTGATTATGAATTCATTGAAGACAATAAACAAGGCATTATCCGCGTATTCTTGAAATATAGTAAAAATGGTGAACGCGTAATTTCAGGTATTCGTCGTATCTCAAAACCTGGTTTACGTTCATACGTTAAAGCTGATGCTGTGCCAAAGGTTCTTAACGGTTTAGGAATCGCTATTTTGTCAACATCTGAAGGTGTAATGACAGATAAAGATGCACGTGCTAAGAAAATCGGCGGCGAAGTAATCGCTTATATTTGGTAATATTTTTAAGAGTAAGGAGGTGTCCGACTCGTGAGTCGTATTGGATATAAAGAAGTTACATTACCTGAAGGCGTTAAGGTAACACAAGACGGTAACAAAGTTACTGTTCAAGGCCCAAAAGGTGAATTAACTCGTGAATTTTCTGATAAAATTGAAATGAAAATCGATGGTAATGTAGTTACTTTCGATCGTTCATCAGATGATAGTAAAACAAAAGCACTTCATGGTACAACTCGTGCAAACTTCAATAACATGGTTACAGGTGTTACAGAAGGCTTCAAGAAAGAACTTGAATTACGTGGGGTTGGTTACCGTGCACAAATGAAGGGTAACACACTTGTATTGAATGTTGGTTACTCTCATCCTGTTGAATTTGAACAAACAGATGATGTTAAGTTTGAAACTCCATCAGCTACATCAATCGTTGTTTCAGGTATCAACCGTGAATTAGTTGGTGACATGGCTGCTCGTATCCGTGCAGTTCGTGCACCAGAACCTTACAAGGGTAAAGGTATTCGTTATGTTGGCGAATATGTACGTCGTAAGGAAGGTAAAACTGGTAAATAATGCAGCATAAAGCTGTTCAAAAATAATTAAGAGGTGAAAATCGTGATTTCAAAACCAGATAAGAACAAGACACGTCAAAAACGTCATATGCGTGTCCGCAATAAAATCTCTGGTACTGCTGAGTGCCCACGCTTAAATGTTTATCGTTCAAACAAAAACATCTACGCTCAAGTAATTGATGACGTAGCGGGTGTGACGCTAGTTAGTGCCTCTACTTTAGACAGTGAAGTTAAAGGCAACACAAAAACTGAACAAGCTGTTTCAGTTGGTGAATTAGTTGCTAAACGTGCTGTGGAAAAAAGCATCAAAGAAGTTGTATTTGACCGTGGTGGATATCTCTATCATGGACGTGTAGAAGCTTTAGCTGAAGCTGCTCGCGAAAATGGCTTAGAATTTTAATAGAAGGAGGAAATAACGTTTATGGCTTTTATTGATCCAGCTCAATTAGATTTAGAAGATCGTGTCGTTGCTATTAACCGGATTACAAAAGTTGTTAAAGGTGGACGTCGTCTACGTTTTGCTGCTTTAGTTATCGTCGGTGATCACAATGGTCATGTCGGTTTTGGAACTGGTAAAGCTCAAGAAGTACCAGAAGCAATCCGTAAGGCTGTTGACGCTGCTCGTAAGAACTTAATCGAAGTTCCTGTAGTTGGAACTACTATTCCTCACGAAGTTCTCGGTCAATACAGCGGTAGTCGTATTATGTTAAAACCAGCTGAAGCTGGTTCTGGAGTTGCTGCTGGTGGTGCGGTTCGTGCCGTTATGGAACTTGCAGGAATCGGTGATATTACAAGTAAATCATTAGGTTCTAATACACCAATCAACGTTGTTCGTGCAGCAATGGATGGTTTATCACAAATGAAAAATGCTGAAGAAGTTGCTTCATTACGTGGAGTATCTGTTCAACATTTAGCAGAATAAGGAGGACTTAAATTATGGCTCAATTGAAAGTAACTTTAGTTCGTTCAGTCATCGGACGTCCTCAAAAGCAACGCGAAATCGTTAAAGGCTTAGGCCTTGGTCGTGTAAATAGCTCTGTTGTTGTTCCTGATAACGTTGCTATGCGCGGTGCTATTAGAAAAATCAATCATTTAGTGGACGTTGAATTGGCTAAATAGTCAATATTTAGTTAGAGGGAGGTGCTGAACCTAATGAAATTAAATGAATTAAAACCAGCTGAAGGTTCACGTCAAGTAAGAAATCGTGTTGGTCGTGGAACTTCTTCAGGTAACGGTAAAACTGCAGGTCGTGGACAAAAAGGTCAAAAGGCTCGTGGAAAAGTTCGTTTGGGCTTTGAAGGTGGTCAAATGCCATTGTTCCGCCGTATGCCAAAACGCGGTTTCAATAACATCAACCGTGTAGAATATGCAGTTGTTAATATTGAAAAATTAAATCAATTTGAAGATGGTACTGAAGTAACACCAGCATTGTTGGTAGAATCAGGTATCGTTAAAAATGAAAAAGATGGTATTAAGATTCTTGGAAATGGTGAATTGAACAAAAAGTTAACTGTTAAGGCTAATAAGTTCTCTGCATCAGCAAAAGAAGCCATCGAAGCAGCAGGCGGCCAAATTGAGGTGATGTAATAGATGCTTAAGACAATGAAGAACGCCCTTGCTGATAAAGAAATTCGAAAGAAAATCTTATTTACATTGGGTGTCTTGATTGTATTTCGTTTAGGCACATACATTACTGTCCCTGGGATCAACGCTAAAGCTTTAACTAGCGTTGCATCTTCAGGGTTAATTAGTATGTTAAATACTTTCAGTGGTGGCGGTCTGACTAATTATTCAATTTTGGCAATGGGGGTTTCACCATACATTACCGCCCAAATTGTTGTTCAACTTTTACAAATGGATATTGTTCCTAAATTTGTAGAGTGGAGTAAGCAAGGTGAAGTTGGACGGCGTAAATTGAATCAAGTTACCCGTTATTTGACAATTGTGCTTGCGTTTGTACAATCAATTGGAATTACAGCTGGATTCAACGCTTTGAGTAGTTTAAACTTAGTTGAAAATCCAAATATTCAAACCTATTTGTGTATTGGTACTATTTTAACTGCTGGTACAATGTTTTCAACATGGCTAGGCGATATGATTACTGAACGCGGTATAGGTAATGGAATTTCGATTATCATTATGGCTGGTATTCTTGCTCGTGTTCCTGACGGAATAAAGCAAATTTACCAGGAAGAATTTGTCAATATTAGTAAAGATGAGATTTGGAACTCTGTTTTATATTGTGTAGTTTTAGTATTAGTTATTTTAGCAATTGTTACTTTTGTAACATATGTGCAACAAGCTAATTACAAAATTCCTATTCAATATACTCGTCGTGTGGCAGGGTCTACTGAAAATTCATATTTACCATTAAAAGTTAATGTAGCTGGAGTTATTCCAGTTATCTTTGCAAGTTCATTCATTGCAACAATTCAAACTATATTAATGGCATTTACGAGTGCTCATTCTGGTGATGAATGGTTCCAAATTATGTCAAATGTTTTCAATATGCAGACAACATCTGGAATGATTTTATATACAATTCTTATCATTGTATTTACATTCTTCTATGCATTTGTTCAAGTAAATCCTGAAAAGTTATCAGAAAACTTACAAAAGCAAGGAAGTTACATTCCATCTGTTTGGCCTGGAAAAGAAACTGAAAAATATGTTTCTCGTTTATTGATGCGTTTGAGTACTGTTGGATCACTATTCCTTGGATTTATTTCATTAATTCCTTTAGTTGCATCAAATGTTTGGGGATTAAGCGAATCTATTGGATTAGGTGGTACTAGTTTGCTAATTGTTGTAGGTGTTACACTTGAAACTATGCGGCAAATTGAAGGTATGATGATGAAGCGCGAATACGTTGGATTTATTCGTGAATAAATAGAAGGAATGCGAAGGCATTCCTTTTTTTGTTTATATTTTAACTTTTAAGTGATATTAGATTGCGGTATAATTAATTGTGAATTTATTTTTTTAAGGAGAGAACTTATGTCATTAAATTTAATGTTAATGGGACTTCCTGGTGCAGGTAAAGGTACCCAAGCAGAAAAAATTATTGATGAATATCATATTCCTCATATTTCTACTGGTGATATTTTCCGTGCTGCAATGCAAAATGGTACAGAAATGGGAATTGAAGCTAAGAAATATATTGATAAGGGTGAGTTAGTTCCCGATGAAGTAACTAACGGAATTGTAAAAGAGCGGTTAAGTGAAGATGATGTTAATAATGGATACATGCTTGATGGCTTTCCTAGAAATATGGCACAAGCTGAAGCTTTAGATGCTTTTGGTAATGAATTAGGTAAACCTTTAAATTGTGTAATCAATATTGATGTTGATCCTGAATCACTTATGGAACGTTTAACAGCTCGTTACATTTGTAAAAACTGTGGTGCCACATATAACAAATTGTTCAACCCTACAAAAGTTGAAGGTGTATGTGATCGTTGCGGTGGTACTGAATTTTTCCAACGTGATGATGATAAGCCAGAAACTGTGAAGAATCGTCTCGAAGTAAATATTAAAATGAATACACCATTATTAGATTTCTATCGTGAAAAAGGTATTTTGCATGAAGTAAATGGAAATCAAGATATTGATGATGTATTTAATGAAATTAAAAAGGTATTAGATAGTATCAAATAATTATAGTTAATTCAATATAAACTTGCATAAACTTGACTTATGTGATATCATAATTCAGGTTTATCTTTTCAATAGGTCTAGTTTGCCGCAAAAGCTACTGGATCAGCGAAGACAAATCGTTTTCGTTTCAAGTAATGAAAACCATATTAAGGAGGTACTTTTGCGTGGCGAAAGATGATGTGATTGAAATTGAAGGTACGATCAAAGAAACGTTGCCAAATGCGATGTTCAAAGTTGAACTCGAAAATGGACATGAAATTTTAGCTCACGTTTCCGGTAAGATTCGTATGCACTATATTCGTATTTTACCTGGGGACCGGGTTACCGTTGAAATGTCCCCTTACGATTTGACTAAGGGTCGCATTACCTATCGCTTTAAATAGATTGTACTTCAGTAATTTATAGGAGGTATGATTCATGAAAGTAAGACCATCAGTTAAACCA
>CALVCU010000024.1 GCA_944326135.1 uncultured Ligilactobacillus sp. | reverse complement strand
CACACAGTGCGGTGATGATGGCTTGAAGGATACACCTGTTTCCATTCCGAACACAGAAGTTAAGCTTCAAAACGCCGATAGTAGTTAGAGGAACGCCTCTTGCAAGGGTAGGAAGTCGCCGTGCAATGTTAAAAGACTATGGTTAATGCCATAGTCTTTTTTTTATAAAAATATTATCTATTAATTATATTGATATATATATTTATTTTAAAAATAGTAATTAATTTTAAAGATTCTCCGTGTTTAAATGCCTTTATATCAATGATTTTAGTGGTTTTACCCACTGTGTTTAAAACTAATTTAATAAAAAAAATATAACTTAAATAAAAATTATAAAAGTTGTAGGCAATAATATTTGACACTAAATAACGAGTGTGGGAAAATGGCATAGTTTGAGATCTAAACTTAGGTATTTTTAATTTTTGATGAAAATTCGAAAATCTAAATTATTTTGGTTTAGTTTGCAATTATTTTTATTATTAATTTATTTATAGAGAGGGGTTTAATTATGAATACTACTGTTAACGATAAAAAAGTTGTAAGTAACGGTTACAAGTATTTCATGGTTTTCCTATGTATGTTTACTCAAGCTATTCCTTATGGAATTGCACAAAACATTCAACCATTGTTTGTGCACCCACTTGTTAATACATTCCATTTTAGCTTGGCTTCATACACATTAATCTTTACATTTGGTGCTGTTGCAGCTGCTGTAGCATCTCCATTTATTGGTAAAGGTTTAGGTAAATATAACTTCAAGTTAATGTACTTTATTGGTATTGCATTAGCAGCACTTGCATATGTATTTTTTGGCTTTAGTTCAAAATTACCTGAATTCTACGGTGCAGCAATCCTATGTATGATTGGTTCAACATTCTTCTCAGGACAAGGTGTTCCTTGGGTAATTAACCACTGGTTCCCAGGAAAAGGACGTGGAACAGCTTTAGGTATTGCTTTCTGTGGTGGCTCAATCGGTAACATTTTCTTACAACCAACTACACAAGCAATTTTGAAACACTACATGGTTGGTGGCACAAAACATGGTCACTTAATTTCAATGCAACCATTCTTCATTTTTGCAATCGCATTGTTTGTAATTGGTTTAATTATTACATTCTTTATTCGCATACCAAAAGAAGACGAAATTGTTATTTCAGAAGCTGAATTAAAAGAAGCTAAAGCAGCAGCAGCTGAAGCAAAGGCAGCAGAATTTGAAGGCTGGTCAGCTCAAGAAGTAATGAAAATGAAATGGTTCTGGGTATTCAGTGCTGGTTTCTTAATCATTGGTTTAGGTTTAGCTGCTCTTAACGAAGATTATGCTGCTTTCTTAGATACAAAATTATCACTTACTGACGTTGGTTTCATCGGATCAATGTATGGTGTAGGTTGCTTAATTGGTAATGTATCAGGTGGTATTTTATTTGATAAATTAGGAACAGCAAAAGCAATGACATTTGCTGGTGTAATGTATGTTGTTTCAATTGCAATGATGATCTTCATTTCATTCCAACCATTTGGTGCACCTCAAAGTAAAGTTGCCGGAATCGCATACGCTATCTTCTGTGGTTTAGCAGTATTTAGTTACATGTCAGGTCCTGCATTTATGGCCAAAGACTTATTTGGTGCCAAAGATGAAGGTGTAATGCTTGGTCTTGTTGGTCTTGCATATGCTATTGGTTTTGGTATTGGTGCTCCATTATTCGGTGTAATCAAAGGCTTATCTGACTTTACAGTTGCATGGGATGTAATGTTAGGTTGTGTAGTAATTGGTTTCATCCTATTAGTAATCTCAGTTATTAAGATTAAAGGAATGCAAAAACAATTCGAAGCAGAAAAAGCTAACAAATAAGAATAAAAACTAATTCAGTCATCAATCGGAAAGGTATCAAGTTAATAACTTAAATATCCCCCTGATTGATGGCTATTTTTAAAACATTTAATATAAAGAAAAATCAAGATTATGTTTAATAAATTTTGAAATATTATTGATAATATCTACGTTAGATAATTATTTAACTTAAAGGAGAAAACAATTATGTGTACAGGTTTACGTTTTAATGACGCAGAAGGTAACTTATATTTTGGTCGTAACCTTGATGTAGAATCATCATACGGTGAAAAAGTTCTTGTAACACCAAGAAATTACGAATTACCATACCGCTTTTTAGAAAATGGTAAAACAACAAAAGCAATTATCGGAATGGGTATCATGGCTGGTGACTATCCAATGTATTTTGATGCTTGCAACGAAAATGGCCTTTGCATTGCAGGATTAAACTTCCCACGTTATGCATACTTTACAGAAGGACCAGTTGATGGCAAAACTAACATGGCACCATATGAATTTATGGTTTGGTTAATGGAAGAATTTGATACAGTTGCTGAAGCTAAAAAAGGTTTAGAAGAATTAAATCTTGTTGATGCACCATTCTCACCACAAATGCCAGTTGCTCCATTACACTGGATCATCAGTGATAAAGATGCTTCAATCGTTGTAGAACAAACAAAAGAAAACGGCTTAAAAGTTTATGATAACTATGTTGGCGTATTAACAAACAACCCAGATTATGCTTGGCATATGACAAACTTAAACAATTATGCTGGTTTAACACCACATGATGCAAAAGCTCAAGAATGGAATAAGCAAGAAGTTAGACCATTAGGTGTAGGTACTGGTAGTTTAGGTTTACCTGGTGACAGTATTCCTGCTTCACGTTTTGTTAAGGTTGCATACTTAAATGCTAACTATCCAACAGTAGAAGGCGAAGAAGCAAATGTTGCTAAATTCTTTAACATTCTTAAATCAGTTGCAATGATTGATGGTAGTGTAATTAACGAACAAGGACAAGATGAATTTACAGTTTATACTGCTTGCTACTCATCAAATACTAAGACATACTACTACAACCGTTACGATGACTTTACAATGAAGAGTGTTCAATTAACAGACGAAAACATGAACGCTAAAGAAGTAACTTTATACTAGAATAGATGTTACTAAAATCCCTATGACATTGTCATAGGGATTTTTTTGTTGACATTTAATCACTGCGCTTATATACTTAGTTACATAAGTAACGAAGTAGAGAAGGGGTGAATTATGAAATTTAAATTTAATCAATCAGAACCAATCTATCGTCAAATTGCCAAACAACTTAAAGAAATGATCTTTTTAAACTTACTTAATGAAGGTGAACAAGTGCCATCAACAACGCAGTTATCGCAAGAATTAAAGATTAATCCAGCTACTGTTTTAAAAGGAATGAATATTCTTGTAGATGATGGATTGTTAGAAAAACACAGAGGAATGGGATTATTTGTAAAAAAAGGAGCACGAGAAAAAATAATTGCTAAACGACAAGAAGAATTTTGTAGTGAATATATAGATAATTTAATTAGTGAGTCTAAAAACTTAGGATTAACTAAACAACAGTTAATTGATTTAATTGAAAGGAGATATTAAAATGGCAGAAATTTCTGTAAAAAATCTTTCAAAGAATTTTTTAGGGAGAAAAATTTTAAATGATATTAATTTTGAATTGAAAGAAAATAAAATATATGGATTATTAGGAAGAAGTGGCGTTGGTAAAAGTACATTATTAAATATAATGACTGATCGAATTTTAGCATCAAATGGAACTGTTCAAATTGACCATCATGATGTTCATAACAATACTAATTTACTTCAGGAAATGTTTTTAATTAATGATGATGATCATATATTTCCAAAATGGATGAAAGTAAAAGAAATTTTCAACAATGCTAATTTCGCATATGGAGATTTTGATTTTGAAGAAGCACATCGTTTAGCAGAGGAATTTGGAATTAATGAAAATATTCAATTAAGTAAATTATCAACAGGGTTAAAAACTGCAGTTAAAATTATATGTGCTTTCTGTGTTAACGCAAAGTTCATTTTCTTAGATGAACCTACTTTAGGTTTGGATGCAAATTTACGCCAAATTTTTTATAAAGAGTTAATGCACACGTTTACTGAACATCCACGAACATTTGTTTTAGCAACTCACTTAATTGAAGAAATTCAAAATTTATTAGATGAGGTGCTAATCGTTAAAGATGGAATTTTAATTTGTAATAGTACTGTAGATGATTTGCTAAACCGCGTGGTTGAAATTAGTGGGCCTAAAGATGAAATCGAAAAACTCGACAATCAATTAGATATTTATTATCAGAAATCAATCGGTAATATTCAAACTGCATATGTTATGGGAGATACTGACCAATTGAAATTTTCTAAAAATATTACTATTGATCATGTAGATTTACAAACAGCTTTTATCATGTTAACAAGGGAAAAAGGAGGACATTAAAATGAAAAAAGAATGGGCTTTATTTAAGTGCACAGGCAAAAATTCAATTTGGTACATTAGAAATGCATTTCTACTAATTTCGTTTTTTTATTTAATTAGTTTTATTGGTGATAGTAGTTCATTTAATCTCAAAGGAGTTATAACATATTTAGTAAATCTATTGGTTTTGATTACTGTGACAGTAGTTTTAGGAATGCATTATTCAGATTTTAAAATAGCAGTTCAATTTGGCTTTTCACGAAAAACCTTATGGAAAGAAAAATATATTGAATTAATAATTATGTCTTTAATTACTTGGTGTTTATTTTTATTAGAAAATGGATTTTCTGAAACAATCTATAATTGGATTATGTTATTAGTGATTTTTGATATATATGTATCTTTTTTTGCATTTACCAGTTTCTTTTCATTGTTTAGTAGAAGAATTAAAATTTTAGTGGGTGCAGCATTAATGTTTTTAACTTGGGTATGCTCACTTAGATGGGTTATTTTTGCAAGTACACACGGAAAAATTTTACAAAGTTATGCAAACTTTATTAGTCATAATGTTTATTCTTCATTAACTATTTTGGGAATTATTGGAGCGATAATTATGACTGTTATATCCTATGTAAGTATAATTAAGAAACAATTAAGAAAAGATTAACCCAGCTATAGACTAAATTCTTAAAAGATTCATCAATTATCCCCGATGTTTTCCAAAATGTCCTATATTATAGTACTCTGAGGTGGTATTTGGTGAAAAAGAAAACAAATAAGATAGCAATGATTATATTCTCTAGTATTCCATTATTAATGACAATTCCGTTATTTGTTTTGGGCAAAACAGATATCAAATATTTTTTAGGAGAATTTGCTTACTGCTTATTTATTTTTGATGTAATTTTAGGTTTACGTCCAGAGTGGATTGAAAAATTAATTGAATTAAAACAAGTTTATTTTATTCATGGAATTATGGCTATTTTAGCAGTAATTTTTAGTGGGCTACATGTTGAAATGAGTCATATAGATGGTATATCAGGATTAGTTGGGAATATGGCTTTTTATGGTTCTATTTTAATAACAATATTAGCTTTACTATTTTTGACTAATCAGTTTTTAGGGGAAATCCCAATTGTTCGTCATATTATTAATATGGTACGTAAGGTCTGTTCAATGTTTGCAGTAACACGTGAATTAAACTTGTTAATACATGTGTTATCACCATTGATTGTTGTTTTCATTTATTTGCATGTATTATTTATTCCTGAATTTAGTCAACGACCAAGTTTTATGATGTTTTTTGAAGGATATTTTGTATTCTTTGTTGTTGCCTATTTATATTATGGAGTTTATCGCAAATTACGTGTTGCAAAATATAAGATCGAAACAATCAACAGATTGAATCAAAATACGTACGAAATAAGTTTAAATTATGTAAAAGGAAGAAGATTGAAAATAAAGGGTGGACAGTTTGTCTTTATTCAATTACCTTTTGCTAAAATGGATGAATATCATCCTTTCTCTTTATTAGAAAATACTGAAAAAGGAAAACATATAAAGTTGGGAATAAAAGCGGTAGGAGATTTTACTGATAAACTAGCTGAAGTACAACCAGGCACAATTGCTAAAATTAAAGGTGTATATGGTCATTTTACAGCACCTAGAGGAAAGGCTCCTGTTGTTGCAATTGCTGGTGGAATTGGAGTAACTCCATGTATTAGTTTGATGCAATCCTTATCCGAAAAACGAAAGGGATATTTAATTTGGAGTATTCATTCTGAAAATGATAAAGTTTTTGAAAATGAATTTCAAAAATTACAAAAAACTCATCCAAATGTTAAAGTTATTTATCATAATTCTTCTCAGATGGGACATTTAAATGCAAAACAATTAAGAAATGAAATTCCAGAGTTAGATGAGCATAAAATGATTGATTGCTTTATTTGTGGTCCTGCACCAATGACCAAAAGTGTTACAAAAGACTTGCAGAGATTGGGTGTAAAGGATAAGAATATTATCACTGAAGGATTTATTTTTTAATTTGATGTAGTGTTAAATCTAAAAAATGCAAGAAACTATATTGTTTCTTGCATTTTTTATTATAAAGTTGTTTCATTACGTAAAATTTTAACTGGTAGTTTAAAATGATTGATTTTAAAAGTAAGGTCTTCTTTTTCAATTTTTTGATATAGAAGATCAGTTAAAAGTTCTGCAATTTCAGCAATAGGTTGAACAATCGTTGATAATTCTGGATAGTAAGTTTGAATTAGTTTAGTGCCATCAAAACCAATTACTTTTAATTGATGTGGGATATCAATTTTTTCTTTTTTTGCTTCTTGCAATACTAATAAAGCAGTTAGGTCATCTGAACAAAAAATTCCATCAATAGTGTGTTGCTCTAATAATTGACGAACGGATGCAGTTTTTAATGCAGCTGACTCAGAGAATTTTACAGTATGAATATATGACTTTAATCCAAGTTTACTAATAGTATCTTGATATGCTTGTAGCCGTTCGTTTGTGGGATTAGAAATGGAATAAGGATTTCCCAAGAACGCAATGTGACGACATCCAGCGTTATATAATTCATTTGTTGCAAGTTGTCCTCCTTGGTAATTGTCACAACTTACAATTGGAATTTGATCAGAAAGTGTACGATCAAATGAAATTATAGGAAGTCCAACTTTATCATATTCTGCAATATCTAAATTATGTGTGCCAGTGATAATGCCATCAACTTGATTAGCGATTAACATTCTAAGATACTCTTGTTCTTTGTTTTTATTGTAATTTGCATTACATAGGATCATTTTGTAATTTTTTTCAAAAAGTTTCTTTTCGATATTAGCAACTAATTCTGCAAAAAAAGGATTATCAATACTAGGAATTATTACCCCAACTAAATTTGTTCGTTTACCTTGTAGTGAACGAGCGAGTGAGTTAGGTTGATAATTTAATTCTTTCATAGCTTGATAAACTTTATTTTTTGTTTGCTTGCTCAGGTATCCATAATTATTAATTACTCGAGAAACTGTTGTTGGTGAAACTCCAGCTTTTTTTGCAACATCAGTTAATTTAGGACGCATTATAGAGGCTCCTTCCTTACATTACATATCTGCTAAATTCCAATATGTTCCGTAGTAATTTAATTTCTGATCTGCTTCTAAAATAATTTGATTATTTTTACTATCGGTAAAATAACGTAAGGTCATTACATGTTCACCATTATTAATAAATATTTCAGCTAGTGAATGATCAATGAAAATGTCGAGATCTAAACTTTGATTTTTAGGTAATTCAATACAACGAGAAGTTCCATACTTTTGATTGAAACTAATGCCACAGTTAGCGCGATCAACCTTAAAAGTTCCTTTTTGAGTATCAAATTTTAATTGAAGACTGTTAGTTGAGGTTTTATCGCTAACTAAATGTAATGTTCCATTTTGATTAGCACTAATAGTTAGTTTCAATTCGTATTGTTGGGATGCATGTTTATGGATTATTTGGTGTCCATTAATATTTTTTTCAGAGTGAATGCTATGCCCATCTTTACGTAATTTGGTGATTGTATTTACAGGACGTTGAATTAAGTGGCCATTTTTCAATGAAAGTTGTTTAACTTGACTTAGACAATTAGCCCAGTTTTCATGATCAGATGGATAAGAAACATCTGGAAGGCCAACCCAACTAATTAGATAAACTTTACCATCTGGAGCGTTTATTGCCTGAGAAGCATAAACATCAAAACCATCATCTAGATTTAAAGGCTTTTTTTGTGTAGTAGTAAATTTACCGGAATCAAAGTGAAATTTTTCTCCAATAAAGTACATATTTGGATAAATATTCTGATATTCAGAAACATTATGTGATAAACCTTGTGGACAAAAGATTAAAATAGGTTGATCATCAATAAAGACTAAATTAGGACATTCAATCATATATCCCATATCATCAGATGTAAAATCAATATAACCTAAATCTTTCCATTGAGAAGTAATATCATCAGCGGTGAAAAGTGAAATTTTTCCTTTCTTTGTATCCTTATCTTGTGCACCAAGAATTGCATAGTATTTATCGCGAAAACGTAATATTTGAGGATCGCGAAAATGTTCTGTAACATGTTTTGGAGCATTAAATAATGGTTGAGGTATTTTAGTTATTTTTCCATCTTTATCCATCCAAGCACCATTTTGATATGAGTGTCGAATCCAGTTTTTATCACGAACATTGCCTGTGTACATTAAAAAAAGATTATCATCAATTGCCATTGCTGAGCCGGAATAAGCACCATGACTGTCATATTTAGAATCAGGTAAAATAGCGATTCCTTGATCTGACCAATGAACCAAGTCTGATGATTTCATATGATGCCATGATTTTAGACCATGAACGGCTCCAAATGGAAACTGCTGATAAAATACATGCCATTGATTATCGAAATATGAAAAACCATTAGGATCATTTAACAAACCTGAACTAGGGCGTATGTGATAATGTAATTGATACTTAGAAAGATCAGCTTGCTTTTGTAATTTTAATAATGTTTCAGCGTCCCACTGATTATATTTTAAATATCTTTTTTCGGTTGACCAATTCATAAAAATAAAACTCCTCTCATTATTGAAGACAATTTGTACTTATAGTAATTAAAATATTTATTTGTGTCAATCGTACAATAATTTATATTTACTTTAATTATAACATTGAATACGATTACATCATAAAAATAAAACATTTATGTGATAAACGTTTGACATATAAAATAAAAGGTTTATGATAGAGATATAATTTATAAAGCGTTTTCAAAAAGGAGGATATTCAACTATGGATCACAAGAAAGTTGCTTCAGAAGTAATTAAAGCTGTTGGCAAGGATAATATTGTTGCTGCAGCTCATTGCGCAACTAGATTGCGTTTGGTACTAAAAGATGATTCTAAAGTTAATCAAACCGCTTTAGATAATAATGATGATATAAAAGGAACGTTCAAAACGGATGGTCAGTATCAAGTTATTATTGGACCTGGGGATGTTAATAATGTCTATGATGAGTTTGTTAAGCAGACAGGTGTCAAAGAAGCATCTACTGAAGATTTAAAAGAAATTGCTCAAAAAGGGAAAAAGCCTAATCCTATTATGGCATTTGTAAAACTATTATCTGATATTTTTGTTCCATTAATTCCAGCATTAGTTGCTGGTGGGCTATTAATGGCATTAAATAGTTTTATTACATCAGCAGGTTTATTTGGACCAAAATCTGTAGTTCAGATGGTTCCTGAATTAAAAGCTGTTTCTGAAATGATTCAAGTAATGGCTTCAGCACCATTTATTTTCTTACCAATCATGGTTGGCTTTTCTGCTGCTAAAAGATTTGGGGCTAATCCATTCTTAGGTGGAGTAATTGGAATGATGATGACTTCACCAAGTTTAATTGATGGTCATTTTTGGAATTTGTTTGGAATGCATGTTTCTCAAACTCCTTATACTTATCAGGTAATTCCTGTTTTGGTTGCTGTTTGGGTACTTTCTATTTTAGAAAAATTCTTTCATAAACATTTACCAACTGCCGTTGATTTCACCTTTACTCCATTACTTTCGGTAATTATAACTGGATTTTTAACATTTATCGCAATTGGTCCAGTAATGCGTGAAGTTTCAAATTTGATTACTGACGGCATAGTATGGCTCTATAATACAACTGGTGCATTCGGAATGGGTGTCTTTGGTGCGGTTTATTCGCCAATTGTTTTAACTGGTTTGCATCAAAGTTTCCCAGCGGTAGAAGTGCAATTGATTTCGGCATTTACAGCACACCATCAAGGTGTTGGTGATTTTATTTTTATCGTTGCTTCAATGGCAAATGTTGCTCAAGGTGCCGCTACATTTGCAATTACAACTTTAACCAAAGATAAGAAGATGAAAGGATTATCTTCTTCAGCTGGGGTTTCTGCATTGTTAGGAATTACAGAACCTGCTATTTTTGGTGTTAACTTAAAATTGAAATTCCCATTCTTCTGTGCTTTAGTTGGTTCATGTATTGCTTCATTCGTTGCTGGAATTTTCAGAGTAGGAGCAATCGCTTTAGGATCAGCAGGATTTTTAGGATTTTTATCAGTTAATCCAAAATCAATCGTTGTATATATTATTTGTGAATTAATTAGTTTTGTTATTGCGTTTATTGTTACTTTTGTTTATGGAAAAACTCATGAACAATTAGTAAATCCAGTTCCTGTAGCTGCTTCAGAAGCTCAGGCACTCGAAATGAAAGAAGACGAAAAACCTATTCAAAAAGAAGGAATTTCTTTACAAAATGAAGTTATTGCAGCACCTGTAAATGGAACTGTTAAAGATTTAGCGAGTGTTGATGACCAAGTCTTTTCAAAGAAAATGATGGGCGATGGTGCAGCAATTATTCCAAGTGATAATACAATTTATGCACCAGTTAGCGGTAAAATTACAGTTGCATATGAAACTAAACATGCATATGGAATTCAATCTGATAAGGGCGCTGAAGTTTTAGTTCATATTGGAATTGATACTGTTAATTTAAAAGGAAAACATTTTGAAAGCTTTGTTAACCAAGGTCAAGTAGTCAAAAAAGGTGACAAATTAGGAACGATTGATGTTGATGCGGTTCAAAAAGAAGGATATGACCCAACAGTAATGACGGTAATTACTAATACTGCTAATTATATAAAGGTTGGTCATAGAAAAGTTGATGAAATCCATCATGGTGATGATTTTATTAAAGTAATCGCACATCAATAATAAGGAAAAGAGATCATAAATTATTATGATCTCTTTTTGTTAATAGATACGTTTTGGTAAAACCCTGTTATTATTTCTTAAAGATGTAAATAAGTACTATAAAAAAATTAAGTAATCGATTATAATAGCACTATGCTTATTATTTAACTATATCTAGATTTAAAATCTAGATATAGTTGACTTATTAAATATAATATATATAATTGAAGTATAATAAACTTGCTTAAGGAGAATTTGACATGGCAAAGATTAAAATTGTGACAGATTCATCTGTTCAATTAACACCTGCAGAAATTGAAAAATATAATATTACAATTGTTCCCTTAACTGTTGAAATTAACGGCGAAAACTTTATTGATGGTGAAACAATCACTCGTGAAGAACTTGTTGAAGAATTGAAGAGAGGTAATAAACCTAAAACAAGTCAACCACCTGTTGGTTTATTTGTAGATACTTTTGATCGTTTAGGTGAAGATGGTAGTGAAATAATTGCAATTACCTTATCTGATGTTTTAAGTGGAACATATCAAACAGCCGTGTCAGCTGCAGAAATGTCTAAATCAAGAGTTACTGTAATTAACAGTAAATCAACTGACCGTGGTGAAGCCTTTCAAGTGCTTGCGGCTGCTAGAGATGCTGAAGCAGGCAAATCAATCGAAGAAATTAAAAAACATTGTGAAGATATCTTGGAACGAACAACTGTAGATGTGTTAGTTGACGGTTTAGATAATATTTTATCTGGTGGTCGTTTAGGTAAAATGGCTAGCATGCTTACAAAATTAATTAACTTAAAGGTTGTTGTCCGTTTGCGTGAAGACAAATTAGATATAGCTAAAAAGGGACGTAGTCGTAAAGTGTTCTTTAAATACTGTGAAGAATTAAAGAAACTTCATGAAGATAACCCTATTCAAGAATTATCATTGTCAAATGTTGCATGTGATGAAGATTATTTAGAACGAGTTAAGGATGCAGTTTTGCCAGAAAATAGTAAAGATGCTAAATATATTGCACGATTAACAAGTCCTATTATTATGACTCATACTGGATTAAATGCAATTGGAGTAATAACTCTTGCAGAGAAGAAAGAACCAGAAGAATTTAGATAGTTATTAAAAACAGGGAACCAATTTGGTTCCCTGTTTTTATTTATGAATATGATAAATTCCAAGTTTTTGTTTTAATTTCAAAATGCGATAAACAGAACGATTAATTTGTTTTTCTGAGATCTCATGATTTTGTACAGCCTTTTCAATTGCTGGGATTCCACTAGCGTAGTTTTTACTAATAAGCATATCATTGCCTGCTTTAACTGCAGTAACATCAGCGTTTATTTGTTTTTCTTGTGCAAATTTTGTAATAGCATCCATTCCTAAATCGTCAGTAATAATGATTCCACTATAATGCAAATTTTTACGCAAAAATCGATTTACTTTGGGTGATAATGATGCTGGCAATTGATTGTCTATCTGACTAATTAAAATATGAGAAATTAAAATTGCATCAACTTTAGCTTTGATTCCAGCTTTAAAAGGTAAAAGATCTTGCTTTTTTAGATCACTTAATGACTTGTCGCTTGTTGCAAATCCGGTATGTGTATCATTAGCGTTTCCATAACCTGGGAAATGTTTTAATGTAGCAACGACTTTTTCTTTTTGGATTGCAGGAACAACTTTTGAAATGTATTTTGCAGTTTCAGTGTAGTTTTTACCATATGTACGGTTGTAAATAAAACTGTTAGGGTCAGTTGAAACGTCTGCCACAGGTGCAAAGTTCCAATTTATGCCTAGGTTTTTTAATATTTTGGCAGTTTCTGTTGCTTCAGTTGTTTCTTGTTTTAAGTTTTGATTCAAATTTAATGGAGATGGAAATTGCCGGTTGTTTGTTAATTGTGGGTTATCAGAAAGACGAGAAACGGTACCACCTTCTTGATCTGTTCCAATAAATAGAGGAATGCTGCTTACTTTTTGAAATTGATTAATCTTATCCTTAAAAGTTTGTTGAGTTTCGTTTTGAAAATCACTACCAAATAAGAGGATTCCTCCGAAATGATATTGCTGGATATCTTTTTCCATCTGAGCTGAATCGCCATTACTAGGAACAAAATACATTTGTGCAATTCGATCCCTTAAGGACATTCTTTTAACTACTTTCATTAAATTATTTGAATTTGATGCTTCAGTAGTATTAGATGAAAGTGATATTGAAGTAATGATGGTGATTATCGTTAATAATATAATATAAAGTCTTTTTCTCATTAGTAGTTGATCCTCCCATGAATTTTCAAAGAATATTATAAAAACTTTTAATGAAAATTGATACCCTATTCTTTAAAAAATGTTACGATTAGTTTACAATAAGGATGTAATGATAAAGAAAGAGAGCGGGTTTTGATGTCACAAAACAAATTACAAACAGTAGTTTTCTATCCAGATGGATCAGAAAAAGTTGCAAGTAAAGTTACTAATAATTCAAGTGAAAATAATGAAAAAAACCAATCAGTAAATTATTTCAAATGGTTGGTTAATTCATGGATTCACCCAGGTACTAAATGCCAAGGAGCAAAATGGTTTGGTATTACAACAATAATTGCTGAATTATTAGTATTCTTTGGCTCATTATATGCTTTCTTCCATAAAGTATTAGCTAATACAATGTTTGATATTGATAACATTTTTTATACATTAAATGGAAGTAAGTCAAATATTGCAGAACTTTTAGTTTATTCAAAATTATTTGGATATAGCTTAATTGCTGCAGCAATTATTCTCGGTGGTACATATTTGGTAAACCGTTACCTAGTATCTGGAGAAAAAGAAAGTTTTTGGGATTATATGAATCGTGTTGCACAATATTGTGGCTTAAACGTGATTTTTGCCCTAGTTATTTTAATTTTAGGATTAATTGGTACTGGCGGTCGTGTAATTTCAATTTTAACAATCTTTTCACTATTCATCTTTGGAATTGCAATTTTGATCGCAGTTGTAGGACATTCAAATGAAGAAGGATTAGATAAGGTTTATGCTGGAATTGTTACAGGCTTAATTATTGGTTTAGGATACTTTGTATTCTACATTTTAGCATCTCAAATCTTACTCCGAATTTTATCAATCGGAATGTCTGTTTTAATGCAAATGATGTTTAGTGGACAATAACCTCTACCATGGCAATTTGAATGTATTTTTACATTCATTGGTTATTTTGAGACTGTGACATTCGTCACAGTCTCATTTAATATGTAATTAAAAATATATCAGATGAGGTGAAAAAATGTTTCCTGAACGTTTACGAGCACTCCGACAGGGTAGAGGATTATCTTTACCTGAATTGGCAGATGCCTTAAATCAGTCTTTAACAGATTATCCACGAGAAAGAGCTAATACAGGCCCTCAAATTGGTAGTTGGGAAAGAGGCGTCAATGCTCCTTCATATATCGAAATGATGAAACTGGCTGATTATTTTGATGTTTCATTGGATTTTTTGACAGGCCGTGAATATACGGAAATTGAACTTGATGATTTGTTTGTTTCTACTGCTAAATTGAATTTTGATGGTCATCAATTAAGTTCTAAAGATAAGATGGCTATTTATGGAATGATTAAAGGTTATTTGCATGGAAAACAGCTAGAAACTAATCATGAGAAGGTTCAAAGTGGTGAACTGACATTACCATTGGACAAAATTTAAATTTTGTTAATATAATGCTAGATTGGATAAAAAAGGATTTAAAATGTGTTACGGTTATGTAGAAATTTAAAAGATAGGGAGATTTTAATTGTTACATATTTTACAAAATTTATACGGACCATTTTTTGATTTAGAAAATTGGAAAATGGTAATTGAATCAGGACAAGATTGGATGATTATTTTTTCGTTGGTATTGATTGAATGTCTATTATCAGTTGATAATGCAATTGTACTAGCAGCTCAAACACAAAAATTACCAACAAAAGAAGAACAGGAAAAATCATTATTTTATGGTCTTTGGGGAGCATATTTATTTAGATTCCTTTTAATTGGTGTTGGAACATACTTAATTAAATTCTGGTGGATCAAAGTTATTGGTGCAGGTTACTTATTATACTTGTCTATAAAACATTTTTGGAAAATGGCTCATCCAGATTCTGAAAAAGAAGCTAAGAAACAAAAAACTAAAAAGAGAATACTACCATTATTCTGGTCAGTAGTTATTTCAATTGAAATGATGGACATCGTATTTTCTGTGGATTCAATTTTAGCTTCACTAGCAATTTCTCCTAACCCAGTTATTGTGTTAATTGGTGGAATGATTGGGATTTTATGTATGCGTGGAATCGCAGAAGTTATTATGAAATTAATGGAAAAAATACCTGAACTAGAAGTTATGGCATATGCATTAATTGCGATTATTGCAGTTAAACTATTTTTATCAATCCCAGCAATTGATATCGAAATTCCTGCTGGAGTATTTGGCATGATTGTACTTGCATCTGTCGTAATTACATTAATAGTTCATCAAATTAGAGCAAAGAAGATTCAAGAATAGAAAGTAAACTTGAAATTTTTTAAATTTTTCGGTAAAATGAATGGTTGTTAATGTCTGAAGGGAGGTTATTCATATGTCACAAAATACACATATCGGTGTAGCTAATGATCGTCGTCCAGTAAACCACAAGAACATTAAGAAACGTCGTAAGCAACATGAAGCTGTATTAGACTTCTTAAAGGAACGTGATGAAGCTGACAAGGCTGCTAAATAATTGAGCTAACGCGGTTATTGTGCCACGTGGAGCTCAGTAATAATGTGAGCTTTCTCGAGGAGTTACATTATTAAAAAGAGTTTCAATTAATTGAATACGATAAGAAGCTCCACATGGTCGCAGATGCGATTATGTGGCGTTTTTTATAATAATAAAGAATTTGTGACATGAATTAAATGGGTATTTTAGAAGTAACGCATCTTTCAATGAGCTTTGCAGATAAGCAGTTATATTCAGATGCGTCATTTAGTTTAAATAAAACGGATCATATGGGGGTTATCGGACAAAACGGTGCCGGTAAATCAACATTGATTAAATTAATTACTAAACAGATTTTTCCAGATGAAGGGAAGATTAAGTGGCAAAATAATATTAAAATTGGTTATTTAGATCAATATGCTCAAAACGCACATGATTTAACTATAATTGAATTTTTAAGAAGTGCTTTTAAGGACTTATATTTGTTGGAGAAGCAACAAGCCCAATGTTATACGGAATATGCAGAAAATTTAGATGAGAAATTATTAGATAAAGCGGGAAGAATTCAAGAAAAACTTGAAGCTGCTGATTTTTATAATTTGGATACTAAAATTGACCAAGTAATGCAAGGTTTAGGAATAAATGCTCTTGGAAAAGATAGGGAAGTTAGTCAATGTTCAGGAGGACAACGATCAAAAATTATTTTAGCTAAACTATTATTAGAAAATCCAGATGTATTATTGCTTGATGAACCTACGAATTATCTGGATACAGAGCATATTGATTGGTTAACTGATTTTTTGAATGACTTTAGTGGTGCTTTGATGGTTATATCCCACGATTACGATTTCTTAGAAAAAGTAACTAATACAATTATTGATGTAGCATGGGGAAAAATCACTAAATATACAGGGAGTTTTAAAGCTGCAATCAAACAAAAAGAAATAAAAAAAGAAGTGCAACAAAAAGCTTTTGAAAAGCAGCAGCAACAAATTAAAAAAGATGAGGCTTATATTAGGAAAAATAAAGCGGGAAGCCGCTCTAATATGGCAAAATCACGTGAAAAAAGATTAGCCAAAATGGAACGTATTACTCCTCCAAGTGATAATTTACAGGCTCATTTTAAATTTCCTTATATTGAAATATTATCGACAAATACTCTTACTGTTAAAGATTTAGTTGTAGGTTATGATAAGCCATTATTATCTCCAGTTACCTTTTCTATGACACATGGCGAAAAAATCGTTTTGAAGGGGTTTAATGGGGTAGGTAAATCAACTTTGATCAAATCGATTTTAGGACAAATTAAGACTTTTAATGGAACAGCAAAATTTGCTGATAATGTGACAATCAATTATTTTAATCAGGATTTAGTGTGGCAAAATCCACAGTTAACTCCATTGCAGATTATCCAAAATGAGTATCCAAAGTTAGAGCCTAAATTGATTCGTCAAAAATTAGCACGAGTTGGAATAAATGCTTCTAATATAATGAAACCAATTAAATTGCTTAGTGGTGGTGAACAAACCAAAGTTAAGTTATGTATGCTTGAATTAGTATCGTCTAATTTTCTGATTTTAGATGAACCTACTAATCATTTAGATGATGAAACCAAAAATGCCTTACAAGATGCATGTATTAATTTCCCAGGAAATATCATTTTAGTAAGTCATGAACCATCATTTTATGAAGAATGGGTTGATCATGTGTTAAATGTAGAGTCTTTACAAAAGGAAAATTAATTTGTTTTTTTGAGTAAAAATTTGAAAAATTTACGGATTTAGGTATATTTATTATGTAACAAATAAAAGTGAGGAAATATTATGGAAAAGAAAAAACGCCATTTATGGCTTTCTTGGTTAGTTGCAATTTTATTAGTAGGAGCAACTGTTGGGACATATGTATATGTACATCATTTAGAATCGATTAAAGAAGTGAAAATAACAAAACAAAAGAAAATCGATGAAAAAAATGAAAAAATAAACAAAAAGTTGATAAAAAAGCAAAAGAAAAATATGACAAAACCAATTTCATGGGACCAACCTAGTGAAACTTTGCCATATCCTGATATAAAAAAATACAAAAACTATAAAACATATAATCGAGTATGGTTATCAGTTGATTTAAAAGCAGAACGACTATATGTGCATCAAGGACCATATACTATTTATACAATGTATGCTTATGCTAATCGAGATTATGATGAGATGAGTGACAATCAAAGAACGCCAACTGGTATTTTCAAAATACATAAAAATCGAGGAACTGATTACTATGATGCACCAAAAGGATATTTCTATCATGCATGGCTATCTTTTGGTAAACATGGAAATTCTATGATTCAATCAGTTCCAACTACTGAAAATGGTGGCAAAATTAAGAAGATAACCGATGTCTTAGGTAAGCGATACAAGCATAAACATGTTGTAAAAACTAATGGTGCAATTTGGTTAAGTGCACCAGATGCCAAATGGTTAGTCGAAAATATTCCTGCTAAGACAATCATTATTATTCAAAGTCAAAAAGAAAAAACAGATCCTTATCAAACTTTGAAAAAGTATTATGAGCAGAAAAAAGATTAGTCACAGTTAAGGTGATGAGAATGGAAATTAAAGTTAAAGACTTTATTGACGATATTGTAGATGGAAAATTTATTAATAGTGAAATGCAAGTTGCAATTGAAGATTTAGACTCTGCATTAAAACAAGTCATATCAGATTTTCAACTTTCTGTTTCACAAAATAAATTGAGTAAGCAGACACTTTTCGTACAGGAATTTAATGAAGAAATTCAACTTAGCTTAGAAAGTGGGATTATAAATCTTCCGTTTGCAAACATTAGTAAAGTAGATAATTTTTTTGAAAATCCAGATGATAATGCACCAGTGAACCTATATTTAATTACACAAGCAGACGATTTAAATGCATCTAAGTTTAGAATTGATGAAGTTTGTTCGATTGATGACTTAATAAACCATCCAGCTAAAACGGCATCGATGGTATCTGAGATGGTGCATAAAAACATCGAGGATATTCAAAAAAATATTGAAATGAAAACTGAAAATAAAAATTAGAAGGGTGTAAGATGGAACAACACGTTTTAGATATTCAAGAAGGATTTAATTTTCGTGATATTGGTGGTTATGAAACTAAAGATGGTCAAATAATTAAATTGCATAAGGCAGTTCGTTCGGGAATGCTTTATAATCTTAATCAACATGATTTAGACTATTTAAATGATTATGGGGTTAGAGTAGATATTGATTTTCGTTCAAAAGAAGAACAAGAATCTTTTCCTGATAAAGTTCCAACAGCAGCTAAATATATCTCAGATCCGGTTTTTCCTGCAGATGAAACTAATAGTACTGAAAAAGCACAATTGCGCAAAAAGGCATTTTTAGAAGATCCTAATGCAGGTTATAAAAATATGATTCAATCATATAAAGATATTGTTCTAGCACCAAGTGCACATAAAGCTTATCGCCTCTTCTTTGATGAATTATTAGCAAATACTAATGAGGATGAAGCAGTATTGTTCCACTGTACAGCTGGAAAAGATCGAACAGGAATGGGTGCAGTTTATCTAATGAGCATATTAGGTGTTCCATTTGAAATAATCCGTAAAGATTATTTATCTTCAAATAAACATTTAATTATTAATCAACAAAATAAACAAGAAATGTATAAAGACTTAGGAGAGGTTTTCCTAAAAAATATTGAAGCTTTAACAATGGTTTGTGATGAATACCTGGATACTGCATTAAATATCATTAAGAATGAATATGGATCGATTGTAAAATATCTAGAAGATGTTATTAAAGTAACACCTGAACAACAAAAAGATTTAAAGAAAATTTACTTAATAAATAGATAGTTTTTTCAAACATACCATGTAAAAGGTGGTATTATTAGTTATATAAACTTTATTGAGAAATGGGGAATGACTAAATGTCAAGTGGTCAGGCGATAATCAACTTGATTATTGTAGTGATCGTATTTTACTTTGCGGCGTTTTTTGTATCCGCGGAATTTGCAATTGTTTCTGTACGTAAAAGTGCGATTGAAAGTGCTTTGGAAGAAGGCAAGGGAAACAAAAAGAAATTAAAACTAGCATTGCAAATGGTCACGAATATGAATGAGTACCTGTCAACGACTCAAGTAGGGGTTTCAACGACTGGAATCATTTTAGGTTGGATTGGTGCAGATACTCTTTCGCAAGTTTTAACAAACTTATTTGGACATTTACCAATAAATCATGCAACTATTGTAGCTGTTAGTGCAGTTTTAGGGGTTGCAATTTTAACTTATTTAGAAGTTGTTTTAACGGAAATTGTTCCTAAAAATATTAGTATTGATATGCCAATGAAAATGATGATGTTCATTGTTAGACCATTACATTATTTTCATGTGATTTTTTATCCATTCGTTTGGTTACTAAATGCTTCAGCTTCTGGAATTGTCAAAATGTTAGGCTTAAAACCAGCTGGCGAAGAAGAAGACGTAATGTCGCAGAATGAAATTTTAAACGTTTCTAAAAACTCTGTTGACAGCGGAGCAATTGATCAAGAAGATTATGTTTATATGGAACGGGCTTTTGAATTTAATGATAAAGTGGCCAAAGACATAATGGTTGATCGAACAAGTTTAGAAGTTGTAGATGTTACTGACACAGTACGTGATGTAATAAATAAATATTTACAGACAAAATACTCACGTTATCCAGTTGTTGCTAACAATGATAAAGATAATATTTTAGGCTATGTGTACATTTATGATATGATTCGTCAAGCTCAAGTTGATGATACAGTTAAGGTTGCTCGTGTAATGCGGACTGTTATTACAGCCCCAGAAATGACACCAATTCAAAAACTATTACAACAGATGATTAAAAAACATGTACCATTAGTTGTGATTTTAGATGAATATGGTGGGACTAGTGGGATTGTAACTGATCGCGATATTTATGAAGAATTATTTGGAACGGTAAAAGATGAGGCTGATGATGTTTCATCTGATGATATTATCTCCAATAAAGATGGTTCATACACAGTTTCTGGGAAAACGACATTATATGATTTTGAACGTTTCTTTAAGTTTAAAGACAAAGAATTTCAAGAATCAGATAGTGTTACACTAGCGGGTTACTTACTTGAAAATTACAAAGTCAAATTAGGAACAAAAATTACGCTTGGAAATGTAGAAGTTGAAGTTACTGATTTTAAGCGTAATTACATTGATTGGATGAAAGTAAAACCTTTAAAAAAGAATGAAAAATCAGAATAAAGGAAAGGTTATGGTGGGAACCATGACCTTTTTTTGTTAAAAAGGAGGGCAAAAAATGGTATTAAAACGCATGTTAGAACTTCAAGGTGGAGTTAATTTTCGCGAACTTGGAGGATATCATACAATTACGGGTAAGACTGTTAAATATCATAAGCTATTACGTTCAGGTAATATGAATGATTTAACAGATCAGGATTTAAATTATCTATATAATTATGGTTTACGAATTGATGTAGATTTACGTTCAGAATCAGAAGTAGAATATTATCCTGATCGTTATCAAAAGGGAACAGCGTATGTAAATATACCTGTTTATCCTTTTAGTAAAGATGTATTTAAAAATTTAGGAATAGTAAATTATATGAAATTAAAGTTAGATAATAATAATTATGCTGATCAAAGTTATGTTCAAATGCTTGTTGATAAGCATGCACGGTGTGCTTATCGCAAAGTCTTTGATTTGTTGTTAGCTAATGAAAAAGAAAATCAAAGTTTAGTTTTTCATTGTACAGCAGGGAAAGATCGTACAGGAGTAGCTGCATTTTTAATTTTAAATGCTCTTCAAGTTAAACCTGACGAAATATTAAACGATTATTTGTTAACAAACTTATTTTTTCAAGGTAATTCTGCAAAAGAAATCAATGAATTAGTAACAAATGATCAAAGAAATGCTTTGGCAGATAAATTAAATGCTAATTTAGCTGTTAGTGCTGATAATTTTGCTATTTTAGAAAAAACATGTAATGTAGTGGCTTCATCAATGGATGATTATTTAAAAAAATATTTGAATTTAGATGCAATCCAATTAAAAAAATTACGTTCGATTTATTTGGAGTAAAAATTCAAAATATTCAATATAAAATTAAATATAAACAGATAATTAGAAAAAATATTCGTAAATGATATTTTTAAAGAGAAAATACTTGAAATTTGTACGGATTTTTTGTAATCTATATAGCAACAAATTATTTTTGAAGGAGATCAGAGGATGTCAAAATGGGATACTAAATTTTCAAAAAAAGGTTTTACATTTGATGATGTATTATTAATTCCTGCTGAAAGTCATGTTTTACCAAATGAAGTTGATTTGAGTGTAGATTTAGCTGATAATTTGCATTTAAATATTCCGATTATCAGTGCAGGAATGGACACAGTTACGGAATCACGGATGGCAATTGCTATGGCTCGTGAAGGAGGACTTGGTGTAATTCATAAGAATATGTCTGTTGAACGCCAAGCAGAAGAAGTTCGCAGAGTTAAACGCTCAGAAAATGGAATTATTGATGATCCATTCTATTTAACTAAAGATAATACTGTAACTGAAGCAGAAAACTTAATGCAATTGAACGAGATTAGTTCTGTGCCAGTAATTGATAATGAAGAAAACCGTAAGCTTTTGGGAATCATTACAAGTCGTGATGTACGCTTTATTAAAGATCATTCTCAAAAATTAAATGATGTAATGATTAAAGAAGATTTAGTTACTGCTAAAGAAGGCACATCATTAGCAGAAGCACGAGATATTCTTAAGAAAAATAAGATTGAGAAACTTCCTTTGGTTGATGGTCAAGGCAGTTTATCTGGATTAATTACATTAAAAGATATTGAAAGAGTAGTCGAATTTCCAAATGCTGCTAAGGATGAACAAGGACATTTATTAGTTGCAGCTGCTGTAGGAGTTACAAGTGACACATTTGAACGTGCTGCAGCATTATTAGATGCAGGAGCAGATGCTTTAGTAATCGATACTGCACATGGTCATTCTACAGGTGTCTTACGTAAAATCAAAGAAATTCGTGAACATTTTCCACATGCAACATTGATTGCAGGAAATGTTGCAACAGCAGAAGCTACACGTGATTTATATGAAGCTGGTGTTGATGTAGTTAAGGTTGGTATTGGACCTGGTTCAATTTGTACAACAAGAATTGTTGCAGGTGTTGGTGTACCACAATTAACAGCTGTTTATGATGCAGCAAGTGTAGCCCGAGAATATAATAAGGCAATTATTGCTGATGGTGGAATTAAATATTCTGGTGACATTGTAAAAGCTATTGCAGCTGGTGGTAATGCAGTAATGTTAGGTTCAATGTTAGCGGGTACAGAAGAAGCTCCAGGTGAAACAGTCTTTTATCAAGGTCGTCGTTTCAAATCATATCGTGGAATGGGAAGTTTAGGAGCAATGGACTCAACTCATGGTTCATCTGATCGCTACTTCCAAAGTGCTGTAAATGAAGCAAATAAATTAGTTCCAGAAGGAATTGAAGGCCAAGTTGCATATAAAGGTCCGGTTTCAAGTGTTCTTTATCAAATGGATGGTGGATTACGCGCAGGTATGGGATACTGTGGTGCTCCTGATCTTAAAGCATTACGTGAAGATGCTCAATTTGTACAAATTACAGGTGCTGGGTTACGTGAATCTCATCCACATGATGTTCAAATTACTAAAGAAGCACCAAACTACTCAAGAGATTAAATTTTAATTGTTAAATTCATTTTTTGATGTATAATGGGTAAAGCAATATTTAAATAATAGAATCAAAATTAAGAGTGTCAGAGAGCATTCATTTTGAACATTATAGACTTATAGGAGAGTCCATACTGTCACAATGGGTGCAGTATGGGCTTTTTTTATTAAGAGGTGTATATGATGGAAAATAAAAAGAAATATCCTGTAGAGCAGATTCCACTTGACAATCGACACATGTCTTTTTGGGATATGTTTGCAACTTGGATTGGTGCAAATGCGAATAATGGTACATGGTATATTGGTGGAGTAATTGCAGCATGTGGTTTGGTTTTAGCTACTAAAGTACTACTTGCATCTTCCGTTCTTTCATATTTTCTACTTTCATTAGTGGGATTTATGGGATATGTAACTGGAATTAGTACGATGGCTTTAACGCGAAGTTCATTTGGTGTTCGTGGAAGCTATATCCCCTCATTAATTAATGTTATCCAATTTGTTGGATGGACAGCTGTAAATACTTTTATTGCTGCTACTTCTTTGAGTATTATTTTTCATGACTTATTTGGTTGGAAAATTTATGATGCTACTTCTAATACAGGATTACTAGGAGTGATTATTGGGATTCTGGTAATGAGCATATTGCATTTAGTTAGTGTATCAATGGGAGAAAGGTCTGTACAATTAATTGAAAGAATTGGAATAATTTTTGTAATTGGATTTGTTATTTGGGAATCAATTGTTGTATTTAAAACAGTTTCATTTCAGCAATTAGTAGATTGGGTTGTTCCTACTTCAGAAAAATTAAGTGCCGGTGATGCAATGGATATTTTAGCTGCATTTAATTTGGCTTGGGTTACTGCAGGAGCTGATTTTACTCGATTTACAAGTAAAAAACAAAATTCAACTCATGCTCCGTTTTGGGGAGCATTAATTGGTGTATTATGGTTTGCACTAATTGGTGTGGTTTCGACAATTAGTATTGCAATCACATCTGGTAAATTTAATCCTAATAATTCTGATCCAAGTACAATTGCAAATAAATTAGGTTTAGGAATAATTGCAATGATTGTGATTGTACTAACTAGTATGACTGCAAATGCTGCTAATTTAATGGCGGCGGCCTCGGCTGTAAATAATATTTTTCATAAAATAAAATTAAAACCTGCGTTATGGATTGTTACTATTTTAGCAACTTTTGTTACATTTATTCCTTTAATTGTTGGAAGCTTTTTAGATACTTTTGAAGCTTTTTTAAACTATATTGGAATGATTTTAGGACCAATGATTGGAATTATTGTTACTGATTTTTATTTTGTACATAAACAAAATTATAATATAGAAGAATTGACAATTGATCATGGAAAATATTGGTATTTCAAAGGATTCAATATTAGTGCATTTATAATTTGGGTAATTGGAATTGTTATTTATAATTTACTTCTAAAAATTTCATTTATTGTAAACTATACTGGAGCAACATTTATTGCAATGATAATTACATCAATAATATATTTTATTACACAAAATATCATTTTAAGGAGAGAAAATAAATGTTATTAAGAGAAGTAAAATTACCTAATCGAAAAGAATTAGTAGATATTAGGATTAAGGATGGTAAGTTTCAAAAAATTTCAGAAAAGATAAAGCCTTATGAAAACGAAAGGGTAATTAATGCACATGATAAATTAATATTACCACCATATATTGATTCACATGTACACTTAGATGCAACACAAACAGCCGGACAACCGAGATGGAATGAAAGTGGAACTTTATTTGAAGGAATTAATATTTGGTCTGAAAGGAAACAAACTTTGACGGTAGAAGATGTCAAGCAAAGAGCAAGAAAGGCAATTTATCGCCAAGTAGAAAACGGAATCCAATTTATTCGGAGTCATGTTGATGTCACAGATCCTAATTTTACAGCATTAAAAGCTTTATTAGAAATTAAAGAAGAATTGAAAGATATTGTAGAATTACAGTTGGTTGCATTCCCTCAAGAGGGTATTTTATCTTTTCCTAATGGGAAAGAATTAATGCAAGAAGCTGTAAAAATGGGTGTAGATGCGATTGGAGGAATTCCACATTATGAATTTACACGTGAATATGGAGTAGAATCGCTTAAATATGCGGTTAATTTAGCTGAAAAAAATGATTTATTAGTTGATGTACATTGTGATGAGATAGATGATCCACAGGCGCGTGGATTAGAGACACTAGCAACATTAGCATATGAGACTGGTATGGGAAATAAAATAACTGCAAGCCATACAACTGCGATGGGATCATATAATGATGCATATTGTTTTAAATTATTTAAGTTACTAAAAATGTCTGAAATTAATTTTGTTGCAAATCCTCTAGTTAATACTCATTTGGGTGGAAGATTTGATTCTTATCCTAAACGAAGAGGTATGACTAGAGTAAAAGAATTGAAAGATGCAGGCATCAATGTCTCCTTTGGTGAAGATGATTTGAAAGATCCATGGTATCCAATGGGGGATGGAAATATGCTTGATCCTGTATATATGGGATTAGTTGTAGGACATATTATGGGACATCAAGATATTCTTAATTCATATAATTTCGTAACGAATAATGCGGCAAAAACTTTGCATATAATGGATCATTACGGCATTGAAGTAGGGAAACCAGCTAATTGTATTATTTTAAATGGTAATAATTTTTATGATGTATTGAACTGTCATGCAGAAGTTCTATTTTCAATTAGAAATGGTAAATTAATTGTTGAAACTGAACCTAAACATATTAAACGGTTATTCTAAATAAAAAGACTATGTTTTAAAACATAGTCTTTTTTTTTATATAAAGTGATGTTTTTTCATATAAACAAACAGCCAAATCATAAAGGCAATATTTAATACAATAATTATTAACCATGCCCAATGGTTATTCATTAACGGTAAATTAACGTTCATTCCAAAAAATCCAGTAATAATAGTTGGAATAGTTAATAACAAGGACCATACTGTAAGGAACTTCATGGTATCGTTCAAGTTGTTATTCAAAATATTATTAGATGTTTTAGAAAGCATCTCAGTTACTTCATTTGAAATTTTTACCATTTGAGATGATTGATTCGATTCAATTAGAATATCATCTAATCTTTCTAAAGCGGCTGTAGTAAATTTAGAAGACAATGGAGTCTTATTCAAACTCTCAAGCATCATTAAATTTGTACTAATACTACTAGAAAGATATACTAAACTTTTTTCAATTTGTGCTAATTCTCGTAAATCACGGTTAGCAATTTCGCTATTCAATGCACGGTCTAGTTGGTTTCGTTCAGTATTAATTTGAGTAAGTGCACGTTGAAAATATTGAGTAGAATGAAATAAAAACAACATTACAAATTCTACAATATTTTTAACATTTTCAAGACGATTGTGCATGTCAGATTCCACAAATTGATCAAACACATAATTTGTTCGATGTGTGTGAAATGTAAAGACTGTTGATTGATAAATCAAAAAGACGATTGGACGTGTTGTAAAGTGATTAATTTCAACACTGGGCCATAACGGAACGTCGTATACCAGCAAATGACTATCAGTGTGTTCATCATAGTCATAGTGCGGACGTTCATTTAAGTCAGAAATATATGATGTAATTTCTGGTGTTAATTTAAAAGTCTTTTTTAATTCACGAATATCAGCTTCATCAATATCAACAACATCTAGCCACTTAAAATTATTAGATGCTAATTCTGGTAAATCCTCGTGTTTGATCAAAATGTTTCACCTCTTTAAACAATATCTTCATTATTGTAACAAAAAAACGAGAGGGAATGAATAAAAAAATTATTTTTCTTGAGTCATTTTACCATCAATTATGTTATAGATATTATCAGCAAATTTACGTAAACGAAGATCATGAGTTACTACAATGACAGCACGTTGTTGTGTATGGGCTAATTCAGCAAGGATTTTACCAACTTCTTCAACGCGTTCAGTATCTAAAGCGGCAGTTGGTTCATCAGCTAATATTATTTCGGGATTAGGATAAAGAGCACGTGCAATGGCTACTCTTTGACTTTGTCCTCCTGATAACTCATCAGGATACTTATTGATTAAATTATTAATACCTAATTGTTTAAGTAATGCTGTTAATTGATCTGCTGACATGTTATTTTTCTTTTTTATTTTATCAACTAATTTAAATTGATCCGCAACAGTTAAATAAGGGACTAAATTGTATGATTGTAATACAAAGCCAATATGATTAAGACGAATTTTTTCACGCTGTTTGCTGGTTAGTGTTTGAACATTTTTGTCATTAATTAGAACTTTGCCACTAGTTGGAGTTTGTAAACCACCTGCAATTGTTAAAAAGGTGCTTTTACCTGAACCTGATGGTCCTAAAATGAGTGAAAGTTTTCCATAATCAGCACTAAAATTAATATCAGTTAAAGCATTAACTTGAGCACTTCCTTGTCCAAAAATTTTATTCACGTTTTGTAATAATAACGTAGCCATATTAAAACTCCTTTCTACCCGATTACTTTAATTGGATCAATCTTCAAGATAGTCCAGATTGGTAAAATAGCACCTAATATAGATGTAAGTGTTAAACCTAATCCGACTGCACTTAGTATAGGAAGATTAAATGTCATTGGCACACTAGCTGGAATAAAGATACTTGTAAGGTATGTTAGTAATGCTCCGATTAAAATTCCGCTAATAACTAATATAAGTGATTGTGAAATTGTATTAATTACTAAAGTTTTAGCAGGAATACCTTGTGCTCTTAAAACAGCATAATTTGGTAATTTTTGATTTGTAATGATATATAAGAAAATTGCAATTACAATGAGAGAAATTACCATTAAAAAACCAATCATAAATTCAAATGTTGTATTTTGTGCAGTATATCCAGGTAAATTATTTATAAACTTGTTAATAGAATAAACTTGTAAATCGGAAGAATTTACTTTATACGAAGTTGATTTAGTAACTAATGCATTACCAATGAAATTAGTGTTTAAATTACTAATTTCATTCCATTCGCTTAAAAAACCATAAACAATAGGGGAAATATTAATTTTGGCGTTATTAGTAAATCCAACTATTTGGTATTTTTGTTCAAGAGAGTTTAGTTTAATCCATTGATTAAGTTTATATCCATCATTTTGAAAAGAAGAATCTAAAACAACTTGATGATTATTTTTAGGTAAATGTCCACTGGTCAATTTCATATCTTGATAGATAAATTGTGAAGATTTTATACCAATAAAAGTTGCAGAAATTTTTTTGGCATTAGGATGCTTAACAACAACATTAGCTTGTCCAATTAATGCTTCATTTTTGCCTTGTTTAAGTTGTTTTCCTTGTTGTTTAGTAATAAAAGACTGTCGCATACTGATATTTGAATTTTTATTTAATACAATTTGTTGAGCATGCCAGGTATCAATTGCTGCAGTATTTTGACTTGAGAGTCCTTGTGCTAGGCTTGTTAAAATAAAAATTAAATAACTAATTAAGACAACCATAGAAATAACGAGACTATATCTAAGTTTTTCATGTTTAATTTCTTTAAGTGCTAAGAACATAACTATTACTCCTTCATATTTTGAATAATATTTGCAAAACGATTTAAGTAAAATGTGTGATGCGGATAATCTAAGAAAATCTCACGTAAAGTTTCGTGACTTAATGTGAAAATTATCCATTCCTTTTTAGTAAACTTTATAGTAGATATAAATGGATGTAGCAATTGTTCATTGCTTTTAAAATGCATTCTAAATAAATCAAAATAAGAACTAGAATTAGCTTCAGCAATAAATTTTTTCATTTTATCGATTAAAAATGAAGAATCTTGAAAATTCTCAAGAGATAAATCATTATGAAGTTCTTTAAATGCTTTATTTAATAAATATTGATAAGCATCCTCTAAATTATCAAAATATTTATAAAATGCTCCACGAGCAATTTCAGCTTTTTTGATAATTCGGGCGACTTGAGCATCATTGATTGAATAATGAGAAAATTCGATTAGAAGAGCTTGTTCAATTCGTTGTTTTTTTAAATTATTTAAATGTTCAAAAGTAGTTGTAGGCATAATTTCCTCCTGGTTGACATTGTGTCACTTTTTAATTTGATTATATTATTTAAGGTGACACTGTGTCAATTCTTTAAATTTACTTGTTATTCTTTGATGTTAGGTGTAAATATTGGTTGCTAAATGATATGATTGTACTTGAAAATATATGAGTTAAGGGATAGGTTATGAAAAAAGAAACAAGACGTAAAATTTTCTTATATACTGCAGTAACATTTGGGATTATATTAGCTCTTGGATTATTGACTCTTTTAATTCAAGATTATTATCCTCAAATTAAAGAACTATTTAATCCAAATGCTGATCGGGCATATTTGAAACAAGCATTTCGTCATCACGGATTAAAGGATGCATGCTTGTTAATTGGATTAACGGCAATTTTAACAGCAATTCCAGGAGCACCTGTGGCTGTAATATGTATTTTTAATGGAGTATTATATGGGCCATGGGCTGGAATTTTAATGAACTTAATTGGGTATGTTTTAGGAGATTTATTAGTAGTTTACTTGTTGGCTCATTTTAACTTTATTAAGAAATCAAAGAACTTTAAGAAACAAATGGCTTCATTTAAACGCTTTAAGAATCCAGCTTTAGCGATCATTTTGGGATATGCAATTCCATTTATTCCATCAAGTTTTACTAGTTATATGGCGGTTAAATTAAAAATGAAGTTGTCGAAATTAGTAACATGTATTGCAATTGGAACATTACCAACATCATTACTTTATGCATTTGGTGGTGATGCTGTATTTAAAGGAAATACATTAAGAATGATTATCGCAGTAGTATTAATTGTTATTATTTTTGCTGGATTAGTAAAAATTTATCATGAATTTAGTAAAAAAAGACGCGAAGATGAAGTTTTAAAATAACAAAACTGTTACAAAATAAGGGTTTAAAGTAGCGAAAAAGACATTTAAAGATGTTTTTTCGCTATTTTTTTAATAAAAAATAATTTTTTTGAGCAAAATAAGTTTGAATATTAGGTAAAAAGTGCATTTTTTGTCATATTTTAGCGAATTTCTACAAATACCATAGGTAAGGGAATAAGCTGATATATATCAAAATATATTGTTGAAATTTGTTGCGAATTATTACAAGAGTAATATAAATATTACAGAAATGGGGGAAATAGTAATTCATTTGCTATTTTATTGTTACACAGACCTCTTATACTAAACTATGTTGTTTCGATGGAAGGCGAAACAAAGTATAGAGTTTAGTAAATAGATAAGACAAATTTTACAGGAGTGAATTTAATTTATGAAGAATATGAAAAAATTATTTGTAACAGTTGCTACAGCTTTAGGAGTTACTACTGTTAGTGCCGCAGCAGTTAATGCTGATACAATTACAGTAAAAAGTGGTGACACACTTTCAAAGATTGCTAAAGAATACAATACATCAATTTCAAGCCTTCAATCATTAAATAGTTTATCAAACATCAACATGATTTATGCTGGTCAACAATTGAAGGTTAATAATAATGGTGAACAACAAGTTGCAACAACAACTGCTGTGAATAATGGAACAGCAAGTCAAGCTACACAAACTCAAAATGTACAAGCAACAAATACACAAACAACTCAACCAGCTGCTCAACAAGTTTCATATAACACAACTACTACATCAAATAATAATCAAACAAGTAGTAACAATAACTACTCATCAAATCTTTCAAGTAGTGAAGAAGCAGCACGTGCATGGATTGTTGCACGCGAATCAGGCGGTAACTACAACGCACGTAATGGTCAATACATTGGTAAATATCAATTAAGTACATCATACTTAAATGGTGATTATTCAGAAGCTAACCAAGATAAAGTTGCTGATGAATATGTAACTTCACGTTACGGTTCATGGCAAGGTGCACAACAACACTGGCAACAATGTGGTTGGTACTAAAATAAAAGAATTAAGAGAAGCTATGACATTGGTCATAGCTTTTTTATTATAAAAAAAATAACTTTTTATATTTTTAACAAAAATCATAGCATTCAAAGTTAATGTAAGATAAGATAATTATATAGGAAGTTAGGTGGTGTCAAGATGCGAATTTCAATTGTTTTAATTATTTTATTACTAATTGTAATTGGGTTTTTGATGATTTACAATTCATTTGGAATGAAGGAACGAGATGCCATTTTAATGAGAATTATAATTACTATTTTAGGGATTTTGAGTTTATGCGCCGGCGTTTATTTGTTTGTGCGTTATATTACAAGATAAATTCAAAAGAATGGAGAGAATTATATGGCAAATGAACCTAGTCCAGTAAAAGCATATATTGCATGTAGTTGGTTTACTCCTGAACAACGTGCGCAGTTAGAGCAAGGATTAAAAGCAATCGAAGCAAATCCTTCAGTTTCACGAGAATTTTCTCATTTTCCATTAGATCATCAATATAAAGGTTTAGATGTTAATGAACATCCTGAATTAATTCATGATGTTGAATGGCAAAATCGGACATATGTTTCTGATATTGAAGGAATGATGGGAGCAGATCTTGGAATTATGTTATACAATCCTGCTCAAATTGATGACGGTGTAGCTTATGAAATGGGATATTTACGCGCATCAGGAAAGCAAACAGTAATGGTAATTCCAGATGATGCTGATGAACCATTAAATTTGATGGTTGCAATTGGTGTTACACGTATTATTAGAATGAAAGAATTAGCAACTTTTGATTTTCGTCATGTAACTAGTGGAACATATAATGGCGATGTATATTAAAATGGTGAAGGAGGATTTTTGATGAGTTTAAAAGAATTTACTAAAGAAGAATTAAAGCAATTCGATGGCAAAAATGGTCACAAGGCATATGTTGCAATCGAAGGTGATGTTTATGATGTTACAGATATTCCAGGGTGGAAAAATGGTGAACATCATGGAAATTTAGCTGGAAATGATGTAACTGATGCACTTTTAAATAAGTCACCTCATGGAACACGAGTACTTTCAAAATTAACAAAAGTTGGTAAACTAATTTAAAATTATTTTTAAAAAGAAAAGAGATGGAATATTTATTTCCATCTCTTTTTTGATATAAAAAGAACTATGATTAATCATAGTTCTTTAAATTTATAATTTAAATTTTAGTACCAGCCGTTTGCTAACCAGAAGTTCTTAGCGTTCACCCATGAACCATAACGACCTTTTACATAACTGTCAGCAGTTCTATCTTGGTTTGCTTTTGAAAGATCACCATTTAAGTAGCTTTCATCTAATTGGAATGCACCATAGTAACGTCCGTTACGAGCTTTGTAGTTACCACTTGATTCACGTTGCATAATCCAATTACGTGCTGAAGCTTCATCACCTGAAACATTTGATGTGTAACTTTGTGTTGAAGTTTGTTGTGTGTTTTGTTGTGTACTTTGTGTTGATGTAGCAGTTTGAGTTGCTGCTTGCATTTGACTGTTGTTTGTTGTTGATTGTTGTTGAGCAACGTTTGTTGTTGAAGCTTGTGCTGTGTTTTCAGCGCTAACTTCTAACTTTTCACCAACAAAAATCAAGTCAGGATTATCAAGGTTGTTCATTTCTTGAATTTTATTAACAGTTGTGTTGTACTTTTCTGCAAGTTCTGAAACTGTGTCACCAGCTTGAACAGTGATTGAGTCAGCATTTGCAACAACAGTAGCACCTGCAATTGAACCTGTTAATGCTGCAGCAGAAACTAAAACCTTTTTCATCTTCATAAATATATCCACTCCTAAAAATTTCTATCTTCTATCTGTTTATTTTTCAATTTATATTAATTTATGTAATTGATTTGAAAAATAAAAAACCGACGTTTTATCGATTCAACGATTAATAGTATACGAATTTAATATAACAACGATGTAGCACTTATATTACTAATTATTACAAAATGCATTTATTTTGTAATAAAACGCTCATAATCTTTGATATATAAGGATTTATAAATTTTGAAATAATTGCTTTTTTTATGAAATTTTTTCAAAATAATGCGAATTTTATTTGAAAAAGAGCAATTTTTTTCGCTCAATGTAACAAAATAAGGTATAATTTAACGCAAAAGTAATAGAGAATTACGGAGGAATATTGGATGGCAAAAATTTTATTGTTAAATGCTGGAAGCTCATCAGTAAAATGGAAAGTTTTTGAATTAACGAATGAAAAGATGATCGCTGAAGGTGAAGTGGAACGGATAAATACACCTAAGGCAATGATTACTATTAAATATAATGGCGAAAAGATTGTTAATAATGAACCTGATTTAGGATATGAAGCATCCGTTCGATTAATTTTAAAGAAAATCCAAGAATTAAAAATTGCGACATTAGATGAAATTTCTACGGTTGGTCATCGTGTTGTTGCTGGAGATCGACGTTTTACTAAAGCAACAAAAATTAACGCAGAAGTTTTAGAAGAAATCAAAAATTTAAAGGATTTTGCACCATTACATAACCCACATGAAGCTCATTTTATTGAGTTAATGCAAAAAATCTTGCCAGATGTTGATCAATATGCTGTTTTTGATAGTGTGTTTTTCACTGATATGCCGGAAATGAATGCAATTTATAGTTTGCCATATGAAATGTCTGAAAAATATGGTATTCGGCGTTATGGGGAACATGGAATTAGTCATGGTTATTTAAGTAAAAGAACTGCTGAAATTCTTGATCGTCCACTATCAGAATTAAAAATTATCACTTTACATTTAGGAAGTGGAGCATCAGTTGCAGCAATTAAAAATGGAAAAGCCTTTGATAGTTCAATGGGCTTTACACCACTTCCAGGACTAACAATGGGAACACGTTCAGGAGATATTGACCCGTCAATTGTACAATTCTTAATGGATAAAGAAGGTATGTCTGCTGATGATGTAATGAATTTATTAAATGACAAATCAGGGATTTTAGGAATTTCAGGATTTAGTTCTGATATGCGCGATATTGAAGCTAGATGTGCTCAAAATGATGAGAGAGCAGCACTTGCTCGTGAAATCTTTATTAATCGTGTAGTTAAATATGTTGGAAGTTACTATACTGAATTAGGTGGTATTGATGCTATTGTATTAGCTGGTGGCATTGGGGAACATCAAATTGACTTGCGTGCTGATTTATTGAAGGAATTAAGTATTTTAGGAATTCAAGTTGATGCTCAAAAGAATCAAGCAAATCAAGAAGGAATTATTTCGCCAGATGATGCAAAAATTAAAACGTTATTAATTCCAACAAATGAAGAATTAGCAATGGTTCAACAAATTAAAAAAGTTTTATAGGATATTTTTTAAGACGTGAATTTATTCGCGTCTTTTTATTTATGTATTATATTGTTAAGTGTCAAACTTAATGTACGGTATTTGTAAATATATTTTAATTTTATAAATCTGTTTTTGGTGTATAATCATTAAAAACGAATATTATTTAAAAATAATTGAGGTGTTTTTTGATGAAAAAAATTGCAATTGTAATGGGAAGTATTTCGGACTGGGATACAATGAAACATGCTGCTCAAATTTTAGATGAATTGAACGTTGATTATGTAAAAAAGGTTATCTCTGCACATAGAATGCCAGATGAAATGTTTTCATTTGCAAAAAATGCTTCTAAAAATGGAATTAAAGTAATTATTGCAGGTGCTGGTGGAGCAGCACATTTGCCAGGAATGATTGCAGCAAATACATTAGTTCCTGTGATTGGAGTTCCTGTACAAAGCCATGCTTTAAATGGATTAGATTCGTTACTTTCTATTGTACAAATGCCAGCTGGAGTATCAGTTGCAACAATGGCGATTGGAAAAGCAGGTGCCAAAAATGCAGCACTGATGGCAGCACAAATATTAGGTATTAACGATCAAAAGATTGAACAAAGATTAACTGAATATCGTGAAAGACAAACTTCTCAAGCAATAGAAAGCAGTGAAAATCTTGAATAATAGTATAAAAATCGGAAGTACAATTGGTATTATTGGCGGAGGACAATTAGGTCAAATGCTGGCACAATCAGCAAGACAAAGTGGTATGAAAGTTATTATTTTGGATCCACAAAAGGATTGTCCAGCAGCGTTATTTGCAGATGGGCAAATTGTTGCTGATTATTCAGATGAGGCAGCAATAAGAAAGTTAGTAAGTAAAGCTGATGTACTAACATATGAATTTGAAAATGTGGATTTAAATATATTAGAAAAAATTCAAAATAAAACTCTTTTACCTCAAGGTACACACTTATTGAAAATTACTAAAGATCGTTTGAATGAGAAGAACTTTTTAAAAAATTTAGGTTTAAGGACAGCGGAATTTAGTAGCATTAATACAGAAAAAGAACTAAAGAATGCTTTAGATGAATTTGGATATCCTAGTTATTTAAAAACTTGTGAGGGTGGATATGATGGCAAAAATCAAATGCAATTAAAATCAACTAGTGATTTTGATAAAGCTACAACGATTCTACAAAAGGGACCGTGCATTTTAGAGAAAAAAGTTGTTTTTAAAATGGAATGCTCTGTAATGGTTGGCAGAAATGTTGATGGAGAAGTTAGTGTATTTCCAGTAAGTGAGAATATTCATCGTAATCAAATTCTTCATGAAAGTATTGTTCCTGCAAGAATTTCAGAAAAATTACAAAATGAGGCACAGTTAATTGCAAGAAAAATAGCTGAAGCATTAAATTTGTGTGGGATTTTGGGAATTGAAATGTTTATTGGTGAGGATGATAATGTTTACGTCAATGAATTGGCTCCACGACCACATAATTCTGGACACTATTCCATTGAAGCATGCAACTATTCTCAATTTGATATTCATAATCGTGCTATTTGTAATTGGAAAATGCCTGAAATAAAACTATTAAAGCCAGTAGTAATGGTAAATGTATTGGGGCAACATTTAGAAAAAGTGAAAGCTTTAGTGCCACATAATGAAGAATATCATTTTCATGATTATTGGAAAACTGAAGCAAGAGTTGATCGTAAAATGGGACATGTTACAATCTTAACAAATGATATAGAAAAAACTTTAAATGATATAGAGAAAACTAACATTTGGGATTGATGAGTTAGTTTATAGTAAATATGGTAATTATAAATTATTTTCAGCAAAAGACGAATAATATACACTAAAATAGTGATTTAGTAGTGACGAATTTACTAAATCACTATTTTTTGTGAAAATAAACTGAATGTAAGCGTTATTCGTTGTTGACATAGTTCGTGTTTTTGTAATAACATAGGTCTTGTAAACAGATATAAAAAAAAATTTCGTTTAAAAACGAACGTTTCAAAGAGGAGATTACTGTGAAAGTTAAGAAGTTATACATGGGAAAAGCAAAGGAAGTTTGGAGTACTGAAGATGAAAATGTACTACAAATTGTCTATCTCGATCAAGCAACAGCATTTAATGGTAAAGAAAAAGATGAAATTGATGAAAAAGGAATTATTAATAATAAAATCTCAAGTTTAATTTTCAAATATTTGAACAAAAATGGAATTAATACTCATTATTTAAAAACAATTTCTGATAACGAAGAATTAGTTAAAAAGGTTGAAATCATTCCATTAGAAATGATTACTCGTAATTACTCTGCGGGACATTTTGCAAGTCGTTTTGGCGTAAAAGAAGGCATTAAGTTTGAAACACCTGTAGAAGAAATGTGTTATAAGAGTGATCCGCTGGATGATCCAGAAATTAATGAATCACAAGCAGTAGCATTAAAAGTAGTGACTCATGAAGAATTGGAAAAAATGTGGGAAATATCGCGTAAGGTAGATAAACTATTAACACCAATTTTTAGTGAAGCAGGAATGACTTTGATTGATTTTAAATTGGAATTTGGGAAATTGCCAAATGGTGAAATTATTCTTGCTGATGAATTTTCACCAGATAATTGTCGCTTATGGGACCAAAAAACACAAGATCATTTAGATAAAGATGTTTATCGTAGAAAGTTAGGCTCATTAACTGCTGCATACAAAATTGTATTAGATAGACTTGAAAAAGTGATAGGAGAATAGAGATGAAAATAAGACTTTTTGTAAATATTAAATCTTCAGTATTTGACCCTCAAAGTAAAGAAATCACAGAGGCGGCTCAAACATTAGGCTTTGAAAATGTTGCTGATATTAAAGCAGGAAAGTTCTTTGATATTAAGTTAAAAGATCAAAAGATTGATGAAGAAATGATCAAAAAATTAGCAGAAAATCTATTAGTTAACTTTAATTTAGAAACATATCATTATGAAATTTTGGAGGATGAATAATGAAAGTAGCAATTATTGTTTTTCCAGGATCAAATTGTGATACGGATTTGCATTACGTATTAACTAATTTATGTCATGCTGATGCGGAATATGTTTCTTATCGTACCTGTGATTTATCCAAATATGATGCAGTTATGTTGCCAGGTGGTTTTTCATATGGAGATTACTTAAGATGTGGTGCAATTGCAAGTATTGCTCCTGTAATGCAAGAAGTTCAACGATTTGCTGATGAGGGTAAACCAGTAATTGGAATTTGCAATGGGTTCCAAATTTTAACAGAAGCAAATATTTTACCAGGTGCGTTAAAAAGAAATGATAATTTAAAATTCATTTGCAAAACGGTTTCTTTAAATGCTGAAAACACAAAGACGCCATTTACATCAGCATTAAAAGAAAATGAAAAGATCGAATTACCAATTGCGCATTCAGATGGAAGTTATTATGCAGATCCAACTACACTAGATGCATTAGAAAATAATAATCAAGTAGTGTTTAGATATGCAGATGAAAATCCAAATGGAAGTGTTAATAATATTGCTGGTATTTGTAATCGAAGGGGAAATGTTGTAGGAATGATGCCTCATCCAGAACGTGCATCTGAAGCAATTATGGGAGGATCAGATGGGATAAAAATTTTTCAGTCATTATTAAGTTAAAGAATTTCAAAACATATGGAGGAATAAATAATGGATGAGGTAATGAGTCCACTTGAAATTAAAGAGAAAAAACCATATTTAGAATGGGGATTATCTGAAAAAGAATATGACTATATTTGTGAAAAGTTATTAAAGAGACTTCCAAATTATACTGAAACAGGCTTATTAGCAGTAATGTGGAGTGAACATTGTTCATATAAAATGTCAAAACCATTATTAAAGTTATTACCTAAAAAGAATAGCAAGGTTCTCCAAGGTCCAGGTGAAGGTGCTGGAATTATTGATATAGGTGATGATCAAGCGGTTGTATTTAAAGCAGAAAGTCATAATCATCCTTCAGCAGTTGAACCTTATGAAGGTGCTGCAACAGGAGTTGGTGGTATTTTACGGGATATTTTTAGTATGGGTGCTCGCCCAATTGCATCACTTGACTCTCTTCATTTTAATGAAATTAAGAGTGCACATGATCGTTATTTAATTGATCAAGTTGTTGCCGGAATTGGTGGATATGGGAATTGTATTGGTGTTCCCACTATTGGTGGTGAAACAACTTTTGATAGTTGCTATAAAGGCAATCCGCTTGTGAATGCAATGAGTATCGGAATTATGAATGTAAAAGATATTCAACAAGGACGTGCAGAAGGTGATGAAAGTTCCATTATCTACGTTGGTGCAAAAACTGGACGTGATGGTATTCATGGAGCAACTTTCGCATCAGCTGATTTTAGTGATGAACATGAAACTCAACGTTCTGCAGTTCAAGTTGGGGATCCGTTTATGGAAAAACTATTAATGGAAGCTTGTTTGAAATTAATTCAAGAGCATCCAGATTGGTTAATTGGGATTCAAGATATGGGTGCTGCTGGGTTGGTATCTTCAAGTTGTGAAATGGCTTCAAAATCTCATACAGGTGTGAAATTAAATTTAGATTTAGTACCACAACGTGAAACAAATATGACGGCATATGAAATTATGCTTAGTGAATCACAGGAAAGAATGCTCTTATGTGTACCAAAAGAACATACACAAGATGTAATTGATTTATTTAAGGAATTCAATCTTGAAGCCGCTAAAATTGGTGAAGTTATTGATGATACAAGATATGTACTTACACACGAGGAAAAAGTAGTAACAGATATTCCGGTATCGACATTAACAGATGATGTATTACAAGAAATTGGTAAAGAATCAATTCCAGAACGAATTAGCACAGCTAAAGAAGCTGAATTACCTAAAATAACAAATGCAAAAGAGATTTTCTACAAGTTATTAAAACAACCTACAATTGCATCTAAGAAGTCATTAACTACAACATATGATTCTCAAGTTAGGGCTTCAACAGTTGCGGGACCTAATGGTATTAATGATGCAGGAATTATTAAAGTTCGAGGAAAGAAAAAGGGGATTGCTGCAACAACAGATGGCAATGGTCGTTTCGTTTACTTAGATCCCAAAATCGGAAGTGAAATTGCAGTATTAGAAGCTGCGATGAATCTCTTGTCAGTTGGAGCAGATCCTTTAGCTATAACTGATTGCTTGAACTTTGGAGATCCACATGATCCAGAAGTTTACTGGGAATTACATCAATCTATTATTGGAATGGCAGAAGCATGTCGCCACTTAGACACTCCTGTTGTTTCAGGTAATGTTTCACTTTATAACGAGAGTAATGGTGAAGCAATCTATCCTACACCAATGGTAGGAATGGTTGGATTAATAAAAGATGTAAACCATTATATTAAAAATTCAGTCAGTTACGAGGATGAAAATCTTTATCTTATTGGTAAAACAGAGGATGATTTCAGCGGATCCGAAATCCAAAAAATGCAACAATCAAAGATTAACGGAAAGTTACGTGAACTTGATTGGAATGCAGAATTAACCAAGATAGCATTACTAAAGAATGCAATTGATAAAAATCTTATTAGTAGTGCTCATGACATTAGTGAGGGTGGAATAGCCGTAGCTTTATCTGAAATGTTCTTTAATACTCGATTAGGTGTTTCAGTTGACTTAGCAATGCCAGTTAGAAAAATCTTTAGTGAAACTCCAGGAAGAATGATTGTTGGAGTTGCAGATGCTAATAAGAAGAAGTTTGAATCAATTTTAATGGATAATGCTCAATTTATTGGCAAGGTTAATCAAAGTGCAAAAATTCAAATTAATTGCACAGATGATAAATTTATTTATCCAGTATATGAGGCACAGAAAATTTGGGAGGACGCTATTCCATGTTTAATGAAGAAAAAGGACTAAATGAATACTGTGGAATATTCGGAATATATGGAAATGAAAAAGCTAGCGATTTTGTTTATACCGGATTACATGCACTTCAACATCGTGGGCAACAAGGAGCAGGAATTGTAAGCGATATGGGCAATCATTTAGTTCGACGTAGAGGACTAGGATTACTATCAGCTGTTTTCAGTAAATATGAGGATATTGCACAACTTCAGGGAGAAAATGCAATTGGTCATGTTAGATATGGAACTAGTGGTTCAGATTCAATTTTTAATATACAGCCTTTTCTGTTTGATTTTAACGGTAATGATGTTGCATTAGCACATAATGGAAATTTGACTAATGCTCAGACACTAAAACGTAAACTCAAAGAAGACGGTGCTAAATTTGAGTCTGATTCTGATTCAGAAGTACTAATTCATTTGATTAAACAAAAACAAAACATGAGTTTTATTGATGCATTGAAAAAGAGTTTGAATGAAATAAAGGGTGGTTTTGCATTTCTATTTTTGAAAAAGGATTGTATGATTGCAGCACTTGACCCTAATGGATTTAGACCTTTATGTATTGGTAAGAGGACAGATGGTTCATATGTTGTTGCAAGTGAAACATGTGCGTTAGATGCGGTCGATGCAGAATATGTACGAGATGTTCAACCTGGAGAGTTGATTATCTTTGATAAAGATGGAATGCATCTTGACCATTTTACTACAGATACACAATTAGCTGTTTGTTCAATGGAATATATTTATTTTGCTAATCAAGATTCTAGCATTCATGGTGTTAGTGTATATGATGCAAGAAAGAAAATGGGCCAATTATTAGCAAGGGAACAACCAGCTGATGCCGATATAGTAATAGGAGTACCTAATTCTTCATTAGCTGCTGCATTAGGGTATGCACAGGAAAGCAAACTGCCTTATGAAATGGGATTAGTTAAAAATCAGTATGTTGCACGGACATTTATTGAACCTACACAAGAACAAAGAGAACGAAGTGTACGTTTGAAATTATCAGCAGTTAAATCAGTTGTTCAGGGAAAAAGAGTTGTTATTGTAGATGATTCGATTGTTAGAGGGACAACCTCAAGTCAAATTGTTAAATTATTAAGAAAGGCTGGAGCAAAAGAAATTCATTTAAGAATTGCTTCCCCACCATTTAAATTCCCATGTTTTTATGGAATTGATATTTCAACACGTTCAGAACTGATTGCTGCTAACTATTCAATAGAAGAAATGAAAAAAATCATTGATGTCGATTCATTAGGATATTTGAGTATTGAAAGTTTAGTTAAGTCAATTCCAATTCCAGATGCTAAGGGTGCCCCTAATGGTGGATTAACAATAGCTTATTTCAATGGAGAATATCCAACTCCACTTTATGATTATGAAAAAGATTACTTAAAATCTTTGAAAAAGCAAAAAAGAAAGGGACTAGAAAATGGATCAATATAAAGAAGCTGGGGTTGATATTGCTGCAGGCAATGAATTAGTTCATCGAATTAAAAAAATTGCTAAGCAAACTCGAACCAGAAAAAATGAAAATGAAATTGGAAATTTTAGTGGTACATATCAACTTGGCTCAAAATCTATTTTGGCAAGTACTGATGGAGTAGGAACAAAATTAATGATTGCACAAGAAGCACAAGTATATGATTCAATTGGAATCGATTGTGTAGCGATGTGTGCAAATGATATTTTAGCGCAAGGTGCACAGCCATTATTCTTCCTTGATTATTTAGCAGTTGGTCAAAATAATCCTGAAAAATTAGAAAAAATTGTTAAGGGCGTTGCTGATGGTTGTATTGATGCTGAAATGGAATTAATTGGTGGAGAAACTGCAGAAATGCCAGATATGTACGATAAGGATGAATTTGACATTGCTGGTTTTACAGTTGGTATATGTGAAACTTATGATTTATTAACAAATAAATTGCCTCAAGAGGGAGATATTTTAATTGGATTACCTTCTAACGGATTACATTCCAATGGTTATTCATTAGTTCGAAAAATTTTATTTAAAGATCATCATTACTCTTTAGATGATAAATTAGAAATTTTAAACAATGAATCCCTTAAAGATGAGCTTCTTAAACCTACTAAGATTTATGTTAAAGCAGTTAAGAAATTGCTTGAAAGTAAATTGATACACGGGATTGCTCATATTACTGGAGGTGGTTTACTTGAAAATGTTCCCCGGATGTTAAATGAAAAATTACAAGCGGTAATCGATACAGATGCATGGGAACCAAATCCAATTTTTAAACTTTTAAAAGAAGAGGGTAAATTAGATGATGCTAACTGCTACCGTATTTTTAATATGGGAATTGGTTTAGTTCTTTGTGTTGATCCTAATAATTACCAAAAAGTGTGTTCGCAATTAGAAAGTGAAAATGAAACATACTTTAAAATTGGAAAATTAGAAGCAAGGGCTTCAGGTGATTCAGCTATCAAGTTATTAAAAGGTGGGAAGAATATTCAATGAGAATTGCGATTTTTGCGTCAGGGAATGGAACTAATTTTGAAGTTCTCGCAAAAGCATTTCAAAGCCATGAATTTGGGGAGAATGCCAAACTTGAACTACTGTTTTGTGATCATCCCAATGCTCCTGTTATTAAACGAGCTGAAAAATATGGTGTTTATACAGCGACGTTTACATTGAAATCTTGTGGAAACAAAGAGGAGTATGAAAAGAAAATCTTGCAAATCCTGAAATCTAGAAAAATAGATTTAGTGGTTTTAGCAGGATATATGAGAGTTATTAGCCCGGTAATTTTAAATAATTTTGATGGGAAAATTATTAATTTGCATCCTGCTTATTTACCTGAATTTACAGGATTACATGCAATTGAAAGAGCATTTCAAGATCATGTTGAAAATGGAAGAACGCAAACTGGGGTTACAATCCATTATATAGATGAAGGATTGGATACTGGTCCAATCATTAAACAGGAACATGTTCCTATTTATAAAGATGATGATGTTGATACGTTGGAGGCAAGGATACATCAAACCGAACATAAATTGTATCCAGAAGTATTGAAGAAAATTTTGGAGGAAGAAAATGAAAAAAGCAATAATTAGTGTATCTGATAAAACAAACTTATTAGACTTTGCCAAAGGTTTAACTGAAAACGGATTTGAAATTATTTCAACAGGTGGTACACAAAAATATTTAAATGAAAATGGTATTGAAACAATCTCAATTGAAGAAGTAACTGATTTTCCTGAAATTTTAGACGGAAGAGTTAAGACATTACATCCAAAAGTTCATGGTGGAATTTTAGCTAAACGTGATAACGATGATCATTTAGCAACGTTAAAAGAATTAAATATTGATTTAATTGATCTAGTATGTGTAAACCTATATCCATTTAAGAAGACAGTAACTGATGAAAGTAAAACAAATAGTGAAATTATTGAACAAATTGATATTGGTGGTCCATCAATGTTACGTTCTGCAGCTAAGAATTATCAAGATGTAACTGTTGTTACTGACCAATCAGATTACGAAGTAGTTTTAGATCAAATCAAAAAAGATGGACACACTAGTCTTGAATTACGTCAAAGATTAGCAGCTAAAGTCTTCCAAAAGACTGCAGCTTATGATGCTTTGATTTCTTCATACTTTAATAGTCAAATCAATCAACCAGCTCCTCAAAACTTAACATTAACATATAACCTAATTGATGAAATGCGTTATGGTGAAAATAGTCAACAAAAAGCATGGTTCTATGAAGATGTTGTTCCAAAGAAATTCTCAATTTGCCAAGCAAAGCAACTCCATGGAAAGAAATTATCATTTAATAATATCAAAGATGCAGACGCAGCCTTAAGAATTATCCGTGAATTTGATGGTCCAACTGCAGTAGGATTAAAACATATGAATCCATGTGGTATTGGTAAAGGTGAAACGATTGAAGAAGCATGGGATCAAGCATATTTAGGGGACCCAGTATCAATTTTTGGTGGTATTGTTGCATTAAACCGTCCAGTTGATGTAAAAACTGCTGAAAAATTACATAAACTATTCCTTGAAATTATTATTGCTCCTTCATATGATGACGATGCATATGAAATTTTAGCTAAGAAAAAGAACTTACGCTTATTAACAGTTGATTTTGAACGGAAAGATGAACCTGTAAGAAATGAAACTGTATCTGTTATGGGTGGCTTATTAGTACAAGAACAAGACTTCCTTGCAGATGATGTTAAAGATTGGAAAGTAGTTACTAAGAAACAACCAACTCCAGAACAATTAAAGACGATGGAATTTGCTTGGAAGGCAGTGAAATTTGTTAAGTCAAATGCAATTTTAGTTGCTAATCCACAAAGAACACTTGGTGTTGGTGCTGGTCAACCAAACCGAATTGATGCAGTTAAAATTGCGATTGAACATGCCCAAAAATACATTGATGATGAATGTGTATTAGCAAGTGATGCATTCTTCCCAATGAATGATTCAGTCGAATATGCAGCAAAACATGGAATCAAATTGATTGTACAACCTGGTGGATCAATTCGTGATCAAGACTCAATCAATATGGCAGATAAATATGGAATTGCAATGGTAATGACAGGTCGTCGTCATTTCAGACACTAGGAGGAAAAAATGGAAAACATTAACGTAATGGTAATTGGTTCAGGTGGACGTGAATATGCAATTTGTCGCAAATTAAAAGCGAGTTCAATGGTTAATAAGGTATTCTGTGCACCTGGTAATCCGGCAATGAACAAAATTGGTGTTGAAGTTTTAGATATTGAAGAAAATGATTATGATAAGTTGATTCAAGCAGTCGAACTTCATCAAATTGCATGGACTTTTGTTGGTGGAGAAGTAGAATTGGCCAATGGGATAGTTGATGTATTCCAAGAACATCATTATAAAATTATTGGACCAGATAAAGAAGCTGCTCAATTGGAAAGTTCTAAATCATTTGCGCTTAAATTTATGCGTAAGAACAATATTCCAACAGCACAAAGTAAAACATTTAGTAATAAAGAAGTAGCACGTAAAAATATTACTGAATTTGGTTTCCCATTAGTAATAAAAAAGGACGGACTTGCTGGAGGAAAGGGAGTATATATTGCACCTGATCAAGAAGCTGCATTGCAATTTGTTGATCAGCAAGATGTGGATGCTGCTCATCCACTAGTTTATCAAGAATGTTTAAGTGGACAAGAGTACTCGGTTTTTATTCTATTAGATCAGAATTCATATCAAGTATTACCTATTAGTCAAGATCATAAACGTGCTTATGATAATGATGAAGGTCCTAATACAGGGGGGATGGGAGCTTATAGTCCAGTTCCTCAACTTACATCACAGCAATATGAACAGATTATGAAAGATGTTGTTGAGCCAACAGTGAAAGGTGTTCATAGAGAAAAATTTTCATACAAAGGAATTTTGTATGCTGGAATTATGATGACAGCAGAAGGACCAAAAGTAATCGAATATAACGTTCGTTTAGGCGATCCAGAAACTCAAGTAGTACTACCACGAATTGAAAATGACTTTGCAAAATTATTAAATCAAGTTGCGAATAATGAAAAAATTGATAATATTATAATTAGTTACGAATCATTTATAAATGTTGTTTTGGCTGCTAAGGGTTATCCACAAAATCCGGTTACAAATCAAAAAATCGATTTAACGGATATCCCTGAAAATATTTTTATTGATTATGCAAATGTTAGTGAAAAAGATGGTGTTTTGTATAATCAAGGCGGTCGAATTCTATCTGTAGTTGGTAGTGCTGCTTCATTAAAAGAAGCCCAAAAAGAAGTTTATTCATTTTTGAATGAACATCCAATTTCAGACACATTTTACCGTAAAGATATTGGTAACAAAGCTATTTGTGATTGATTAGGAGGAATCTTACAATGAGTGATATTGAAATTGCACAACAAGCTAAATTAGAACCAATCCAACAAATTGCAGAAAAAGTTGGTTTGACAGATGATGAAATCGAATTATATGGAAAGTACAAAGCTAAAGTTAACTTACCATTAAAAAATGCTCACAAAACTAAAGAAAAAATGGTTTTAGTGACAGCTGTTAACCCTACACCAGCTGGTGAAGGAAAATCAACAGTTACAATTGGTTTAGGTGATGCATTAAAAGAAATTGGCAAGAACGTAATGATTTGTTTACGTGAACCATCTCTTGGACCAGTAATGGGAATTAAAGGGGGAGCAACTGGTGGTGGTTATTCACAAGTTGTTCCAATGGAAGATATTAACTTACACTTTACAGGTGATATGCATGCTTTAACAAGTGCAAATAATACATTAGCTGCTTTAATTGATAATCATATTTACCAAGGAAATGAATTACATATTGACCAACGCCGGATTATATGGAAACGAGTACTTGATATTAATGATCGTGCATTACGTCACACAGTGATTGGTTTAGGTGGTCCTCTTCAAGGGATTCCTCGTGAAGATGGCTTTGATATCACAGTTGCTTCTGAATTAATGGCTATCCTTTGCTTGGCAACTGATTTGAAAGATTTGAAACGTCGGATTGGTAACATCGTTATTGGTTACAACTTTGATAAAGAACCTGTAACAGTTGATCAATTAGGCGTAACAGATGCAATTACTTTATTGCTTAAAGATGCAATTAAACCTAACTTAGTTCAAACAATTGAACATACACCAGCATTAGTACATGGTGGCCCATTTGCTAATATTGCTCATGGATGCAATAGTTTAATCGCAACTAAGACAAGTTTGAAATTAGCTGATTACACAATTACAGAAGCTGGTTTTGGTGCTGACTTAGGTGCTGAAAAATTCTTAGACATTGTTTGTCCTAAATTGGGTAAAACTCCAAATGCAATCGTATTAGTTGCAACTTGTCGTGCATTAAAGATGAATGGTGGAGTTGCTAAGAAAGACTTAGAAGAAGAAAATGTAGCTGCTGTTGAAAAAGGATATGTTAACTTACAACGTCACATCAATAACTTGAGACAATATAATGTTCCCGTTGTAGTAGCTGTAAATCGCTTCAGTACAGATACACCAGCAGAATTAGATAAAGTAGTTGAACTTTGTGCTGCTGATGGTGCTAAGGCTGTAGTTTCAAATGGATGGGCTGAAGGATCAGCTGGTGTTCTTGATTTAGCTCGAGAAGTTGTTGCTGCATGTGATGAAACATCAGACTTTAAGCCATTATATGATCCAAATGAATCAATTGAAGGTAAAGTGCAAACATTAGTTACAAAGATCTATGGTGGAAAAGATGTTGCATATAGTGCCAAAGCTAAATCTCAAATTAAGAAATTTGAAAAATTAGGTTGGGACAAGATGCCAATCTGTATGGCTAAGACACCATATTCATTCTCAGATAACGAAAAATTACTTGGAGCACCAAAAGACTTTACAATTCATATTCGTGAATTTGTACCTAAGTTAGGAGCAGGTTTCTTAGTTGCTTTAACAGGTAATGTATTAACAATGCCAGGATTGCCAAAAGTACCTGCTGCAAATGGAATGACTTTATCGGATGATGGTAAGATTAACGGTTTATACTAAAACTGAATATTAAATTAATGAATGATATTTAAATGGATTTATTTCTATTTAAATATCATTTTTTTTGACTGAATTAAGAATTATATTTAAATAGAAGATTCATGGTAAAATAAGAACGAATGTTTGATTGGAGTGAAATAGATGAAATTTTTACATACTGCAGATTGGCATATTGGGAAAAAATTACATGATTTTTCTTTATTTGATAGTCAACAAGAAGCATTAAAACAAATCGAGCACATTGCTAAGGAAGAACAAGTTGACGCAATTGTAATTGCTGGTGATTTATATGATCGTTCTGTTCCAAGTGAAGAAGCGATAAAAATGTTAAATCAAGCTTTGATGGAACTAAACTTAAATGATCATTTTCCAATATTGATGATTAATGGAAATCATGATTCAGCAATCCGATTAGATACTGGTAGCCAGTGGTTTAAAAAAACAAAGTTGTTTTTAAATACGAAACTTAAAGATGCATTTACTCCAATTGAAATAAAAGATACACAGTTTTTTCTATTACCATATTTTGAAATTCCGGTAGCACGTGACTATTTTGAAGATGACAGTATTCAAAACTTGGCACAAGCAATGAAAAAAATTGTAGCAAAAATGAAGATGAAATTTAATAATGACAAAAAACATGTTTTAGTAACACATTTTTTTGCTGCAGGTAGTACACATAAAGATTCAGAAACGAATATTGAAGTTGGTGGCTTGGATGCTGTTCCATTAGATATTATGAATGATTTTGACTATGTTGCATTAGGACATTTGCACAGCAAAAATGCATTGCATGATGAAAAGATGAAATATAGTGGTTCACCAGTTAAGTTTTCTGTCAGTGAAGCAAATGATACTAAAGGGGTTTGGATTGTTGATACTGACCAACCTGTTGGGAAAATGACCAAATGGATTCCATTGAAACAAAAACATGAAATTCAAATTTTAAATGAAGATTTTGAAACATTAATTTCTCCACAAATGTATCAAAAAATTCCAGATGAAGATTTTGTAGCGGTTGAATTAACTGATAAAGAAATTATCCCTAATATTATGAATCGTTTGCGAGAATTTTATCCAAGGATTATTAGTTTTAAAAGACAAAATGGGCGAGAGATTATTGAACAAGAAATGCCTAAAGAAATAAAGAAACTATCACCGGTAGAAATGCTAGAGATGTTTTTTGAAGAATCCACTGGTCACATTTTGTCTAAGGAACAATTGGATTTTGCAGAAAAAGTATTAACTGAATTAGAAAGAAGTGACTCATAATGCGTCCGTTGAATTTAACATTGGAAAATTTTGGACCTTATCAAAATGTTCAAATTGATTTTACTAAATTTCTAAATGCACCATTATTTTTAATTAGCGGTAAAACTGGAAGTGGTAAGACTACAATTTTTGATGGGATTTGTTATGCATTATTTGGTAAAACTTCTGGTGATGAAAGAACTGCAAGTCAAATGAGATCACTATTTGCTAAACCAACTGATAAAACAAAAGTGATATTGGAATTTGAACACCAGGGAAAGACGTACAAGATTACACGTGAACCAACATATGAATATCGAAATAATAAGGGATCAAATTCAACTCATACCGCTAAAAACTCACTTGAATATCGTGATTCAATGGGTGAATTGATTGTTTTAACTAAAAAGCGAGATGTTGATAATTTTATTAGCAATTTATTACATTTAAATGCACAACAGTTTACGCAGATTGTGTTATTGCCTCAACAAAAATTTCGTAAATTTTTAACAGCGGATAGCGATGAAAAAGAAAAAGTTTTACGTCAGGTTTTTGGAACAGAGATTTTTGCTCAGTGGACGGAAAAAATCAAAGAAAATGTTCGAAAAAAGAAACAACAAAGTGAGATGCAAACAAATCAGTTAGAAACGTTAATGAATACGGTTAAATTGAATGATGATGATTATGAAAAAATTAAAGCACCAAATGATTGGCTTGAAGTTGTTCAAAATTATGTAGTAGAAAAAGAAAAAATATTAGTACAAAAACAAAGCGAATTAAAGCGAGTTCAAGGTAAAATTGAACAATTGATGCTTAAATTTCAAAAACAAAAATTATTAGCTGATCGGTTGCAAAAGTTGAAAAATGTAGAAAAAGAAATTAAAGCATTGCAGCAAAAGCAAGATTATATTCAAAATTTGAAGATACAAGTTCAAAATTTAAAATGGGCATTGAATAATAAAACGTTAATGAATGAAATTACTCAAGGCCGAAAAAAATTAAATGAAGATAATCGTAAATTAACGACTTTTACTACCAAGTTAGAAAACATTGAAAATGAAAAACAACTTAGAAATAATGAATTATTAAAATTAAATAATCAAAAGGAAAAATATCATCAATTAGAGTTAAAACAGCAAGAATTACAGTCGAAGTTGCCTCTGTTTGATCAAGTTGCAGATTTACAATTGCAGTTAAATAAAATTGATGAGCAGTACCAAAAAGAAAAGGAAGTAAAATTTGAAAGTGAAAAGAAATTAGCGACAACTAATGATAGGTTATTGCAATTAAGAAATGAAGTTCTTGATTTAAGCGATTTAATAAATGAAATAAATCAAATTCAACGCAATAATGATAGTCTGGAGCAGTTAGAAAAAAGTTTACAGGAATTAGTAGAAGATGATTTAAAGGTTAAACAATTAAAAAATGGACTTGATGAGGAAAAGCGTCACTTTGAGCAGCAAAATAAAATTTATCAACAGTGCAAGGAAACAAGAGAAAATTATCAAGATTATTTTGCTAAAAATCAGATTGCTTATTATGCACAACAGTTAAAAGAGGGGACACCATGTCCAGTGTGTGGATCAATCGAACATCCACATTTAGCAAAGCTTGATTCTAAAATTCCTCAAATCAGTGAGCAACAAGTGAAGGATGCTCAGGAAAAGGAAAATAAAGCATTACGGAAATTTTCAGAATTGAAAACAAAAGTGCAGGATTTAGACGAGCAAATTGTTCAAAAAAATAATGAGTATAAAAAAAGGTTAAAAGAATATCAAATTAAAGCTCAAACAAAGGAAAGTAATTTAACGATTCTAAAGAATGAATTGATGAAAAAAATTAAAGAGGTTGCTAGCCGGTTAGATGATTTATCAGAAGAAAAGCATTCTCAAGAATTAAAGAAAAAGCAAATTCCTAAGATTGAGAATGAAATTAAACTATTAACGGAAGCAAGTCAAGAAGCACAAAATAAAGTAAATCAATTAGAAAAAAGAAATATTGAGGTAAAAACACAATTACGTAATCAACAAAATAATTTACCTAAGGATTATTTAAATCGCGAAAGTTTAGAAGAAGCGATTGAAAAGATGAAACAAAGTATTAGTGCGTTTGATCAACAATTAAAAAAGAAAGATGGGCAAGTTCAAGAATTAGATCGAGCTTTTACATCATTAAAGGCTAATAAAAGACAGTTGGAAGAAATTGTTGTTGAAGAACGTACAATTTTGGAAAAAAATGAAAAAGATTTAAAAGTAGTTTTAGATGATAAACAAGTATCAGAAAAACAACTTTTAGATTGGCTTAAAAATGTTGGACAGATTGAACAAAATCAATTTGAAATTAGTAGGTATGAAGAAAATTTATATGCTAATCAAAAACAACAAAAAGAATTATGTGACAAAGTAACAGGAAAAGAAATGCCTGATTTAGATCTTGTTCAAAAGCAACAAAGGGAGGCTAGTGAAAAAGGTTCTCAATTAAGTCGACAATGCGGAGAAATAAAAAATGAGTATGATAGATTGAATGAAATTTATCGGCAAGTAGAAAAATTATGGGGGAAACAAAAAGAAAATCAAAGAGAATTAGATGAATTAAGTGAATTATCACAAGTTATAGTTAATGGGACATCAGCAAGAAAATTAGGTTTAGAAAGATTTGTATTGCGTGAGTACTTTAAAGAGGTGTTGCATGTGGCATCACAAATTTTAGAGAAAATTACAAATGGACGCTATACTTTTATTTTGCAACAAACAGCAGAACGAAATGTTGCTAACCAAACAGGATTAGGAATTGATATTTATGATGATGAAGCTGGAGAAACGCGTAGTGTAAGAACTTTATCTGGAGGAGAAAGTTTCATTGCAGCATTATCATTAGCTTTAGCATTAGGTGAAGTGATTCAACGTCAAAATGGTGGGACACAAATTGAAACGTTATTTATTGATGAAGGATTCGGTTCTTTAGATGAAGAATCATTACAAGTTGCTTTAGAAACATTGCGTTCACTTGAAAGTCAGAATAGAATGATTGGTATTATTAGTCATGTGCAAGAATTACATGCACAGATCCCAGATCAAATTAATGTGATTACTCATAATGGGCAAAGTGAAATTCAATATAAAATTAAATAGAGTATAAGGAGTTTGTATGAAATATCGCACACACCTTGCCACAACAATGGCAATTGGATTGCCGTTAATGGCTGGATTGAATGAAATTAGTTTAATAAATATTGGTGCTCTTGGCTTAGGAAGTCTTTTGCCGGATATAGACCATCCAAGTTCTTTTTTAGGGAAAAGAAATAAAATTGCAAGTGGTATTACAAATAAGACGCTTGGGCATCGTGGTGGAACACATTCATTGATAGGAGTGTTTTTGGTTTTTATACTAGGTACGTTTATTCAACAAAACTATTTAGCTGTGTCAGGGCAAAATATGACATTTTGGTTAGTTTTTGGTTTCCTATTTCATTTGATTGAAGATGCATTTTCTAAAGAAGGAATTCATTGGTTATGGCCATATAAGCGAAAACGTCGTAGGAAAAAAATAATTTATTATACAACTGGTGGTATTGGGGAATATTTAATATTAGGTCTTACACTATGCCTGTTATTAA
>CALVCU010000023.1 GCA_944326135.1 uncultured Ligilactobacillus sp. | reverse complement strand
ATCAACTATCTGTGATGGATTGTTATTATTTACATTATGGAGGATTACCCAAGTGGCTGAAGGGGGCGGTCTTGAAAACCGCTAGGCCGTGAGAGCGACGCGAGGGTTCGAATCCCTCATCCTCCTTATTATTATCGCGGGGTAGAGCAGTCTGGTAGCTCGTCGGGCTCATAACCCGGAGGTCGTTGGTTCAAATCCAGCCCCCGCAATTGGTCCGTTGGTCTAGTTGGTTTAGGACGCATCCCTGTCACGGATGAGATCACGAGTTCGAGTCTCGTACGGACCGTTTTTGGCTCGGTAGCTCAGTTGGTAGAGCAACGGATTGAAGCTCCGTGTGTCGGCGGTTCGATTCCGTCCCGCGCCATTCAAATATAATGCGGGTATAGTTTAGTGGTAAAACCACAGCCTTCCAAGCTGTTGTCGCGAGTTCGATTCTCGTTACCCGCTTAATAAGTTGAATAACTTGTTATATTGAATGGATCTGTAGCTCAGCTGGTTTAGAGCGCACGCCTGATAAGCGTGAGGTCGATGGTTCGAGTCCATTCAGATCCATTTGGAGAAGTACTCAAGTGGCTGAAGAGGCACCCTTGCTAAGGGCGTAGGTCGGTAACACGGCGCGGGGGTTCGAATCCCCCCTTCTCCGTAAGCCAATATGACCCGTTGGTCAAGTGGTTAAGACACCGCCCTTTCACGGCGGTAACATGGGTTCAAATCCCGTACGGGTCATCTTTGTTGCCAGTTTAGCTCAGTTGGTAGAGCATCGGTATCGTAAACCGGCGGTCACAGGTTCGAATCCTGCAACTGGCATGAATAACTGGTTTTTATTCATATTACGGCTAATAATGAGATTATGTTAAATTCATGATCTCATATTTTTTTATATAAATATAATTTAAATTTTTCTAAATTTACCGTATTTTATAATTTAATTTTTAGAATAGAAGGTCATCTTATGCTTCCAACAAATTCAAATTCCACTAAAACATTTTTAGGACATCCTCGAGGTTTAGCTACACTCTTTTTCACTGAAATGTGGGAACGTTTTAGTTATTATGGAATGCGAGCAATTTTATTATTTTATATGTTTTATTCTGTAATGGATGGCGGCCTTGGTTTCACTAAAGCTCAAGCAGCATCTATAATGTCTATTTATGGTGCACTTGTATATTTAACAAGTGTACTTGGAGGTTTTATTAGTGATCGAATCTGGGGAAGTAGAAGAACGGTTTTATACGGTGGAATTTTAATTATGTTGGGACATATTGTACTTGCAATATTTACTGGAAGGATTGCACTATATGTTTCTATTGGATTAATTACATTAGGAACAGGAATGCTAAAACCTAATGTTTCTGAAATGGTGGGAGAACTCTATGATAAAAATAATTATCGTAGAGAAAATGGATTTAATATTTTTATCTTTGGTATTAATATGGGGGCATTTATTGCTCCAATTATAGTTGGATATATGGGACAAACCTATAATTTTCATATAGGCTTTTCTATTGCTGCAATTGGAATGTTTTTTGGTCTTATTCAATATATGATAGATGGTAAAAAATATCTTTCATCTGATAGCTTATTTCCAACAGCTCCATTAGAGCCAGAAGAGGTTAAAAGTTTAGCACGGAAAATTTTTATTTGGATTATTGGAATAATTTTAATTGGAACAGTAATGACTGCATTTAATATTTTAAGCATTTTAAATATAATTACAGTTCTATCTATCTTGACTATAATAATTCCAATTTATTATTTTATTGTAATGATTGTAAGTAAAAAAACATCAAATCAAGAAAGAAGAAAAGTTTTTTCTTATATTCCTTTATTTTTAGCAGCAATAATGTTTTGGATCATTGAAGAACAGGGGTCAGTAACTTTAGCAATATTTGCGGAAGAACAAACTAAATTAACAATTTTTGGTCATAGTTTTCCAGCTAGTTGGTTTCAGAGTTTAAATCCATTATTTATAATGATTTGTGTGCCAGTTTTCATTTTTCTATGGAAAAAAATGAAGAATAATCAACCATCTGCACCAACTAAATTTTCTATAGGTTTATTTTTTGCTGGAATATCTTTTTTATGGATGATGATACCTGGAATAGTATTTGGAACAGGAAAACTAGTATCACCTATTTGGTTAATTGTTAGTTGGATTCTAGTAATTATCGGAGAAATGTTTATCTCACCTATTGGGCTATCTACTACGACTCAATTAGCTCCAAAGGCATTTAAATCTCAAATGATGAGTATGTGGTTTTTAAGTGATGCTGTTGCTCAAGCTATCAATGCACAAATTGTTAAATTATATTCACAAGATACAGAAATTCTATATTTTGGCATATTAGGAATAATCTCAATTATCTTTGGAATAATTCTTTTTTCATTTTCAAAAAGAATTAAAATATTTATGACAATAAAAAAATAATTTTTTTCAGAAAAACACTTGCATTTTTTTCGAATAAAGGGTAATATAATTAAGTCGGATGCGTTAGTTATCCAATAGATATTATTGTGGAGGGGTAGCGAAGTCTGGCTAAACGCGGCGGACTGTAAATCCGCTCCTTCGGGTTCGGTGGTTCGAATCCACTCCCCTCCACCATTATTGGGGTATAGCCAAGCGGTAAGGCAACGGTTTTTGGTACCGTGATGCGCTGGTTCGAATCCAGCTACCCCAACTATTTAAGACTGTGACTGTGGTTACAGTCTTTTATTGTATATAAGTAAAGCTAAGATTTATGTTTAAGAAAATTTTATAAGGGTGTAATTTCATGGGATCTCCAATTTATATTCGAATTCATAATAGTATTAAAGAATCAATTGAAAATGGGAAATGGCAGGTTGGAGAAAGAATTCCAGCAGAACGTGAGCTAGCTATTGAATTTGGGGTTAGTAGAATGACGCTTCGTCAAGCAATTCAAACATTAGTTGATGAAGGAATTTTGGAACGTCGCGTTGGTTCTGGAACTTTTGTTGCTCGTAAAAAAGTTCAAGAAAAGATGTCTGGAATTACTAGTTTTACACAGATAATGGAAAATCAAAATCGTCATCCATCTAGCAAAACTATTTCATATCAAGTAGCAACACCATCATTAAGTGAACGTGAGCATTTAAAGTTAAATGATAAAGTAAATGTATTAAGAATGGAAAGAATTAGATATGCAGATAATGTTCCTATTTGTTTTGAAGTAACTACATTACCTTATGATTTAGTAAAAAAATATCAACGTTCACAAATAACTAAGTCATTATACCAAACGCTTGAGGAACATGGATTACATATTGGTCATGCACAACAGATTGTATCTGCCTCTAGTGCATCAGAAAGAATTTCAGATTATTTAAACATTAAAAGAGGAGCCCCAATTTTAAAATTACGGCAAATTACGCAACTTAATTCAGGAAAACCATTCGAATATGTACGAACAGAATATGCTGGAGAACGTTTTGAATTTTACTTAGAAAAATAAAGTATTCCCTAAAGGAATACTTTATTTTTTTTGTTTAAATTTCTCTTTATAGATTAATAATAGATATTTTGGAAGAGCAAGCATACGTATAAAACGTTTAGGTTCTTGAATTAAACGATAAAGCCATTCTATATGATGATTAATCCAAAATTCAGGTGCACGATTAATATTTCCTGCTAAAATATCAAAACTTCCACCGACTCCCATCCAAATCGAATTAGAGATTTCTCTATATTTTTCAATGAAATAGTCTTGTTTCGGAAATCCCAAAGCAACGAAAATAAAATCAGGTTGTTTTTGTTTAATGTCTTTAATAATTGGATCAGGATTTTTGAAATAACCATTATGATATCCACTAATAATAATATCAGGGTAATCTTTTTGTACATTAATAATGGTATCCTTAATTATTGTTTCTTTTGCACCTAAAAAATATACTTTACATTTATTTTTATTGGAATAATTTAGTAATTTAAGCATAGTATCAAATCCAGTGACTCTTTCAGGTAATGGTGTGTTTAGTATATTTGCACCTTTTATAATTCCAATTCCGTCAGCAGTTACATAATCGGCATGATTAATAATTTTTTGATATTCTTTGTTTTTTCTTGCTGCTAAAACAATTTCTGGATTTGCAGTAACAATAAAACGATTTTTTTTATGTTTATGATCATCAATTAGGGATTTAATTAATTGATTTTCAGTAATCTTAGTAAAATTAATTCCTAATATATTGATATGTTCAAAATGCAAAATATCAGCTACTTTCTAGAAGATTACTTTTAATTATAAACAAATTTTTTATAGGTGTGAATAATATATTAAAAAGTGATAAAATAAGTACAACTATAATAAATTAAAGAATTATCTTAAAGAGGATTAAAATGACACATAAATATGCAGACGATAGTTTAGCACTTCATACAGATGCGTATGAACTAAATATGATAGAAACATACTGGAGAAAAGGAATTGCAGATAGAAATGCAATCTTTGAAGTTTATTTTAGGGATTTACCATTTGATAACGGCTATGCTATTTTTGCTGGATTAGAAAGAATTATTCAATATTTGCAAAACTTACGCTTTTCAGAATCTGATTTACAGTATCTTAAAGAAGTAATGAATTATGAAGATGATTTTATTGAATACTTACGTAAGTTTAAAGTACGTTTGAGTATACGTTCAATGGTTGAGGGAGAAGTAGTATTTAATAATGAGCCATTAATGCAAATTGAAGGACCACTTGCTGATTGTCAGTTAGTGGAAACAGCAATTTTAAATATTATCAACTATCAGACTTTAATTGCAACAAAAGCAGCACGAATTAGATCAGTTGTATCTGATGATGCATTACTCGAATTTGGTAGTCGTCGTGCTCAAGAAATGGATGCAGCAATTTGGGGAACTAGAGCAGCTTATATTGGCGGATTTGATGCAACAAGTAATTTGCGTGCAGGTAAAATTTTTGGTATTCCAGCTAGTGGAACACATGCACACGCTTTAGTCCAAACATATCAAAATGATTATGAAGCATTTAAAGCTTATGCAAAAACACATAAGAATTGTGTATTTCTTGTGGATACTTATGATACTTTACGTTCTGGTGTGCCAAGTGCAATTCGTGTTGCCAAAGAAATGGGAGATAAGATTAATTTCCTTGGTGTCAGAATTGACTCTGGAGATATGGCATATATATCTAAATGTGTTAGAAAACAACTTGATGCTGCAGGTTTTAAAGATGCTAAAATATATGCATCAAATGATTTGGATGAAAAGACTATTATGAATTTAAAAATGCAACATGCGAAAATTGACGTTTGGGGCGTTGGAACTAAGTTAATTACCGCATATGATCAACCTGCATTGGGAGCTGTTTATAAAATGGTTGCCATTGAAAATAGTCAAGGAAAAATGGAAGATACTATTAAGATTTCAAATAATGTTAATAAGATTTCTACTCCAGGTAAAAAACAAGTTTGGCGTATTACTAAAAAAGCTTCAGGAAAATCCGAAGGTGATTATATTGCTTTAAGTAATGAACAACCACAAAGAAGAAAATCCTTATTAATGTTTCATCCGCAATATACATATATTAATAAAGAAGTAACAGATTTTAATGCTCGTCCATTATTAGCTAATATTTTTGAAAATGGCAAATTGGTATACAAACAACCAAGTCTTGATGAAATAAAGAAATATTCACATGATAATTTAGAGAGTCTTTGGGGAGAATACAAACGCCTTTTAAACCCTCAAGATTATCCTGTAGACTTATCCAAAGAGTGTTACGATAACAAAATGAATATAATTCAAAAAATTAGAGAGACAAATAGTAAAAAGCCAATGCCTAATGACATTTAATATGATTTGGAGTGATTGTAATGCGAAAATTACAAGCTGAGATTATTAATACTTTGAAAGTAAAATCTGAAATTGATCCAAAAGTAGAAATTAGATCATCAATAGATTTTTTGAAAGAATATTTGAAAAAAAATTCTTTTCTTAAGACATTAGTTTTAGGAATTTCTGGCGGACAAGATTCTACTTTAGCAGGGAAACTAAGCCAAATGGCAATTAAAGAGATGCGTGAAGAAACAAATGATGATACATATCAATTTATTGCAGTTCGGCTACCATATGGAAATCAAGCAGATGAAAAAGATGCAATGGATGCAATCGACTTTATCGATGCTGATCAAGTAATGCGTATTAATATAAAAGAAGCAGCTGATAAGATGACAACAGCTGTAGAAGAAAATAATATTAAAATTAGCGATTTTAATAAGGGAAATATTAAGGCACGTGAACGAATGATCGCACAATATGCAGTAGCTGGAGCAACTAGTGGTGCAGTTGTAGGGACTGATCATGCTGCCGAAGCAATTACTGGGTTCTATACAAAATATGGTGATGGTGGAGCAGATATTACTCCTTTATGGCGTTTAGATAAGCGACAAGGAAAAATGATGCTAGCATATTTAAATGCACCTAAGCATTTATATGAAAAAACACCTACTGCTGATTTAGAAGATGAACGTCCTGCATTACCTGATGAAGTTGCTTTAGGAGTAACTTATGATGATATAGATGACTATTTAGAAGGTAAAGATATTGATAGTCATAATGCAGAAATTATAGAAAATTGGTATCAAAAAACAGAACATAAACGACACATGCCAATTAATATTTATGATGAATTTTGGAAATAACGATAAGGATGAATTAAATGAAAAAAATTAGTATGAGCCAATATTTAGGTACAATAAATGCAGTACTTGATAGTACACAAAAAATGAGCAGCAAAATGGATCCATATTTTAAAATTTTTAGAAATGCATTAAATAATAATGAACAAATTGAATCTGCTGATTATGCTGATACAAAAGAAAAGTTTGCTGAGGGCATTAAGCAATATGAAGAAAATTTATCTAAATTAACTCAAGCTAAACCACCAGTAAAAATTATTGGTATCCACAAAATGTTTGTTTCTCATTATCGTGAGTTTGTAAATGCTTGCATAGAAATGAATAAAAGTATTGATTTTGAAAATGAAAGTGTTAATAAAACAGAGTTTGATAATGCAGAACAATTGCAAGAACAAGCAATGGATAAGATTAATTCAAATGTGCAAAAAATAGTACAAAATTTAAGATTGGCTTAATGATAGATAAATTTAAAGTTGGAGGTTGTGACAGATATTGTCATAGCCTCATCTTTTTATTTAAATTTAAATCTAAAGGAAGAAATATAGATGGAACAAAAATGTTTAAAAATAACATATGAAAAATTACCAAAATATCAAGCAAAACAAATCAAAGCGACGTTAAATTTATTGGAAGATGGTAATACAATCCCATTTATTGCACGTTATCGCAAAGAAAAAACAGGAAGTTTAAATGAAGTTGAAATTCATGAGATTCAAGAAACATTTGAACAAGTTGCTAAGTTAGAAAAAAGAAAAACAGATATTTTAGAAAAAATAGAACAACAAGGAAAATTAACTGCACAATTAAAACAAAAAATAAATCTTGCAACAACAATGCAATTGCTAGAAGATTTATATTTACCATTTAAGAAAAAAAGAGAAACTAAGGCAGAAATTGCGAAAAAAGCGGGACTGGAAAACTTAGCATACTATATTTTAAACTTTAATGAACAAATTGAAAATGAGGCTAAAAAATATTTAAATGAAGAACATAAAATTTTAACAGTAGAAGATGCATTAAATGGTGCTCATGAAATCATTACAGAGGCATTTGGAGAAAATGTACAATTACGTGAATGGGTGCGTAACAACACATTTAAATATGGAACTTTAGTTTCTCGTGTTAAAGATAGCGAAAAAGATGAGAAACAAGTCTATATGAATTACTATGATTTTAATAAGAAATTAAATAAATTGGCATCTTATCAAATTTTAGCTTTAGATCGTGGAGAAAAGGAAAAGATTTTGAAATTAAAGATAGATGTGGATGAGAATTATATTTTACATTATTTCCATTCGCGGTTTATTGGTTCAAAAAAAGGTGAAGCAGTTAAATATATTGAACGAGCATATACTGATGCTTATCGAAGATTTATTAAACCAGCTATCGAACGTGAAATTCGTAAAAAATTAACTTCATCTGCTGATGATCAGGCAATTCATGTATTTGGAGATAATTTATATCATTTATTAATGCAGGCACCTTTGAAAGGGAAAATTATTCTTGGATTAGATCCGGCTTTTAGAACAGGATGCAAATTAGCAGTAATTGATTCAACGGGTAAATTTCTAACTAAAGCGGTAATATATCCACATGAAAAGGCAAAAGGACAAAAGCCTAATAAAGAATTACGTAATAAAGCAAAAGAAATATTAAAAAAATTAATTCTTGATTATCATGTTGAAATGATTGCAATTGGAAATGGAACTGCTAGTCGTGAATCAGAACATTTTGTTGCAGAGGTATTAAAAGAAATTGATAATAAGGTATATTATGTAATAGTCAATGAAGCAGGGGCTTCAGTATATTCTGCTAGTCAAATTGCGCGTGAAGAATTTCCTGATTTTAATGTTGAAGAAAGATCTGCAGTAAGCATTGCTAGAAGATTACAGGACCCACTCGCAGAATTAATTAAAATTAATCCAAAATCAATTGGCGTAGGACAATATCAGCATGATGTACCACAAAATAAATTAAATGATCAACTTAAACAAGTTATTGAAACAGCTGTTAACCAAGTCGGAGTTAATTTAAATACAGCTAGTATTCAATTGTTGACACATATTTCAGGATTAAATCAAGGAATTGCAAAAGAGATTGTAAAGTACAGAGATGAGGAAGGCAAGTTTAATTCAAGAGATCAGCTTAAACAAGTACCTCGTTTAGGTAAAAAAACTTTTGAACAGGCAGCAGGATTTTTGAGAATTAATAGTGGCATAAATCCTCTTGATAATACTGATATTCATCCTGAAAGTTATGCGATTGCGGAAAAAATTTTACAGGAAAATAAAATATCTTCTAAGAAGATTGGAACAACAGTTATTAAAGAACAACTTAATAATTTTGATATTCAAAAGTTTGCAAATGAAAATAATGTTGGATATGAAACAGTAAAAGATATTATTAGTGGACTAATTACACCGGGAAGAGATTTTCGTGATACGATGCCAATGCCATTATTAAAATCAGAAGCATTACATATTGAAGATTTAAATAACGGCATGCATTTGCAAGGAACTGTTCGAAATGTTGTAGATTTTGGAGTATTTGTTGATATTGGGATAAAGCAAGATAGGTTAGTCCATATTTCTAATCTAAGTAAATCACGTGTAGAAACTCCACAAGATTTTATTTCTGTAGGAGATATTGTAGATGTATGGGTTAAAGAAATTGATGAAAAGAGAAATCGAATTCAATTAACGATGATAAAACCAGAAGATGAGGAAAATTAAAGAATATGAATTGCAAAAATTAGTTGAGAAAATTTCTTGTGATTATTTTAATGCACCATTTAATCATACAGTAACTTTAAATCAGCGTTTAAGAACGACAGGTGGGCGCTATTTACTGGCTAGTCATAATATCGAAATAAACCCCAAAATTATTGAAAATTATGATAAAGGTGTTCTAATAGGAGTAATAAAACATGAATTATGCCACTATCATTTACATATAAATCATAAGGGTTATCAGCATAGAAATACTGATTTTAAATTATTATTAAAAAAAGTGAATGGTTTAAGATACGCTCCAGCAACTTTAAATACAAAAATTAAAGTTGTTTATGAATGTATAAAATGTAAAAAACAATATCCGAGAAGAAGGCATATAAATACTGATCATTATTGTTGCTCAAATTGTGGAGGAAAGTTAAAAATAATTCAAGAACATTCAAATTAGACTTGTATATGCTAATTTAATTTGATATAATTACTAATGTTGTCGCGGGTATGGCGGAATTGGCAGACGCGTCAGACTAAGGATCTGGTGAGCATTGCGCTCGTGATGGTTCGAATCCATTTACCCGCATAATGTTAGTAATATAAGGAATAACAAGACTCAATTGAGCCTTGTTATTTTTTTAGTTATAATTTAACATCTTAGATAAAATTTTCTTATTTTTAATAAAACTATAGTATATTAATTGCAAAAAATAAATTTATGGTATATCTTTTAAAATGGAATTCGAAAAGGATAGTATAATACTTTGTGTTTTGAGGTGAAAAGAGATGTCAGAAGGAATTAAATTAACTGCAAGTGCGTCATATTTACCAGAACGTGTGGTAACTAATGATGAATTAAGTGAAATTATGGATACTACGGATGAATGGATTCAGGCGCATACAGGAATTAAAACTAGACATTATGCAATTGATGAAGATTCTTCAGAAATGGCAACAAAGGTTGCGTTAAAATTATTAAAAGAAGCTAATGTCGATGCTAAAGATATTGATTTGATTATTTTATCAACAATTTCTCCAGATGCCTTAACGCCTTCAACTGCTGCGTTAGTACAAAAAAATATTGGTGCATCAAATGCTTTTGCATATGATTTATCCGCAGCATGTGCAGGATTTATTTTTGGATATAGTACCGCTGATAAGTTTTTACATAGTGCACAGTATAATAAAGCTATGGTTATCAGTGTTGAAAATAATTCTAAAATGATGGACTTTAAAGATCGTACATCTGCAGTATTTTTTGGCGATGGTGCTGCGGGGGTATTATTAGAAAAAGAACCTAACTCTTCTGACACTTTACTTGCTGAAAAAATGTGTACAGATGGAGATATGGAATCAGTTAACAGTGGTAGAATTAAACCATTAAGTAAAATTTCAAGTGAAAATTACCCTCAAGCGAAAGCTTTTTATCAAAATGGACCAGCAGTATTTAATTTTGTTACTTCAACTGTAATTGATCATATGAAAGAATTTATGAAACAAAATAATGTTAAACCAGATGATATTGATTTAGTAATCCCTCATCAAGCTAATTTAAGATTATTAGAAAAAATATCTGAAGGGTTAAATATTCCATTTGAAAAATTTGCAGTAAATGTAGATTATGCAGGAAATACATCTTCTGTTGGAATCCCACTAGCTTTGGATGAAGAATTAAAGAAGGAAAATAAGCCTAAAAAAGCATTATTAACTGGATTTGGTGCAGGATTAGTTTATGGAAGTTTATTATTAGATTTGTCATAAGTTAAGTAAAAAAAAGCCTATCATATACGTGATAGGCTTTTTTTTTAATATCCATAATTACCAGTAGTAGTATTACCATTATTATAACCATTGGTATTTTGATTATATTGATTATTATATGTATTTCTATTTTGATTGTATTGGTTATTATATGTATTTGTATTTCCTTGATAACGGTTAGAATTATAATTTGAATTTGTTCCATATGAATCATATGAGTTATATCCATTATTATAAGTCGTTGAATCTGTACTTGAAGCAAAAGGTGAATCACTTTCAAAATCATGTGTGGAATCTTTTAACCCGAGTTGATGGCGAATTCTATTTGATGTTTTTTCTTTTTCAGAAGCAGAAACTACTTGATAAGAAAGTCCACCAAGAGTAGCGTCTTCACCCTGTAGAACATATGATTTAATATGATTTCCAGCATCTGCATAATATGATTCGATTAACATAATATCATCATATGAAAGATTTGTTTTAAGATTTCCATTGATACTCTTTAATGTATCATTATATTTTGTTAATGAAGATGCAGACATTGCTTTTTTAATAATTGCAGTAATTATTTGTTTTTGTCTTTTTTGTCGTCCATAATCTCCTTGTGGGTCATCATCACGCATTCGTGAGTATGAAAGGGCTTCTGAACCATTTAATGTTACTTTTTCACCCTTTTTTACTGAAACATTTTCATATGAGAATGTTAGCGGTGAAGTAACAGTTACGCCACCTAATTCATTAATGATTTTAGTAAGTCCGCCCATGTTAATTAACATGTAAAAATTAATAGGGATATCAAGTGTCTTTTCGACAGTTTTAACTGCTAATTTAACTCCACCATATGTATATGCTGAGTTAATTTTGTCATATGAGTTGCCAGTTCCAGAAATTTGAACGCAGGTATCACGTGGAATACTTGTCATTGTAATTTTTTCTTTCTTAGGATTGACCGTTGCTACGATAATAGTATCGGTTCGTCCTTTAAAAGTTCGTCCTAAGTCTCCTGTATCAGTTCCCAATAATAAAATTGAGAAAGGTTTTTTTTGTTTTAAAATTTTTGAAACTTTTTTTGAGTTTGAAGTAGGGGAATAAGCTTCTGAAAGTGTATTCTTAGCAGTATTTAAAATACTAGCCCCATAAATACCAAGTCCATAAAAAGCAATTAAAAGTAAAACTAAAAAAATTGTACATATGCGTTTACGTAAATGGTGCTCATTTTTCTTTCTGTTATATTCTTCTACACGAGAAGGAATTTTATCAAAATCTTCTTGGTTATTATTCATAAAAAGCTCCTTATTAATTTTTTAACTAATCTCTTAAATTATACTAGTAAATTTCTAATTTTTCTAATTAATTTGATACTCCTATGAATTATACCAAAAAATTATTTTAAAAAACATGAATAATTTTCGAAATTATATATAGGAGGTTATTTATGTATAAAAGAATATTTTTTACAACATTAATATCAGTATTATTTTTATGTACGTCAAAGGTTCATGCTCAAAGGTTTAATTGGATTGAAGACTTTGATGAAAATATAGATCCGAAAATTGAAATAATATTTGAAGATTCTGATGGAATTGATGATACTTTTATTAATTTTAATTCAAATGCAATTAATGAAACTGGTAATAAGGTGGTTGAGATTGCACAAAATTATATTGGAGTACCATATATTTGGGGTGGTGTATCTCCTAATGGATTTGATTGCTCAGGTTTTGTACAGTATGTATACAATAAAACAGGTAAAAAATTACCAAGGGTTACAACTGAACAAGAGAAGTGCGGACATTTAATTAATATTAAAGATGCTTGTGCAGGTGATTTGTATTTTTGGGGAAAGAGAGGTCACAGTTATCATGTTGCAATTGCATGTGGTAATGGAAAATTTATTCAGGCTCCTGCTCCAGGACAATATATTAATTACAGTAATATTTTTATTTTTAAACCCGATTTTGCAATACGTTTGGAATAATGTGGACAATATTTTTATTGAAAACTATATGCATTTTGCAATTAATTGTAATAACTATATTATTTAATAAAATATAGTCCTTTTTAGTTATTACGTTTCATTGTGATATTGCTTTATAATAGGATAAAAATTTGGTATTATATTTTTGGTTTAAAACGTAAAAGAAGGTGGGCTAATGGTTAAGTTAGTATTATTACGTCATGGGCAAAGTATTGCTAATAAAAAAAATGAGTATACAGGTTGGTCAGATGTTCCATTAACTCCATTAGGAGAAGAACAAGCACGTGCTGCAGGAAGATTGCTGAAATCGACAAATATTCAATTTAGTGATGTTCATACTTCCATTTTAGTTCGAGTTATAAAAACGGCTAATATTGTTTTGGAAGAAATTAATCAATTATGGATTCCTGAACATAAAACATGGCGACTAAATGAACGTCATTATGGCGCATTACGTGGATTAAATAAAGATTATACAAGAAAAATTTATGGGAAAAAACAAGTTGCTTTATGGCGACGTTCATATTATTCTATTCCACCTAAATTAGAACAATTTGATGATGACCGTCGTTATCAAAATATTCCACATGATTTATTACCTTTGTCTGAGAGTCTAGAGATGGCTTCAAATAGAATTTTGCCTTACTGGAATGATGAGATTGCTCCAAGACTAAAACAAGGAAAAAATCAGTTAGTTGTTGCTCATGGAAGCTCACTACGTGCTTTATTAAAATATTTAGAAAAAATAAGTGATGAAGGTATTGATGGAGTGGAAGTATATAACGGTGAACCCATTATCTATACTTTAGATGACAAGACATTAGATGTAGTTGAAAAAGAAGTTTTATCATTCAACGATTAATAAAAAAGACTAGCATGTTGCTAGTCTTTTTTATTAAGCTAAGCTCCCCATAGGGTCCCAAGGTGTTATAATTTAATTTTTAAAACCTTGATATATCAATGATTACTTGCTGTTATTTATTTTTGGCTTTGTTATTGGCTAGGTTTAAAAATCTGCATACCTAACTAATTTATTTACAGCCTTCTTCTCTTGTTGTTCATCAATATGTGTGTAAATTTGCATTGTAGTATTTAAATCTGAATGTCCTAGGCGTAACTGTGCTTCTTTTATATCAACACCACTTGCATATAATAAACTAGCGTGAGTGTGTCTTAATCCGTGTATGGTTATCCTAGGAATATCAATTCGCTTTAAAATCTGATCCATCCATTCTTTAGGTGTATAATTAATCAAGTAATGATTGCGAGTATTAGCAAAAATTAGTTGCTGGTTATCAGGCTTAATCTTACAATAATTATTATTTAAAAATTGAAAGTAGGACACTTGTTTCTTTTTCCATTCAGATAAAGTTTCAAGTGTCTTTTTGTCTAATGGTATCTTACGAATGCCAGCTTTTGTTTTTGGTAACTGTTCAATCATTTTGCCACGATCTCCTTGAGAAAGAGTTTTTGAAATATTCAATATTCCATTCTTAAAATCAACATCAGACCAATAGAGAGCAAAACTTTCACTTTTACGAATTCCAGTAAATGCTAATAATCTAAAATACGTGTATTGTTGGAATTCTTTTTGTTTATCAATAGCATTTAAGAATTGCTCTAGTTCTTTTTTAGTCCAATATTTTCTTCTTGGATGTAAGTTTTCTTGTGGCTTAGGTTTAATAACATCTTCGCATGGATTACGGTCTATATAACGTTGTTTCCGTGCATATTCAAGGATTTTCTTTAAATACTTAAAAGCACTATTATATGACTTATAGCCAGATTTATACCATTTGATTATCAACTCTTGGCAATCTTTGGTAGTTATTTTATCAATGTAATAATCTTTAAGATTAGGTAGTATTTTATTTTTAAAATATCCGTAAGTTCTAATTGTCGTTGACTTACGAACAGTAGTAATATAAATTTCCCACCATTCATTAAATAGTTCTTGAAAAGTGATTTTTTCTTTTGATTTAATTTCACCTTTATCAAGAAATTCAACTTTCAATCTTGAATAAGTGATTTGAGCTTCACTTTTCGTTTTAAATCCACGCCTACGAGTAACTTTATCTTTACCAGTATGCGGATCCTTTCCTAAATACATTTGAAATTGATAACGTGTTTCACCTTTTTTAGTTTTATATTTTTTAAATTGTACCATTTTTTCCTCCGTAATTTTGCACAGGGTCAAGGGCATTATTACGGTTGGAAATGGGACGACGTCGCCGTTTATTTAAATCACGTCTTAATTATTTCTCTTCTTTATTTAGTCGATCTAATAATTCTTGAAATGATTCTTTTACATCACTTTCATTTCTATCATCTTCATGCATTATATAACCTAAGAGTTCACTCAAAAATGTCTGTAATTCAGTATATAGTTCATCATTTTTATTATTAAACAATTCAGTGAAAACTTTTGATAAGGATATTAATAATGTTAAGTCAATCATTTGATTATTTTGAATTAAATTATTTAACTGCTTTATTAATATATCTATTTCTTTTTGATTTAATATCTTATTTTGCCTTAAATTTTCGGCTACAACTGCTTTAGTGTAATCACTGTTTGGTTTTTCAGTTATTAATTTAGTTAATTTTGAGTATGTTATTTTTTCATCTCTATATCCTTGTAATTCTGGAACTGAAACGTTAAAAAAATTTGCTATTTTTTCCCATATTTCCACTTTTGGAGTTCTTCGACCATTTTCATAATTTGCAATAGCTTGTTGACTTATTCCTATCGATTTTGCTAATTCTCTTTGACTTATATTTAATGACTTTCTAAGTTCTTTGATTCTATTTTTCATGTTTTTCCCTCACAAATAAACTAACTATTAAAAGTATATGATATAGCATGAAAAATAACAACATTTTGTGGTTGACAACAAAACGTTGTTATTTTATACTACAAAGTGTAATAACAACAAAACGTTGTTAAAAACAAATAGAAAGAGATGAAAATATAATGACAAACAATAATA
>CALVCU010000022.1 GCA_944326135.1 uncultured Ligilactobacillus sp. | reverse complement strand
TTACGATTTGACTAAGGGTCGCATTACCTATCGCTTTAAATAGATTGTACTTCAGTAATTTATAGGAGGTATGATTCATGAAAGTAAGACCATCAGTTAAACCAATGTGCGAACACTGCAAAGTTATTAAGCGTAAAGGACGCGTTATGGTAATTTGCAGCAATCCAAAGCATAAACAACGTCAAGGTTAATATTAAGGAGGTGTAATTGTAATGGCTCGTATTGCAGGTATCGATTTACCACGTGACAAGCGTATCGTAATCGGATTAACTTACATTTATGGAATCGGTAATACAACAGCTAAGAAAATTTTAGCTGCTGCCGGTGTATCAGAAGATGTTCGTGTACGTGACTTAACTCCTGATCAAGAAGATAAGATCCGTGCAGAAGTTGATAACTACAAAGTCGAAGGTGATCTTCGTCGTGAAGTATCAATGAATATTAAACGTCTTTCAGAAATCGGCTCATACCGAGGCATGCGTCACCGTCGTCATTTACCAGTTCGAGGTCAAAATACTAAGAACAATGCGCGGACACGTAAAGGCCCAGCAATTTCAATTGCAGGTAAGAAGAAATAATATTTATTAGAAGGAGGTTATTGATTTCATGGCTGTTAGAAAATCACGCAAGCGCCGTGTAAAGAAGAATATTGAAACCGGTGTTGCACACATTCATTCAACATTTAACAACACACTTGTTATGATTACAGATGTTCATGGTAATGCCGTTGCATGGTCATCAGCAGGTGCTCTTGGATTTAAGGGTTCTCGTAAATCTACACCATTTGCTGCTCAAATGGCTTCAGAAGCTGCAGCAAAAGGTGCTATGGATCATGGAATGAAGACAGTTGAAGTTGCTGTTAAAGGTCCTGGTTCAGGTCGTGAAGCAGCAATTCGTGCTCTTCAAACAACTGGTTTGGAAGTAACATCAATTAAAGACGTTACACCAGTTCCTCATAACGGATGCCGTCCTCCAAAACGTCGTCGTGTTTAATGTGGATTAGTATTCATTTTGAGGGTAACTTCATTTTGTTTTTGCCAGATTACACGTTACGTTTTGAAAGGGGTAAACTAATAGAATGATCGAATTCGAAAAACCAAAGATTCACACAATTGAAGAAAACAAAGATTACGGTAAATTTGTTGTCGAACCGTTAGAACGTGGTTATGGTACAACTTTAGGAAATTCTTTAAGAAGAATTTTGCTTTCATCATTACCAGGTGCTGCAATCACAGATATTCAAATTGATGGCGTTTTACATGAATTTTCAACTGTTGAAGGTGTCATTGAAGACGTTACAACAATTATCTTAAATTTAAAGAAGGTTGCCTTAAAAATTGATTCTGAAGAACCTCAATCACTTGAAATTAATGTGACAGGTGCTAAAGAAGTTAAAGCAGGTGACATTCACTGTGGCAGTGATGTAGAAATTTTAAATCCAGAATTGTACATCTGTACAGTTGCTGATGGAATTTCTTTCCATGTTCGAATGACTGCTAATAAAGGCCGTGGATATGTTTCTGCTGCTGAAAACAAAGCAAAAGCAGATGATATGCCGATTGGTGTTTTAGCAATCGACTCAATTTATACCCCAATTGAACGTGTAAACTACCAAGTAGAAAAAACACGTGTTGGTCAAAAGAATGATTATGATAAGTTGACATTAGATGTTTGGACAAATGGTTCAATTTCTCCAAGAGAAGCAATCAGTTTGTCAGCAAAAATCTTAACAGAGCATTTATCAATCTTTGTTAACCTTACAGATGAAGCAAAGAATGCTGAAATGATGGTTGAAAAAGAAGAAACTCATAAAGAGAAAATGCTTGAAATGACGATTGAAGATCTAGATTTATCTGTTCGTTCATACAATTGTTTGAAACGTGCAGGTATTAATACTGTTCAAGAATTAACAGATAAGACTGAATCTGATATGATGAAAGTTCGTAACTTAGGACGTAAGTCATTAGAAGAAGTTAAAGCTAAATTAGCTGACTTAGGTCTTTCATTGCGTCATGATGACTAATTATTAAAGGAGGGAAACTTATTCATGGCTTACCGTAAATTAGGTCGTAAAAGCGGACATCGTAAATCAATGTTACGTAATTTAACTACAGATGTAATTGTAAACGGCAAGATTGTTACAACTGAACAACGTGCTAAAGAAGTTCGTCGTCAAGTTGAAAAAATGATCACTTTAGGTAAAAAAGGTGATTTAGCATCTCGTCGTCGTGCTGCTGCTTACTTAATGGATGTTGTTGCTGATGTTAAAGAAGATGGCGATGATATCGTAGTTCAAACAGCATTACAAAAGTTATTTGATGATGTTGCACCTCGTTTCAAAGATCGTAATGGTGGATATACAAGAATCATCAAGATGCAAGAACGTCGTGGCGATGCAGCCAAAATGGCAGTTCTTGAATTAGTTGACTAATATTTTAATTTGATAAAATAAAAGTTAATGTTTTGTGTCACTTTTATAACGACAACGGGCGTTACGATGTTGGGAAACCTAGTCTAGTCCTAAGTAATACGTAAGTATGAAAATCGTTATAAAAAGTGATTTTTTTTACTAAGATATTGTTTCTTTTATTGTGCGTTTTTATATATTTATTATGTACGAGATTGTATGTTTATTTACAATCTCGTATTTTTTATTATCAATCTTTCTACAACACTTAGAATTTGTTCATGAGGAATATAATAATGTGCTATAATTTAATTAATTTGTTCAGAAAGGTTTCTAAGATGGAGTCAATAATTGAAGTTGAAAATTTAACTTATGAATATGAAGATTTTAAATTAGGCCCAATAGATTTAATGATTAAGCCTGATGAATGGGTTTCAATTATTGGGCCGAATGGTAGTGGGAAAAGTACATTTATTAGATTACTAGATGGATTACTTGAATCTAAAACAGGTAGTATTTCAATAGATGGACAAATAGTTAATGAAGAAAATATTTGGCATATTCGCTCTAATATTGGCATGGTATTTCAAAATCCGGATAACCAATTTGTAGGAGCTAATGTAGAAGATGATGTGGCATTTGGCTTAGAAAATCGAAATATAAGTCATTCAGAGATGGTAAATGAAGTTAACCAGGCACTTAAAATGGTTGGAATGGACAAGTTTAAGAAACATGAGCCTTCTAAATTATCAGGGGGACAAAAGCAACGGGTTGCAATTGCTGGTGTTTTAGCTATTCATCCTAAAATTGTTATTTTAGATGAAGCAACAAGTATGTTAGATCCTGAAGGAAGACGTAATTTATTGAAATTGATTCATGAGCTAAAAGAAGAATACCATTTTACGGTTATTGCAATTACGCATGATGTTGATGAAGTTGTTGATGCAGACAGAGTAGTTGTAATGAACAAAGGAAAAATTTTAATGGATGATACACCTTCAAATATATTTAATAATCCTAATGAGTTAATTGAAATAGGGTTAGAATTGCCATTTGCGGAGAAATTATCTATTGCACTAAGTAACAATCAAATTGAAATTACAGATAGTTATCTAAATGAAAAGGAATTAGCTGATAAGTTATGGGAATTGAATTCAAAAATGTAAGTTATACATATCAAATTAATACACCATTTGAGCAACAAGCATTAAATGATATTTCTTTTAAAATTGAGGATGGAAGTTTTACAGCAATTGTTGGTCATACTGGAAGTGGGAAATCAACATTAATTCAACATCTCAATGGATTATTAAAACCTACAGATGGACAAGTGATCATTGATGGGGTATCAATAACAAATGAAACAAAAAATAAGCAATTAAATGAACTTAGACATAAAGTAGGGATTTTATTTCAATTTTCAGAATCTCAATTATTTGAAGAAACTGTTCTTAAAGATATTGAATTTGCTCCAAAGAATTTCGGTAAAAATGAGGAAGAAGCTAAGAAAATTGCAATCGAAAAAGCTAAGATTGTTGGATTAGACAATGATTTACTTGAGCGTTCTCCGTTTGAATTATCTGGCGGACAAATGAGAAGAGTGGCATTGGCAGGAATTTTAGCAATGAATCCAGAAATATTAGTTTTGGATGAACCTTTAATTGGTTTAGATCCAGTTGGGAAAAAAGAAATAATGCATATTTTTAAACAATTAAACAAAGAAAGAAATATGACTATTATTTTAGTTACTCATAATATGGATGATGTAGCAAATTTTGCAGATCATGTAATAGCTTTAGAAAATGGAAAATTATTAAAACATGAAACAACTGATCATTTCTTTAATCAGCCACAATGGTTATATGAACATCATCTTGGCTTACCTAAAGCAGCTGAATTCGCAATGTATTTGTCGCAAGGCAATATAAAATTTGAATCTATACCTTTGACAGTTGACGATTTAGCTCAAAAATTAAGTAATAAATTAAAGAGGTAACAGTAATGAATGAGATTATTCTTGGAAGATATATTGAGGGGAAATCATTTGTTCATCAAATGGATGCACGTGCAAAATTAGTTTTAAGTTTATATTTTATTTTAATAATATTTCTATGTAATAATTGGCAAACTTATACTGTATTAACTATATTTACTTTTGCTTGTGTATTGTGTTCTAAAATTAATTTGAAATTTTTTATAAAGGGTGTTCGTCCATTAATAGGTTTAATATTGATTACAGTTCTACTTCAATTATTTTTTACAAGTGGTGGAACAGTATATTTCCATTGGGGAATTTTTCAATTAACAAGTTATGGGATTGTAAATGCAGTTTATATTTTTTGTAGAATTGTTTTAATTGTATTCATGTCAACATTATTGACAGCTACAACGACACCTTTAGAAATAGCAGATGGGTTAGAAGCTTTAATGAAACCTTTGCGTAAATTAAAAGTACCTGTGGATGAAATTGCATTGATGATTTCTATTGCATTACGCTTTGTTCCAACCTTAATGGATGAAACAAAAAAAATAATGAATGCCCAACGTTCACGAGGAGTTAATTTTGGTGAGGGAAATTTAATTCATCAAGCTAAAATGTTAGTTCCTATTTTGGTACCATTATTTGTAAACTCAATAAAAAGAGCAGAAGATTTAGCGGTTGCAATGGAAGCACGTGGTTATCAAGGTGGTCCCAATCGAACAAAATATAGGTTGCAACATTGGCATAATATTGATACGCTAGCTTTTTGTATATTTGGTGTAATGACAATTTTATTACTAATTTTAAGAGGATAGAAATGGTTAAAAGATATAAGATTACAATTGCGTACGATGGAACTAATTTTGCGGGATTTCAAGTACAACCACATCAAAGGACAGTTCAAGGAGTTTTAGAGCGGGCAGTCAATAAAATGAGTAAGACTAATGACTATATCAATGTTTTTGGATCTGGTAGAACAGATTCAGGGGTACATGCATTAGGTCAAGTAGTTCATTTTGACTTTCCACACGATATGAGTGCTGAAAGCATGCTAAAAGCATTAAATAGTTTATTACCTTTAGATTGTGTAGTAAAAGAGTGTGAGATTGTTCCAAATGATTTTCATGCACGTTATACAACTCATGGAAAATGTTATATGTATCGAGTAAGTCAAACTTATTTTGTTGATCCATTTAAGCGAAATTATACCGGTCATTATAAATATCCAATTGATATTAAATTGATTGAGCAAGCATTACCAGATGTTGTAGGAACACATGATTATTCAAGTTTTGTTGCTTCAGGTAGTCAAGCAACAAATCATATAAGAACAATATATGATGCAACTGTTCGTGAAAATAAGGACGAAAAAGAAATTATATTTGAATTTACTGGAAATGGTTTTTTATATAATCAAGTTCGAATTATGGTAGCCGTTTTATTAGAAATAGGTCGTGGCAAAAGACCAGTTCACGATTTTTTGAGATTGTATGAAGTAAAAGATCGAAACCAAGCACGTGAAACAGCACCTGCATCAGGATTATATTTAAAAAAAGTATTTTACGATTAGAGTAAAAAAAAGCTGATAGACATTGACTATTTAATAAAATAATCGTAATATAGTATTTGGTATTGTTTGCCCCACAATAGCCCCGTTAAAACTATTGTATGTCAAACAAGCATAATAAATGGAGGAATTTAACCGTGCGTACAACATATATTGCAAAACCAGGTGAAGTAGAACGTAAATGGTATGTAGTAGATGCTACAGATATTCCTTTGGGACGTTTATCTACTGTAGTTGCTTCAATTTTACGTGGTAAAAATAAGCCACAATTTACACCTAACGTTGATACAGGTGACTTTGTGATTGTAATCAATGCTGAAAAAGTTGCTTTAACAGGACACAAAGCTAACAAGAAAGTATATTACCACCACTCATTACATCCAGGTGGATTGAAGTCACGTACAGCTGGTGATTACCGTGAAAAAGATCCAGAAAAATTAATCGAATTATCAGTTCGTGGCATGCTTCCAAAAGGTACTTTAGGTAAGCAACAACTTAAGAAGTTACATGTATACCGTGGTGCAGAACACAAGCATGAAGCACAACAACCAGAAGTATTAGACATCACAAACTTAATCTAGGAGGAATTTTAAATTGGCTCAAGTACAATATCAAGGCACAGGCCGTCGTAAAAATTCCGTTGCTCGTGTTCGTTTAGTTCCTGGTTCAGGTAAGATCACGATGAACGGCAAACCAGCAGAAGAATATATTCCATTTGCAAACTTACGTCAAGTTATGGTTACACCATTTGTTGTAACAGAAACAGAAGGTCAATATGACGTTTTCGTTAATGTTAACGGTGGTGGTTTCTCAGGTCAAGCTGGTGCAACTCGTCATGGAATTGCACGTGCTTTACTTGAAGTAGATCCAGACTTCCGCGATGTATTGAAGAAGAATGGTTTATTGACTCGTGACGCTCGTATGAAAGAACGTCGTAAGCCAGGTCTTAAGAAGGCTCGTAAGGCTTCACAATTTAGTAAACGTTAATATTTACTTCATAATCAAAAAAGCTGTGAATCATCACAGCTTTTTTATTTTTATATAAAAAGTAAAATAAAAAATCCTAGGCTAATTTGCCTAGGATTTTTAAATTTATTCATCATCTTTTTGAGAAACAGTATTTAGAATTTCTTTTTGATTTACAAATGGTATTTGACGTTTCTTTAAGTACAATGGAACGTTTTCTACACGCACATCACTAAATTCTAATCCAAACCATTGAACAGGGGTTGTTGAATGATTTTGAAGCCAAATTCTTGCCGAAATCAAGAATCGTTTCCAAGCTTTTAAATTAGTATTTGGTGATAGTAATTCACGAATAAGAACAAAGACGAAATCGCCAACTTTACGACCAGGAGTAGTAGTATACTCTTGAGGTTGTTCATCAATTATTCCTTGATCCATTAAATCATTAACAATTTGTCTGAGATAAAGGTTCAGACTATGATTTGATTTAAATCCAAGATATAATTGCAAGTTAACAATATTTCTAGTACCCATCATATCAACAGTGTAGTAATTTGTATAAGGTTCATTAGTTGTGTTAACAGTTACGAACCAATATACTTTTGCACGTTTAGGTTGTTTATCTAAAATTGAATATAATATTTCACGTTTAATTTTACGATTTGGCTTAACTTTTGCTAACATTACAAGATTACTCATATATAAAGGAATACTTTCGTCTTGAGATAATTCAACTAATTGGTCTACGTAATCATCAAGGCAAACTTCTTCAGTTGCATCCATTAGGTCATCTCTAATTCGATTTCCATAATACCAAATTACCATGATTAAAATTAAAGTAGCAGTAATTAAAGCAGTTACGTAACCACCATGAACAAATTTAACTAAACTTGAAATGAAGAATATCGTTTCAATTGAACCGAAGAAAAGCAAACAAGTAATAGCTAGAGGAGTTGACCATTTTCCACGTATATATTCAAAGAGAAGGAAGGTTGTCATTAACATTGTTAAGGTAATAGCTAAACCATATGCTGCTTCCATATGTTCGGATGTTCTGAAGAAGAAGACAACACTTAAAGTAATAGCACATAAAATCCAGTTAACAACACCAATATAAATTTGTCCCTTTAAAACATTTGGATGATAAACTTTTAAACGTGGAAGAATCTTCAAACCGATTGCTTCTTCAACTAATGTATAAGAACCAGTGATTAAGGCTTGTGAAGCAATAATAGCAGCTAATGTAGCAATAATTACACCGATTAAGTATACGGAATGAGGTAGCATATCATAAAAAGGATTAATGTTTGTAGTTATAGTTTGATGTTTTACTTGTTGAAGAATCCATGCACCTTGACCAAAATAATTTAACATTAATGATAAATAAACGAGTGGCCAAGTGATATAAATATTTCTTCGACCGACATGACCCATATCAGAATATAGAGCTTCAGCACCGGTTGTAGCTAAGAAAATGCTTCCTAAAATAAAGATTCCCATTCGATTTTGAGAACTAAAAAGTACTTTTACCCCATAGATAGGATTTAAAGCTTTTAATACTGTAAAGTCTTTACACATATTCATAAAACCAAATACAGCTAAAAAGCCAAACCAAAATACCATTACAAATCCAAAAGTTTTTCCAATTGAACTTGTTCCTAGACGTTGTACTAGGAATAAAATTAAAAGGATCGTAATAGTAATTAAAACAACATCTGATTGGCTAGTAACAGGAATGAAGTTTCCAAACTTAAATCCTTTTAAACCTTCAATAGCAGTAGTAACCGTAACAGCAGGTGTTAATGTTCCATCAGCTAAAATAGCAGCTCCACCAATAAGAGCGGGGACAATCAACCATTTTGCCCGTTTTTTAACTAGGGCATAAAGTGCGAAGATACCACCTTCACCATGGTTATCTGCTCGCATTGCAATGATTACATACTTTACTGTTGTAATGAGCATCAATGTCCAAAAAATCAAAGACAAGCAGCCAATAATATAATCAGGTGTGATATGACTTACACCACCTTGATCATTGATTAAAGCACTCATAACGTATAAAGGTGATGTTCCAATATCACCATATACAATTCCTAAAGTAATAATGGCACCTAAAAAATATTCTTTGCCATATTTTTTTACCAAATTATTCACTCCCTTATTAAAAAATAATTGCAATAAATTATGTATTAAAAATAATTGAACAAAACGTATTATAACGGATATTAGACGATTTGCAATTAATTTTAAATATATTTTGTAAATTGTCATTTTTTTGTAATATTAAATCGTCAATTTACCATAATTATATAAATAAAAGGTATAAGATCCATTGGGGATTCTTATACCTCTTTTTGATTGTTTTTATAAAATTTTTTCGTTAATTTACGTAACCATGCCAATTTAGGGCTAGTGTTATAAATTTTCTTTACTTTATTTTCAAATTTTAAAACATGCTCTTGGTAAAACTTTCGTTTGCGAACCCAATTACGAATTTTAGGAGAAACTTTTGAGAGGCAAAAGAAAGCAATTAATAAAAATGGAATTTGAGGAATAACTGGAAGAACGATTCCAATTAGACCTAATGTGAAGAAAATAATTGAAACTATTAACCAGCATGTTTTTTTTGCATATGCAGACATAATCTTCCACCTTTCAAAATCATTGAGATAAATTTTATCACAAATTATTAATCATTTCATTTTAGTTGGCTGATTTTTTGTTATGAAAGTGTCGATATATGAAATATCCAATAATTCCAACAATAATAACTATAAATAAAACAACAATACTATATTGTTCAATTGTATTTGATAGTTTTTCCCAAGAAGAACCAGCAAAGTGACCAACTAAGATTAAAGCAGTATTCCAAATAGCTGAGCCTAAGCCAGTAAGTAAGAGGAACTTTTTGAACGAGTATTCAGCCATTCCTGCAGGGATTGAAATTAAACTACGAATTACTGGAAGAAAGCGACCCCAAAAGACAGCTGAACCACCATGTTTAGTGAAAAATCTTTGTGCTTTCTCAATATGTTCAATTTTTAAATGAAGAATTTTTCCCCATTTACCATTAACTAATTTTTCGATATGTTCAAATGAAATTAATTTACCAAATAAGTATAAAACAATTGCGCCAATAAGGGCACCAATTGTAGATGCAACAATTAGTCCTCCAATATTTAAATTTGCGGAAAGTGATAAAAATCCGCCAAAAGTTAAAATAACTTCAGATGGTATAGGAGGGAAAATATTTTCCACTGCAATTAATAATGCAATTGCAATATAACCATAGTTGCTAATAAAATCTATAATTATTGTATTCATATCTGACCTTTCTAAATTGTAGTAATTTTAGTTTAACGGAACTTTTGACAGAAGAAAAGGTTAATATTAATGGTTTAAGAAAAATACAAGAAGATTTTAATATAAAAAAAAGAACCTATATTATAGGTTCTTTTTTATTAATTTAATCAAACATGCGTTTAGCAGCTTTCATTAAGGTAATTGGATCATGATCATAACGTGGAGTTTTGACCAATTTAGAATCAGGAATACCTGCAAAGTGGAAAGCAGCAATTTCACCAGAACGAACCGCACTTTCTTCTGTAAAGATCATTTGATATGGTTGTTCAACAAATTCACCAGTGAAGGCTAAGTTTGTTGAGAAATCAGGAATAACCTTTGGTCGATCTGATTTAGCACGGTTATTAAACAATGCTGATGCATATGGCATGTAAACAGGGATGCAATTAATTACACTGTCTAAAATTTCTTGCTTTTTAGTTTTAATATTAATTGGACCAGGATCTACTTTAGAAAGTTGTCCAATTAATTCTTCTAACATTTCTTTTCCTGTCATCTTGATGTATTGTTTATGAACAAATTCACCTTCGCGACGTGGGTATAAGAAGTAACCCCAAATAACTGATTCATTAGGTTTTTGAGTAGTAAAATGAGGTTGATGATGAACAACGATGGACATTGTTACATCTTCTTGACCTAATGGTGTAACTGGTTCTGTAGAAATAAATGAGTTCAATGCATTTCCTGGAATTTGATTTGTAATTCTAGCAATTTCATTTAGTAATACATGATCTTTGGTTGTTAATGTAAAACTTACCCATTCAGATGCATCACGATCTGCAAAGAACTTATCGGGATTACCTAAATTATAGAAATGTTGTGTAGCTTGTTTCCATAATGATGATGCAGCACCGTAATCAGGATTTTCAGGTGCTGGAGTATTGTAATCGCCAAGTGTAGCAGAGTCCGTAATGGAACCATTTGTAAAGAAGACAGCAGTTTCATCATCAACTGTGACATGTTCTTCCAAACCTGTTTCAACATTTTCCATTTTAAGTCCAGTAACTGTAATTTCATCTTGCATTTTTGTTCCTTTGAATTCAAATTCATTTACACGACGATTCATTACAAATTTAACGCCTTGACCTTCTAAATACTTGATCAATGGAAGCATAATACTTTCAAATTGGTTGTAGCGTGTACGGTTTACGCCGACTAAATGTTCAATTTGTGTGAATTCATAAATCATTTGATGCATGTAACGACGAAGTTCTTGTGCACTTGATTGAGTTCTAAATGCAAATGTTGTTTCCCACATATACCAGAAGTTTGTTTGGAACATGTGTGGATCATCTTTGAAATATTCAGCAATTGAAATATTATCCAATTTAGTTTCTTCATCATCGCGCATTAAAATTAATTTTGTAAGTAATAAACGATCAGTATTGTTAAGGCCTAATTTATGACCATCAACAATTCCTTTACCACCTTGAAGTAAACGTCCTACATCATATGTCCGGTGATGTGCATCAAAATCACGTGTATCTTCTGCAGCAGTCATACCAGGCTCTGTAACTGAAGGAATGCGACTTAATAGATCCATTAAATCAACGTATGTACGATAGTTTAACATTCGTCCACCACGTGCAATGAATCCTTTTGTGTTTTCCATAGGGTGGTTTTTGTTCCAATATTCTTCAGCAGCTTCTGAAGCAGTTGAGCCATCATTAGCACCATGCTTATCTAAAGCAAAAAATGTAATATTTTCTGGATCCCAATGACCCTCCTGAATTAAATAAACAGCAGCAGCCATATTGGCAATACCAGCACCAATCATAATTGCTTTGCTTTTTGACATAGTAGTATCCCTCCTGTTTTAATATGTTAACGATTACGCTTTAATTATACTATTTTGCATAAATTAATGTCTATTAAAATCCATACCATAGTAATTAATCAATATACTTCATTTACTTTCAGCTTATCATGTTTGGTTTAAATTAGGGTAAATAAACCATTATTAGAGAATATAGTAAATGATAGTATGTTAAAGTCATCTATGTTACAATATCTCTTGATGTATTTAGATGCATGCCTTTGCGAAACATTTAATTTATTTACAATTTATGTTTAACACTGTATAATATTTAATCGCATAGGTGAGAGAAATTAATAATTAGGAAGTGTAAGCTATGCTTTCATTGCAAAAGACAATGATTGACTTGTTACAGAAGGTTCAACTTCATAATCACTTAAATCAGTATAAAGAATTTGAAAAATTAGGTGCAATTGATGTGTATTATTTAGAAGCAATTAATCAATCTAAAAATACTACAATTGGCCAGGTTTCACGTCTTTTAAACCAGTCAACACCTAATACAAATTATCACATTAAAAAATTAATGAATTTGGGTTTAATTGATAAAAAGATGGATGAAAAGGATCGTCGTGTCTTCCATTTATCAGTTACTGATAAATACACTCAAATGATTGACAATAATGCAGAATTTTGGCAAGCACTTCAAGATAATTTAGAAGAAAAAGTATCTGTTTCAGATATGGCTACATTTAAGGGTGTCTTGCAAAAGTGCTTAGATGTGATTGATGAGAATAATGTTGATTAAATAGCAATAAAACTATTCGTAAATGTCGAATAGTTTTATTGCTATTTTTTTTAATTTATTAAACTTATTAAAGGAGAGTTATTATGTCAAATAATGTTCAAGTAGTTGTTTTAGGTGCAGGATGTGCAGGATTAACAGCAGCCTTACAAGCACATCAAATAGGTAAAAAAGTAGTTGTTTTTGAAAAAATGCCCCAAATTGGAGGAAATTCTAAAAGAGCATCATCAGGAATGAATGCATGTGAAACTACTACACAATTAAAAAATGACATTATAGATTCCGCTGACTTGTTCTATAAAGAAACATTTAAAGCTGGTGGAAAATTAAATGATCCTGCTTTGTTAAGTTTTTTTGCATCACATACAAATGGTGCAATTGAATGGTTAAAGCAATTTGGAGTTGAATTGACTGATTTAACAACATTAGGAGCAATGAGTCGTCCTCGTGCTCATCGTCCTAAGGATACTTCTCCAGTTGGTGCTTACTTAGTCAATAAATTATATGATGCAGTCAAGAAGAGTAATATTCCAGTATATACTGATTCAAAAGCAATTAGTTTGAAACGGACATCATCTAATGAAATTCAAGTAACACTTAATGTCGAAGAAAAACAATATGAAGTAAATTGCCAAAGTTTGATTTTAGCAACAGGTGGATTTGGTGCATCAAAGGAATTAATCAAGAAATATGCACCACAGTATGAAGATTATAAAACAACTAATCAAGAAGGCTCTACAGGAGATGGTTTAAAATTAGCACAACAGCTAGATGCGCAGTTGATTCAATTAGATCAAGTTCAAATTCATCCAACTGTACAACAAGATAATCCACATGTTTACTTAATTGGAGAAACGGTTCGTGGTGAAGGTGCAATTTTAGTTAATACATCTGGAAGAAGATTTGTAAATGAATTAGATACACGTAAAAATGTTTCAAATGCAATTATTGCGCAAGATACCAAGCATGCGTTTTTGATTTTAGATCAAAAGGTATATCAACGTGTTAAAGCATTAGCATTTTATGAAAGTATTGGCCTTGTAGAAAAGGCAGAGACATTGGATGAATTAGCAACAAAAATTGGAATAGATTCTGACAATTTACAAAGTACAGTTACTAATTACAATAGACAAATCGAAAATGATTCTGAAGATGAATTTAAACGTCATACGGGATTGAAGGAAATTAATCAAGGTCCATTTTATGGAATTCATATTGCTCCTGCAATTCATTACACAATGGGAGGCATCCATATTGATGACCAATGTCATGTATTAGATGAAAATGGTGATATTGTTCCTGGATTATTAGCTGTCGGTGAAGTTACTGGAGGATTACATGGAAATAATCGTGTAGGTGGAAATTCAATTGCTGAAACAATTGTGTTTGGTCGTCAAGCTGGTATTTATGCATGTGAACATATTAAATAATTAAATTTAAGATAAAGAAGAGATATTGATGTTTCGAATTTCATCACAATCTCTTCTTTTTTTATTAATGTTTAAATGCTATAATCACTGGTAATAAAATGATTGAAGGGTAGCATTGTGAATAATTCAAGATTTAAAATTAAAAAAATGGCAATTTTGGCAATTTTTATTTCAATAATAATATTACAAAATTTAGTTCCATTTTTAGGAAACATTCCAATTGGACCATTGAGTATTACTTTAATACATATTACTGTGATTACAGCCGCAATTGTGTTAGGACCTAAAGATGGCATGTTAATTGGAGCTATTTGGGGATTGATTACTTGGATACGAGCATTTGTGTGGCCTACAAGTCCAATTGCCGTAATTTGTTTTACTAATCCATTGATCTCTGTTTTGCCAAGAATTTTAGTTGGAGCAACTAGTGGATACAGTTATTTAAAATTAAAAAATAAAATAAATAATAAGTTATCAATGGTAATTGCTGCGGCAATTGGAAGTATGACTAATACATTATTAGTATTAGGACAAATTTACATATTTTATCACAACCAGGCACCAAAACTATATTCAGTTAATGTTAAAGAATTATTGCCTTATTTATTAGGAGTAGTTGGAACAAATGGTATTCCAGAAATGTTAGCAGCAATGTTTTTAGTACCAATAATTTCAACAATTTTGATAAAAATTGTATGGAAAAAATGAAAGGGAGAATGGAGAGATTGAATGAAATGCAAAGAGAGCTACGAAAGGATTAAAAAAAAGATTAAACGTAAGCTATCACGCAAGCATTTAAAAGTGATCGATGTAATTTTGATAGCTATTGTTTTGTTAATTGGGTCAATCCAGATAATTCGTTGGACTAGCAAGAATGTCCAAGAAGAACAGACATCATCTATCTCTCAGGCTGAGCAGGTAAAATTAAATTTTATCAAAAAAGTAGCACCAATTGCACAGACAGAACAAAATAAATATCATGTGTTAGCAAGTGTAACGATAGCTCAGGCAGCTTTAGAATCTGATTGGGGACAAAGTGAATTATCGCAAAAATATAATAATTTGTTTGGAATAAAAGGCACAGGAACTAATAGTGCGGTAATGACTACTAAAGAATATGTAAATGGGGAATGGATTACAACTAAAGCAAGTTTTGTAGTGTATTCTAGTTGGAATCAATCAATCGAAAATCATACAAAGTTATTTGTAAATGGAATTGATGGGGATGAAAATCATTATGCTCAAGTTCTTAATGCAACAGATTATCGAAGTGCAGCACAGGCTTTACAACAAACTGGATATGCTACAGATCCGGATTATGCACAAAAATTAATTTCAGTAATTGAAAAATATAAATTATACCAATATGATAGGTGAATTCTAAAGGAATAATTAATAATTAAATTTGTTATTTATGCTATCATAAATAATGAAACTAACTAAGATATATTTTAGATAGAGAGTAGTGAGGAAAAATGACAGAAACGCTTTTTCCTGGTAGTACAGTAGGAATTATTGGCGACAGTCCTAATGGTATTATGTTAGCTAGAACTGCCAAACGGATGGGATATAAAGTAATTGCTTATAGTAGATATGAAGAAAGTCCAATTTTAGCAGAAGCAGACGTTAAAATCATTGGTAAGATGAATGATAAAAATAAGCTTCAGGGATTTGCGCAACGCTGTGATGTAGTTACATATGAATCAGAGCATATTAATTCTCAAGTAGTTAAGTTTATTTCACAATTTACTCGTGTTCCACAGGGAAGTGACTCTTTGGAATTTATGCAAGATCGGCTTCTTGAACGGGCATTTTTTGAAAATATTAATGTAAACATTGCTCCATATGCGACAATTGTTAATTTAGATGATATTTATCAAGCAATAACTTCAATTGGTTATCCATGTATTTTAAAACCAATTCAAAAGGGATTAGGTAAAAGTCATCAACAAATAATACGCAAGCAGTCTGACATAGCTAAGTGTGCTGATATTATTGATATGGGAACTTATATTCTTGAATCTTGGATTCCATATACAAAAGAATTATCAGTTGTTTTAACTAAAGATGTAAAAGGAACAATTAATTTCTTCCCTATGGTAGAAAATATTTATCATGACCATGCTTTACATGAATCATTAGTTCCTGCAATGATTAGTAATGATGTTGAGGCTGAAGTGCGTCGTTTAGCTGCTAAGATTGCTCAAAACCTTAAGTATGTTGGAACAATGCAAATTGCATTTTTCTTGACGGAAAGCGGAGCAATTTACGTTAAACGTGTCGTACCTGCATTACATGCAAGTGGATATGTTTTTGACAAAGCAACAAATGTTACAATGTTTGAACAACATTTACGTGCTTTAGCACAAATGCCATTAGTTAAAACTGAATTAATGGAACCAACAGTTGCAATTACGATTGAAAGTCAGGATCGTAATGCATTAAGAACACAATGGGTATTAAAAGATAATTGGTATTATAATTTCTTCCGTTATCCATTATCAATGCGTAATCAAGCAGCAACAGAAGGATATCTTCTTGCGTTGGGACCAACAATTGAAACTGTTCGTGAACAGGTAGAATCAACGGGTATTTGGGATAATAAAGCGCAATAATTTATAGGATTAAAATTTATATATGCGTACAAAGGATCGTCTAAAGGGTTGGGATGTTTAGTCACAACCTTTTTTTATGATTAAAGTAGTTTAAATTATTATACGCATTTTGATATAATTAAGATTGATTGCATCTTAAATTAGGAGGAAAAAGATAATTGGCTGTAAATGATTTACTTGCAAAAATGAATGATAAACAAGCACAAGCAGTTCGGACTACTGAAGGCCCACTTTTAGTTATGGCAGGAGCTGGAAGTGGAAAGACACGTGTGCTAACTCATCGAGTAGCTTACTTGATAGAAGAAAAAAATGTTAATCCATGGAATATTTTGGCAATTACATTCACTAATAAAGCTGCTCGTGAAATGCGAGAAAGAATTGATAAATTAATTGACGAAGGAGCTGAAGAAATTTGGGTTTCTACATTTCATGCTCTATGCGTCAGAATTTTGCGCCGAGATGGTGAAAAAATCGGTTATTCAAGGAACTTTACAATTGCTAGTTCAAGTGAACAAAGAACTTTAATGAAACATATTATGAGTGACTTGAATGTTGATCCTAAAAGATATACAGCTCGTTCTATTTTAAGTGCGATTTCAAATGCTAAAAATGAGTTATTAACGCCTGAAGATTATGCAGCTAGTGCGGATGGAATGTTTCAAGAACTAGTAGCAAAGGCATATGCAGAATATCAAAGTCGTCTTCAAAATAATCAAGCGTTAGATTTTGATGACTTAATTATGAAGACAATCGATTTATTTAAAGAAGCCCCAGCTGTTCTTGAGTATTATCAAAGAAAATTCAAATATATTCATGTTGATGAATATCAAGATACAAATGAAGCACAATATGAGCTAGTGAATATGTTGGCTAAAAAATATCGTAATATCTGTGTTGTAGGTGATGCAGACCAAAGTATCTATGGTTGGCGTGGTGCTAACATGGAAAACATCCTAAATTTTGAAAATGACTATACGGATGCAACAGTAATAAAACTTGAACAAAATTATCGTTCAACAAAAACTATTCTACAAGCAGCTAACAAGGTTATTGAAAATAACGTAAATCGTAAGGCTAAAACTTTATGGACAGAAAATAAACAAGGTGAAAAAATTCACTATTACCGAGGAAATACAGATAGTGAAGAAGCATATTTTGTGGTTAAAAAGATTAAGCAATATATGCAAGAAAATCAAAAAAAATATCGTGATTTTGCAATTTTATATCGAACAAATGCACAATCACGTAAGATTGAAGAAACTTTTGTAAAAGCAAATATTCCATATAAATTGGTTGGTGCACATAAGTTTTACGAACGTAAAGAAATTTTAGATGTGCTTGCATATTTAAGATTAGCAACTAATCCAGATGATTCAATGAGTTTTGAAAGAGTTGTTAATTCACCAAAACGTGGCATTGGTGCTACAAGTATGCAAAAATTAAATGATTTTGCTAATTTACATGGATTATCTTTAGAAAAAGCTGCTGAAAATGTGGCTTTAACTGAAATTCGTGGAAAAGCATCAACTGAATTATCAAAATTTGCACAGACAATTTGTAAACTGCATGAATTAGAAAAAACTGAAAATGTAACAGAATTAACTAAAGACATTTTAGAAATTACTGGTTATCGTGCAGAATTAGAAAAAACAAAGTCATTAGAAAATCAAAGCCGTTTAGAAAACTTGGATGAATTTCTTACAGTAACTAAGCAATTTGATGAAAGCTGGCAACCAGAAAATGAAGAAAGTGATCCATTTTCAGATTTTCTTGCTGACTTAGCGTTAGTATCTGATCAAGATGATGTTGATGATACAGATGAAGTTACAATGATGACTTTACATGCAGCAAAAGGTTTGGAATTTCCTATAGTATTTTTAATGGGAATGGAAGAAGGAATTTTCCCATTATCTCGTGCATTAACTGATGAAAATGAATTAGAAGAAGAACGCCGATTAGCTTATGTTGGAATTACACGTGCACAAGATGAGTTATATATTACAAATGCTTTTTCAAGAATGCTTTACGGAAGACGTCAAAGTAATTGTGCATCAAGATTTATAACTGAAATTGGAGACGATTTAATTAAATCTGAAAATGAACAAAATAGTAGTAAGAAAACTGCAGCAACACGTGCTCCATTTGCTAGAAATACACCAGTATATCGTAAGCCAGCAGGAACAGTTGAACGGCCAAAAGGAACAGGTGCTGATAAGAAGGCCTGGAAGGTTGGCGATAAGGTTATGCATAAAGCCTGGGGCGAAGGAACAATTGTGAAAGTAACCGGCGAAGACGAAAGCATGGAATTAGATATTGCATTCAAGAATGAAGGTATTAAACGATTATTAGCTGCATTTGCTCCAATTACGAAAAAGTAAAGAAGAGAAGGTGTGATAATTGAGCGATAAAAGTCTTAAACAAACTGCACAAGACTTAAGAAATCAATTAAATACTTGGGCACGCGAATATTACTCTTTAGATAAACCGACTGTTCCAGATGATGTTTATGATAAAAAATATCAGGAATTAGTTAATATTGAACATGCACATCCTGAGTTAATAACACCCGATTCACCTACACAACGCGTAGGGGGACAGGTATTAAAGGGATTTGAAAAAATTAATCATGAAATTCCAATGTTATCTTTAGGAGATGTTTTCTCCAAGGAAGAATTAGGAAATTTTGTTGATAATCTTGATAAAAATTTAGATGAAAAAATTGATTATAATTGTGAATTAAAGATTGATGGATTAGCTATCTCTTTGGTGTATCGCAAGGGGATCTTTGTTCAAGGATCTACACGCGGTAATGGGCGAATAGGAGAGGATATTACTCAAAATTTAAGAACAATAAAGTCAGTTCCATTAAAATTATCAGAACCAGTTGATGTTGAAGTTCGTGGCGAATGTTATATGCCTAAAAAATCATTTGTTGAATTAAATGAACGACAAGAAAAAGAAGGAAAACAAATTTTTGCAAATGCAAGAAATGCTGCTGCAGGATCGTTACGTCAACTAGATAGTCGAATTACATCAGATAGAAAATTGAGCACATTTATTTATTATTTAATGGAACCAGAGAAATTTGGCGTAACAACACAAAGTCAAGCACTTGAAAAAATGCGATCATGGGGATTTAAAATTGATCCAGACTTTAAAGTTGCACATGATAAAGAAGAAATTTTTGAGTATATTGATAAATATCAAGAAAAACGTGCTTCTTTGACATATGATATTGATGGTATAGTAATAAAGGCTAATCCATTTAGTGTTCATAGAGAAGTGGGGAATACAGTCAAAGTTCCAAGATGGGCAATTGCATATAAATTTCCTCCTGACGAACAAGAAACAATTGTTAGAGATATTGAATGGACAGTCGGTAGGACAGGTGTTGTTACTCCAACTGCAATTATGGATCCGGTTCAATTAGCAGGAACAACTGTAAGTAGAGCGTCATTACATAATCCTGATTATATTAAGGAAAAGGATATTAGAATTGGAGATACTGTTAAACTTCATAAAGCAGGAGATATAATTCCTGAAATTTCAATGGTTGTTTTGAGTAAAAGACCAAATGATAGTGTGCCTTATCCAATTCCTAAAAATTGTCCCGAATGTGGAGCTAAGTTGGTTCACTTAGATGATGAGGTGGCATTAAGATGTATTAATCCTAAGTGCCCTGCATTAGTAAAAGAAAGTTTAACTCATTTTGCATCTAGAAATGCTATGGATATTCGTGGATTAGGAACGCGAATCATCGCGCAATTATATGATAAAAAATTAGTTAAAGATATTGCTGATATTTATAAGTTAACAATTGATGAGCTTTTGCAACTTGATAAAGTTAAAGAAAAATCAGCAAACAACTTATTGACTGCTATTGATAATAGTCGTGAAAATTCATTAGAACGATTACTTTTTGGCTTAGGAATTAGACATGTTGGTGCAAAAGCTGCAAAATTAATTGCCCAACATTTTAAAACGATGGATCGAATTAAAGAAGCCTCAGTTGAAGAAATTTGTTCTATTAAAACAATGGGAACGATTATTGCTGAAAGTATTGTGACTTATTTTGATAGTAAGGAAGTTGACGAATTACTTGAAGAATTAAAAAAAGCTCGAGTAAATATGTCATATACAGGTGAATCTGAAGCCGAAATTTTAGAAAATGCAGCTAATAGTCCATTTAATGGGTTGAGAGTTGTTTTGACAGGAACTTTAGATCATCTTAAACGTGCAGATGCAAAGAAATGGCTTGAGGCTCATGGGGCAAAAGTTACTGGCAGTGTATCAAGTAAAACAAACTTATTAATTGCTGGACATGATGCTGGTAGTAAATTAACTAAGGCAGAAAATTTAAAGATTAAAATAATCAATGAAGAAACCTTTATACAACAGATGGAGGAAGAAGATTGAAAATAAAAGTAAGTGCATTAGCAACAATTTGTTTATCTGCGTTATTGTTAGTTGGATGTGGAAAAACTAGTAACGATTCATCTTCTAATAATGACAATACGACAACTACGAAGAAAGCAAGTGTTCAAACAACAGGAGACGCAACAGATGATGAATATCAAGGAGTAATTGAAAATGGTCATTATAAGACTAGTAAATCACGTGGCGTAGGTGTACAACAAGATTCAGAAAATATGCTTAATTTAAAGAGCTTTGATGTTGGAATGACAGATATTTCTAAAAAATTCTTTTCAACAAAAAGTTATGTTTTCCAAGAAGGACAATACCTATCTAAGAGTACGGTACAAGATTGGCTTGGACGAAAGTCAAAAGATAATCCTGATGGCTTAAACCCTGAAAGCAATGGGAATGGGTCAAATCGTAATCCAATGTATATTCAACAAATTGGTGAACAAGATTATATGAAAGATAATGATGGAAAATTATCTTTAGCTGGAATGACTATTGGAATTGGAATGAATCGCAAAGATTACTACCAAAAAGAAGAATATGGTGCAACTTATACTCAATCTATTTCTAAGGAAAAAATGGTTGAAGAAGGAAAAATTGCAGCAAAAAAAGTTTTAGAACGTGTGCGTAAAATAGACGGAGTTTCAAATGATACGCCAATTGTTATTGCGATGTTTGAACAAGCTCCAAATGATAGCTTAGTTGGTGGTACATTTTATGCATATGCTGTAAGTAATAGTGGTACAGATTTAGGCGATTGGAAGAATCTTGACTTAAAGAATGTTACATTCCCTGAAACATCTACTAACTCAGTTCCAAATAGTAACGATGAAAAGAATTTTGAAAACTTTAAAAATAAGATTCAAAACTTCTTCCCTAATTTGGCTGGCGTAACTGCACAAGCACAATATGATGGTAAAACACTGAAGAGTATGAATGTAAGTATTACAACTCAGTTTTATAGTGAAACTGAAATTATCAGTTTTACTCAATATGTAGCTCAAGCAGCACAAAGTTATCTACCAAATAAGATTCCAATTGATATTCAAATTTTAGGATCAGATGGTAAAACACAAGCTTTCTTATCTCGGGACTCAGGTGAAGGGAAATTTAGTAGTCATGTATTTACTGGTTTTTAAAATCTGCTAAGAATTAGTTATATCAAGGCTTTCAATGTGATAAAATACAAATAATGAGTCTGAATTGAAAAGAGGTTAAGTTTATGAAAATTACTAAAGAAGAAGTACGTAAAATTGCTGAATTATCAAAATTAGAGTTTACTGACGAAGAATTAGAAATGTTCACAAGTCAAATTGAAGAAATTATGAACATGTCACATCAATTAAGTAAAATCGATACAACAAATGTTAAACCAACAATTAATGTTACAGATGCTGTAAATATTATGCGTGAAGATGTTGCTAAAGATCCTACACCACGTGAAGAATTAATGAAGAATGTACCAGAACATGAAGATGGATTCATTAAAGTGCCTGCAATTTTAGATGAAGGGAAGGATAACAAATAATGGATTATTTGAATAATGATTTAACTAGCTTACATGAAAAATTAGTTAATAAAGAAATTAGTGCAACTGAACTAGCAAAATCAACATTTGATACAATTGAAACACGTGATCAAAAAATTGATGCCTTCCTTGCATTGAATAAAGAAGCTGCATTGAAACAAGCTGCTTTAATTGATGAACGTGGAATTGATCCAAATAAAATTTTAGATGGAATCCCAGTAGGAATTAAAGATAACATGGTTACTAATGGCTTAAAAACTACTGCTGCAAGTAAAATGTTAGAAAACTTTACTCCAATTTATGATGCAACTGTTGTTAAACGATTAAAAGATGCTGGTATGATTGTTGCGGGTAAGTTGAATTTAGATGAATTTGCAATGGGAAGTTCAACAGAAACATCAGCATTTAAGAAAACTAAAAATGCATGGGATTTAACAAAAGTTCCTGGTGGTTCATCAGGTGGACCAGCATCAGCAATTGCCTCTGGTGAAATAATAGCTGCATTGGCTTCAGATACTGGTGGTTCTATTCGTCAACCAGCTGCATTTAGTGGTGTGGTTGGATTTAAGCCAACATATGGACGAGTATCACGTTATGGATTAATTGCATTTTCATCTAGTTTAGACCAAATTGGCCCAATGACACGTTCAGTTAAAGATAATGCATTAATGTTAAATGCAATTGCTGGACAGGATGAACACGACTTTACAACATCACCACGTGAAGTTCCTGACTTTACTTCAAAAATTGGTAAAGATATTAAAGGAATGAAGATTGGTGTTCCAAAAGAATTTATGGATGTTGATTTACAACCAGTTGTACGTGAAGCAGTAAATAATGCAATTAAAGTATTTACTGACTTAGGAGCAACAGTTGAAGAAGTATCCTTGCCACATGCTCTTAATGGTATTCAAGTTTATTATATTGTTGCAACATCAGAAGCTTCATCAAACTTACAACGTTTTGATGGTATTCGTTATGGATTCCGTGCACAAGATGTTAAGAATTTGGAAGATGTATATGTACGTACACGTTCTGAAGGCTTTGGTGATGAAGTTAAACGAAGAATTATGCTAGGTACTTTCTCATTGTCATCACATTTATATGATGAATTCTATGGTAAAGCTATTAAAGTTAGAACTGTTATTTGCCAAGACTTTGATAATGTGTTTAAAGATTATGATTTAATCTTAGGACCAACAACAACTGGTGCAGCATTTGGTTTTGGTGAAAAATCTGACGATCCAATTTCAATGTATATGAATGACTTATTGACAATTCCAACTAACTTAGCTGGATTACCAGCTATTTCACTTCCAGGTGGATTTACTGAAGAAAACTTACCAGTTGGAATTCACTTGATTGGTGATCGTTTTGAAGAAGAAAAGATATACCAAGCTGCATATGCGTTTGAACAAGCAACTGATTTTCATAAGAAAAAGCCAGCGATTGGAGGTCAAGATTAATGAACTTTGAAACAACTATTGGACTTGAAGTACACATTGAAATGCAAACTAAATCAAAAGCATATTCACCTGCTCCTGTTGTTTATGGTGCAGAACCTAATACAAAAACTAATGTGATTGATTGGGCATATCCTGGCGTTTTGCCTCAAGTTAATAAGGGAATCTTAGAATATGGTATGCGTGCCGCAATGGCATTGAACTGTGAAATTAACCAAGAATTACATTTTGATCGTAAAAATTATTTTTATCCAGATAATCCAAAGGCATATCAAATTACTCAAAAAGATACTCCATTAGCACACGATGGTTATTTAGAAATCGAACTTGAAGATGGTAGTAAGAAAAAAATTGGGATTGAAGAAATGCACGTTGAAGAAGATGCTGGTAAAAATACACACAATCCTAATGGGTATTCATATGTAGATTTAAATCGTCAAGGAACACCATTAATTGAAATTGTTTCAAAACCAGATATGCATTCAGCAGATGAAGCATATGCATATTTGACAAGATTACGTCAAATTATTAAATTTACTGGAATTTCTGATGTGCGTATGGATCAAGGATCAATGCGTGTGGATGTAAACGTATCAGTACGTCCAATTGGTTCTGATAGACCAGGTGTACGTACAGAAATGAAGAACTTAAACTCATTTGATTACGTTCATAAGGGAATTGAATTCGAAGAAAAACGTCAACGTGGTATTTTATTAAAGGGTGGAGAAATTGAACAAGAAACTCGTCGCTTTGATGAAAAAACAAATACTACATCATTGATGCGTTCAAAAGAAGAAGCAAATGACTACCGTTACTTCCCAGAACCTGATTTACCTAGTTACTATATTTCAGATGAATGGATGGAAGAAGTACGTGAATCTATTCCAGAAATGCCAGATAAACGTCGTGCTCGTTATATTAATGAATGGGGCATTCCTGAATATGACGCTAAAGTATTAACTCAATCTAAAGAGATGTCTGATTTTTATGAAGCAACAGTTGCATGTGGTGCAGATCCTAAATTGGCTTCAAACTGGTTAATGGGTGAAGTGAATGCTTACTTAAATGATAAGCAAATGGAACTTAATGATACTGCATTAACTCCAGCTCACTTAGCAACAATGATTCAATTAATTAAGGATGGAACAATTTCATCTAAAATTGCTAAAAAAGTATTTAAAGAAATTATTACAAATGATACAGAACCAAAAGCATGGGTTGAAGAAAAAGGAATGGTTCAATTATCTGATCCAGCTAAATTACAGCCAATTATTGATGAAGTATTGGATAATAATCAACAATCTATTGAAGACTTTAAGAATGGTAAAGATCGTGCATTTGGATTCCTTGTTGGTAATATTATGAAACAAACTCGCGGAAAGGCAAATCCAAAAGTTGTTAATAAATTATTAAATGAAAGTTTGAAGAATAGATAAGTTAAAGAGGTTTTGATTATGCAAAAACGTTGTCGAATTATTTATAATCCAACTTCTGGACGGGAAGCAATTAAAAATGACCTTGTAGATATTTTAAATATTTTAGAAGGTGTAGGTTATGAAACTAGCGCTTTTGCCACAACTCCTGAAGAAAATTCAGCACGTAATGAAGCCAAAAGAGCGGCACAAGCAGGATTTGATTTAATCGTTGCAGCCGGTGGCGATGGTACTATCAATGAAGTCGTTAATGGGATTGCAGGATTAGAGAAACGGCCTAAATTAGGGATAATTCCAGCTGGAACTACAAATGACTATGCACGTGCGTTGAAAATTCCGCGGGAAAGTCCAATTGAAGCTGCAAAGGTAATTGCAAAGGGACAATCATTGAAAGTCGATATTGGAATGGCTGGTGATAAGTACTTTGTTAATATTGCAGCTGGTGGTTCTTTAACTGAAGTTACTTATGCTGTCCCATCTGATGTGAAATCTTTATTTGGATATCTTGCATATTTTGTAAAAGGAGCAGAAATGCTTCCAGGAATGAAAAAAACAGATATGCATATTGAATATGATCAAGGAACTTTTGAGGGTAAGGCAAGTATGTTTTTCGTTGCATTAACTAACTCAGTTGGTGGTTTTGAAAAAATTGCTCCAGATGCCTCATTAGATGATGGTAAATTTACTTTAATGGTAGTAAAGACAAGTAATTTACTTGAAATTTTACAATTGTTTACCCGATTGTTAAATGGTGATCATATTAATGATCCAAGAATTTTATATGTAAAAACCTCTAAGCTTGTGATTAAGCCAGTAAATGACGAACGGCTAATGATTAACTTAGATGGTGAATATGGTGGGGATGCACCAATGACTTTCAAGAACTTAAAACAACATATTGAGATTTTTGCAAATATTGATGATATTCCTGAAAATGCTATTCAACAAGAAATAGATAAAGATGAGGATACACGCGAAAAGTTGGTGCAGGGAGTTGAAAGTCTATCTCAAAAACAACATAATGAGATAGATCCACAAGACAGAAATTAACAGAAATAAAGAGAAGTTGTGGATAAACTTCTCTTTATTTTATTTTTATCAGATTTTAGTAAACAAAGGAGATAAAATTGTGCAAATACCTGTGAAAAAAAATCAAAAAATTGTTTTAACTGTGGAAGATTTAACATATGAAGGTATGGGAGTTGCTAAGGTTAATAATTATCCACTATTTATTGCTGGGGCACTTCCTGGTGAAAAAATAAATGCAGTAGTGGTTAAAACACGGAAAAATTTTGGATATGCACGTGCTTTAGAATATATTAACAAAAGTGCAGATCGTGTGGATGATTCACTTGATCAACAGAATGGAATTACTCCTTTAGGACATTTGAAATATGAAGCACAGTTGAATTTTAAGCGTAACCAAATTAAACAGTTATTGAATAAAGCACATCTTGAAGCTCTTAATGTGAATAATACTTTGGGAATGGAAAATCCTTTGCATTATCGTAATAAAGCTCAAGTACCTGTGCGCAAAATTAATGGAAAACTAGAAGTAGGTTTTTATCGTAAGGGAAGCCACCATTTTATGCCACTCAAACACTTTTTGATTCAAGATAAGCGAATCGATGAAGTTTTACAAAGCGTTTTAGAAATATTAAATCAATATCAGTTATCTGCATATGATGAAGAAACAGGTAAAGGATTAATCCGACATTTAATGGTTCGACGTGGATATTATTCTCATGAAGTGATGGTTGTTATTATAACAAACGGTAAAAGTTTTCCACATGGGGATAAAATTGCTAAAGAAATCATGAAAAAGTGTCCTGATGTGAAAAGTGTGATTCAAAATGTGAATAATCGAAAAACAAATGTAATTTTAGGAAAGCAAGATATTGTTTTGGCTGGGAATGATACTATTATGGATGAATTGAATGGGTTAAAATTTAAGATTTCAGCACATTCATTTTATCAAGTAAATCCACAACAAACTGAAAAACTTTATCAACAAGCAATCCACAAAGCTGGATTAACTGGTGAAGAAACAGTAATTGATGCATATTGTGGAATTGGAACAATTTCACTAAATTTAGCAAAACATGCTAAAAAAGTTTATGGAGTAGAAATTGTCCCTGAAGCAATTCAAGATGCTAAGCAAAATGCTAAGATTAATAACCTTACAAATGTCACATTTGAGGTTGGAAACGCTGAAGAATGGATGGAAAAATGGAGTGAAAAAGGTATAAAACCAGATGTAATAATGGTTGATCCTCCTCGAAAGGGACTGACTAATAGTTTAATCCACAGTGCGTGTGAAATGAAACCTAAGAAAATTGTATATGTGAGCTGTAATCCAGCAACTTTAGTTCGCGATATTCAATTATTTATGGAAGAAGGTTATCAAGTAACTCAACCAATTCAACCTGTGGATCAATTTCCACAAACTCCACATGTGGAAAGTGTTACAGTGTTAGAGATGAGATGTTAATAAAATATGTAAGGTTTTAAATTGTGAATTAAAAGAATGTAGATTGAAAGAAAAAATACTATTAACGAATATTTAAACAATTTTTTTATAAATGAAGTATTGAAAAAATAGTGATTTTGAAATATTATTTCATGTTTACAGAAAAGAAGATGGCATAACTTTTGAAAGGGAGATTTGAGTTGTGGCTTTAAATAAAACGACAAAATTTGAAAACATAATTATGGGTGAAGTGTTAAAATCTATGCAAGCACTAGGTGGTCGAGTAACTCGTAAAGAAGTTAAAAGAGAGATTCGTGATCATTCAGATATTATTTCTGAAGATAAGGTAGATGAAATTAAAAAGTCAAAGAGAACAGGAGTAGAATATTCTCCTTTTGAATACCGTCTTAACTTTGCAATTAAATATTTGATTATGGCTGGTTTTATTACTACTGAAGACAATCGTAATCTGGAATTATCAGAAAAAGGTCGAAGCGTTAAGTTAAAAAATTTTGATCCAATTCGTGATGTTCGAACAGTATTAGCTGAATCATTAACTGATAATAACAATTCAGAAGAAAATACTGAAACTGAAGAAGAACCATGGCGCACGGAATTATTAGATGCTTTAGCAAAAATGTCACCACAAAAATTTGAAATGTTTAGTCGGGGTTTATTGACTAATATGGGTGTTGATCTTGATGATAATATTGGTGTTCGCTATGTTGGAGATGGTGGTTTAGATGGATTTGGGTACATCACTTCTGATGATTTTCGAACAACGCGCGTGGCTTTACAAGCTAAACGTTGGAATGGTAAAATTTCGGCACCAGAAATTGATAAGTTTCGTGGTGCAATGGATAAGTATAATGCAGAGTATGGAATTTTTATTACGACATCCGATTATACACGTGAAGCTATGAATACAGCAAAAGAAGGGACAAGAATAATCACTCTCATTAATGGTGATCAAATTTGTGATTTAGTAGCTAAATATGAGTATTATGTTAAACCGATAATTACATATAAATTAGATGATTTTTATACAGATTCCGAATAAGTATATAAATAAAACACTACTTTGATTACTTATCAAAGTAGTGTTTTTTATAAAAATCTTTTATTAAAATTATTTTAATCTTGTTAAATTTGCATTGAATGAGTATAATTAATCTCGTTTTTAAATGTAAGAAAGAAGGATGTGTATGGGCTGGTTTGAAATTTGGTTGACGATTGCAATAGTTGGTGCAATAACAGAAATGTTAACGACACAATTAATTTCAATTTGGTTTACCGTGAGTGCTATTATTAACTTATTTTTAGTGACAGCACATGTATCATTTCAAATTCAACTTTGGCAATTTTTTATCAGTGGAATTTTACTAGCAATTGTTTTTAGGCCAATAGTATTAAAATTGCTACCTAAATTTCAGCCATTGAACACAGCTGATGGAATTATTGGCAAAAAGGGAGTAGTAATCGATAATCAACGTGTTAAGGTAGATGGGCAATCATGGAAATATGATTCTGATCAATCCTTAGAAATTGGGGATGAAATTAAAGTTATTGATCTTAGTGGCGTAGCTCTGAAAGTAGAAAAATTAAGTAAAGGGATTGATTAGATGTTATTTATTATTTTATTGATTTTATTAGCTGTAGCGATGGCACGTTGTGTTAAAATTGTTCAACAATCAGAAGCATATGTTGTTGAAAGAATGGAAAGTTATTTTCAAACTTGGAGCAATGGTATTCATTTTAAAGTACCATTTATAGATAATATTGTTAATGTAATTTCATTGAAAGAACGTGTAATGGATTTACCTGCTCAAAGTGTAATTACAAAAGATAATGTTTCAATGAATATTGATACTGTAATGGCAATTGAAATTACAGATCCCAAACTTGCTACTTACGGTGTTGATAATTTAGAAAATGCTTTAGAAAAATCAGTAGGTACAGCTCTTAGAAATGTAGTTGGAGAATTAGAATTAGATCAAACTTTATCAGAACGTGATTCAATTAATGCTAAAATGCAAAACTATATGGATGAAGTTACTGGTAAGTGGGGTGTTAAAGTTAACCGAGTAGAATTAAAAAATATTGTTCCTCCTGCTGAAATCCAAAATGCAATGGAACGTCAAATGAAAGCAGAACGTGAACGTCGTGCCCAAGTCACAGAAGCTAAGGGTAATAAAGAATCTCAAATTTTACAAGCACAGGCGGAAGCAGAGGCTGCGGAAACGGAAGCTAAGGGTCGTGCTAATGCTGAAATTGAACAAGCTAAAGGTAAAGCACAAGCAATTCGTGAAGTTCAACAAGCTTATGCTGATAGTTTAACAATGATAAGTAATGCCAATATTAGTGATGCTGCATTGAAATTAAAAGCATTTGAAGCATTGAAAGAGATTGCTAACGGCAATGCAACGAAACTAATTGTACCAAGTGATTTGCAAGATTTAACGACATTAGGTTCTGCACTTAAAGTATCAGCAGAAAAAGAAAAAATTAATGATTAGTTATTGTTACTGCAATAATTTGATGATTTATGCCTAAATAATCAATTTTGGATTCGTTTTACTTGAACTTATTATTATTTGCGTTATAACGAAAGTGTAAAGAATAATATTTTTACAAAGAGGGTAATTTTTATGACAAAAAGTTTAAGTAAAGAAGAACGTAAAGCAATGGCCCGTAAAGCAATGGAACAAAGAGCCAAGAATCCTGTAAAGAAGGGTTCAGGTTTTGCACAAATTGATTCAGATGCAGAAAAATTAAGTAAATAATCTCAATTAAGGAATGTAACATTAGTTACATTCCTTTTTTTTTAATAAAGGAGTTATTAAATGGAAAAACAAATTGAATTATTAAAGTTACCAGCAAATAAACTAGCCTCATTAGTTAGAGAGCATAAAATTAAAAGTGAAGAGTTAATAGAATTAAGTTTATTTCAAATAGAGAAATTAAATCCTAAAATAAATGCAGTAATTTCTGTATTTGAAGAGCAGGCATTGAAACAAGCTAGAAAATTAAAAGACCATGGACAGCCATTTTTAGGTGTACCTTTATTGATAAAGGGATTAGGTCAGCAACTAAAGGGAATGCCTGATACAAATGCAAATAAAATGTTAAAAGATTCAAAAGCAAACTATACTGCTAACTTAATCAAAAAAGCACAAAATGCAGGTTTTATAATTATTGGTCAAACTAATTTTCCAGAATTTGGATTGAAAAATATAACTGATTCAGAATTATATGGAAAAGCAAGAAATCCTTGGAATCTTAATAGAAATGCTGGGGGATCTTCAGGTGGATCAGCTGCAAGTGTGGCAAGCGGAATGGTACCACTAGCTTTAGGAAATGATGGCGGAGGTTCAATTCGTATCCCAGCAGCATGGAATGGATTAATTGGATTAAAACCTACTCGTGGAAGAATTACAACAGGTCCTAAAAATTGGCGTTCATGGCAAGGTGCCTCTGTAAATTTTGGCTTAACAACGAATGTATTAGATACTGCAAAGTTGCTTGATGTAATGCAAGATGTACAAACTGCTGCTGTTTTCCAATGTCCTTTGTTTTCTGAAGGTTTTGAAAGAGCATATAAACATATTAAAGAAAATATAAAAATAGGCTATATACTAAATTCTCCTGTTCAAACAGAGGTAAGTCATGAAGCAAAAAAAGTAGTATTGTCTGCAGTTAAATTTTTGCAAGAAAATGGATTTCAAGTTGAAGAAATTAAATGGCCAACAAATGGTAAAGACTTGATGAAATCATATTATATTATGAATGAAGCAGAACTAGCTGCATCTTTTGTTTCAATGGAAAAGCAACGAAACATTACACAAAGAGATATGGAATTACTTAGTTGGGCAATATATCAGACTGGAAAAAATATAACAGCAACCCAATATAGTTTAGCATTACAAAAATGGGATGAGGCAGGTTATTTATGGGCTAAATTACATGAAGATTATCCACTTGTTTTGTCTCCAACTAATGCTGATGTAGCACCATTAAATTCTACAAAACAAACTACATCATTTTTTGAGGATAAAATGAAAAAAATTACGAAGTTACCTCCATCTGCACAACAAGAATTAATCTATGATCAATGGCTCAATGCATTGTCATTAACTCCATTTACACAACAAGCTAATTTAACAGGCGAACCAGCAATAAGTTTGCCTACATATATCACTGAAGAAGGTTTACCGCTTGGAATTCAATTTCAAGCTGCAAAGGGAAGAGAAGATTTATTATTACAAATAGCATATTTATTTGAAAAAAATCATATGTTTAATCCTAATAAATAAATTTATTTGCGATAGGATATCTTTTTCCGCTACAATATAGAAGATACTTAAAATTAAGGAAGAGACTATGAATAATAAATTTAAACAACATTTTGATGAGTTAGGTTTTGAAAAATTAACTCCAATTCAAGAAGCTACATATGAAGCATTAGTTAATGATGAAAATGTTCTTGGTGTTGCACCTACAGGATCTGGAAAGACTTTAGCATATGCTTTACCATTACTTGAAAAATTAATGCCACAAGATGGTACGCAACTGCTAATATTAGCTCCGTCACAAGAATTAGCTGCTCAAATTACGAATGTGGTACGAGAATGGGGAGAGCTAATTGAGCTACATACAATTTCATTAATTGGCGGTGCAAATGTTAAACGACAAATAGAAAAATTAAAGAAACATCCTGAAATAGTAGTTGGAACTTCTGGACGTGTTTTAGAATTAATTGAACAGCGTAAGTTAAAACTACATAACTTAATGACTGCTGTGGTCGATGAAGCTGATGAAATGCTTGCTGATATGGAATCAATGGATAAAATTAGAAGTATTTTAGGACATGCTCCTTCACAACTTCAATTAGTTTTCTTTTCAGCAACAAAAGCACCAATTTTTAATGATTTTCATAAATGGTTTGGGATTGAACCACATTATATTGATGTTTCAGAATCAGATGATACAGCAGGGCAAGTAACACATTATTTAGTAGAAACGCCAACACGAAAGCGTGCAGAAATGTTACGAAAATTAGCTAACTTGAATGGAATGCATGCATTAGTATTTTTTAAGCAAGTTGCCACATTGAAAGATGTATATGAAAAATTAAAACATCACCATATTGCAGTTGCTGAGTTAAATAGTACAATGCGCCAAACTGAGAGACAACAAGCTTTAGCAGGATTAAAGAAGGGGAAAATAACCTTTATTTTAACTACTGATATAACGGCACGTGGAATAGATATTCCAGGGTTACCAGCTGTTATTAATTACGATATTCCTAAAGATAAAGTTACATATATTCATCGTGCTGGACGTACTGGAAGAATGGGAGCACCAGGTGCGGTTATAAATATTGGTAATGAACATGAGTTACGTAATTTTAAACAGTTAATGGATCATAGCGAATTAGATATTCAAAATGGTTTCCTATATAATGGACAAATATATACTGAGCGACCATCAAAAGAAGTCCAAACATCGCAATCGCATGGTAATAGTAATAAGAAAATAGTAGTTAAACCAACTAAACAAATAACTACAAATGATAAAGTCAAAAAAAAGAAAAAGAAAAAGAGATTACGTAATCGTAAAAATATTGGAAAACCTAAAGCACATCATAAAAATAAATAAGACAATAAAAAAAGATTGGAATTATTCCAATCTTTTTTATTGTCTTATTTATTAGTTATTTTGCTTATTAGCACGCTTTGAACGTACAGTATATAAAATATATGCAAATGTTCCAAAACCTAATGGTCCGGAAACAGTTGCAACTGCTGATACCCAATCTTTATCAAGGAATGGTTGAATGATTGTAAAGCCATTTGCAATCAAAAGAACGGTACATGTAATTACAACAATTGTTAACATTACTTTTCTAGAATGGAAAGCTTCAAATGGACGATCCAAATCTGTACGTTTCTTGAAGAATGGGAATGCTCCTACCAAGAATACGTATGGTAATGTTGATGAAACGTTACTCATTGATGTCAACAAGTTAAATAAGAATTTTGAATCTTGGTGAATCAATGTTGAAGCAATTGCAATACTTGCAATTAATACACAAACAATTGTTGTTTGAATCCATAAAGCAATTGAAGGCATACCATTTTTGTTTAGTTTTGTAACTTTTTCTGGCCATAATGATTTTGGTGAACCCATAATGAATGACTTCAATGGTGAGTAAACTAAAACAAAGAATGAACCAAGGTATGCACATAACATTCCAAGAGCTGATACTCTTGAGAATACAGTTCCCATTGTAAGAGCTGCACTTGTTGATAATCCAAATGCTTGACCTAATTCAATACCTAAGTTTTGCATTAATACATAAGTAATGTTTGCTAAGTTTACGTTAGGGTGATCAACAACTTGATTCCAGTTGATTGAAATTCCCCAAAGGAAGATATTTAACGCATATCCGATACCAATAACGATTGTACTGATAATGATAGCCTTAGGGAATGTTTTTTCTGGTTTATCTAATGAATCAGTAACACCACCCATTGATTCTAAACCACCGTAAGCAAAGATTGCATAAATCATGAAACTAATCATTGCAATTGGTGATTGGAATGATTGGTTAACTGAAGTTGCAAAATCTGAAATGTGGTGAATTGGTTGAGCCAATTGGAAATTGTTCTTAAATAAAATAACTACACTTGAAATAATTAATACAGCATTTAGTAACATAACTGCTAAACCACCAACTGATGAAATTTTAGCAATTGTGTCGATACCATGGTTAACTAACCAAGTAATAGCAACTACACCAAGAATAGAAACTAACGCAACAGTTAAAGTAGAGTTAAGTCCAAAGAGGTGCCATGTACCAGTAGTATCGTGTCCAAAGATAATTGTTGAAACAGTAACACAAATCTTTTGAGAAATCATTACTTGCCAAATTACCCAGGCTGAAAGCCAGATAAATGTAGCAATGAATGCCCATTTTCCACTAATAGATGCATCTAGCCAAGAATAAATTCCACCCTTACTTTCTTTAAGTGCAGAACCATATTCAGCATACATCATACTACTTGGTAAGAAATACAAGAATGCACCTAGGATATACCAAAAAATAGCACCATATCCCATTTGCATGAAGGCTACTGGCGTGTTAGCAAATCCGAAAATTGTAGAAAAAATCATCAAAACTAAGGCACCAGTTGTAATTTTTTTGACCTTATTTTCGCCCATTTAGTCTTCTCCTTTACCTTATTTTCAAAACGAAAAAATCGTACAATTAATTATTATACAGGTTTATGATAAAAAATGTAACATTAATTAAATTTATAATAGAATATTTAAAATTAGTTAAAAATAAGATTACATAATTTTGTTAAGGTGTTACCTTGATTAAGGATAAAAAAATATATTATACTTAATATGATATAGATTGCGTTTGTAGCTCAGCAGGATAGAGCAACCGCCTCCTAAGCGGTAGGTCATCGGTTCAATTCCGATCAAACGCATTTTATTTGGATGTTAGGTTTTATTTGACATCCACTTTTTTTACAATTAATATGACAAAGTGTCATATTAATTAATTTTTTATGAGAGGACGTACTAAATGCCCAAAAAAACATTTATGAATTTGCCAGAAGAAAAGCAACAACGTTTATTAGATGCTGGATTTCAAGAATTTTCAAGAGTACCAGCAGACGAAGCGTCAATTAATAATATTATTAAATTAGCTGCGATTCCTCGTGGTAGTTTTTATCAATATTTTGAAGATAAGTTTGACCTTCATGAATACATCGTGCAGTTGTATTCGCAAAAGTTGAAAAATTCGTGGGTTACTTTATTGAAAAAATATCATGGAAATTTATTTACAGCATTGCCGATCTTCTTTGAAGAGTTTTTGGATGAATTAACAAATGAAAAACGAGTGGATTTTTGGAAAAATACTTTTACTTCTTTTCGTAATTTAAATCTTTCTAAAAAGCATTTAGAAACGAAACATCATGAAATAAATCATGCATTTATTGATGAAGTTGATGAAAATCTTTTAAAAATTGATTTGTCATCGGAAAATTTAGAATTATTACGACGACAAATTATTACAATGATGATGCAATCTGTACATTGCTATTTTTTCGATAAGCGACTTGGAAACGAAAATCCACGAGAAGATGCGATTAAACAATTTAATATAATGTTGAATTGGTTAGAGTATGGAATCAGAAAATAAAATACATAGTAGAATAGGGTGAATTGAATGAAAAAGATTTTAAAAAATCGTTTACCTATAAAAATGGTAATTGGAGCTGCGTTCTTTTTAGCAATCCAAGTTGTAAGTACATTATATTTACCAATGTTAACTTCTGATATTGTTAATAATGGGATTGCATTGGGGGATATTAATTATATTTGGAAAATCGGAATTGAGATGTTGATTTGTTCACTTATTAGTGTTGCAGCTGCTGTTTTTAATAGTTATTTTTCAGCAAAAGGCTCACAAAAATTAGGACAAAATTTACGAAGTGATGTATACCGTAAAGTCATTAATTATTCACATGATGAAATGGAACAAATTGGAACATCATCATTAGTAACACGTACAACAAATGATATTATGCAAGTTCAAAACGTTGCTCTAATGTTTATGCGAATTATGATGATGGCACCAATGATGTTAATTGTAGCAAGTATTTTAGCATATAAAAAGAGTCCTACATTAACATTGATTTTTGTAATTGTGTTGCCAATTATTGCAATTATCATGGCAATCGTTATTCGACTTGCAGGGCCATTGTTTGGGGCAATGCAACAAAAACTAGATAAAGTTAATGTTGTATTTCGTGAAGGGTTAACAGGTGTACGTGTTATTCGTGCATTTAGACAAGATGATTTAGAACAAGAAAGATTTGATGAAGTAAATAAAGACTATACACGTAATGCTGTTAAAGTATATAACATTACAGGAATTATGATGCCTTTGATGACAGTAATTATGAGTATGACTAATGTTGGAATTACTTTGTGGGGAAGCCATTTGGTTTCATTTCAAGTAATTGAAGTTGGTAATATGATAGCTTTTATTACATATGCTTCGCAAATTTTAATGAGTTTTGTAATGCTTTCTATGGTATTTGTATTTGTACCACGTGCACAAGCTTCAGCAAAACGGTTAAATCAAGTGCTTGAACTAACTACAACAATCAAAGACGCTGATAATCCAGTTCAAATTACAGACAAACCATCAGCTTTAGAATTTGATCATGTTGATTATCGTTATGTAGATGTAAAAAAAGATTCCTTAGATGGAATTAATTTTAAAATGAAAGCTGGTCAAACACTTGCTATTATTGGAGGAACAGGTTCAGGTAAGTCAACCTTAGTTAATTTAATTCCAAGATTTTATGATGCTACAAAAGGTCAAGTAAAAATTAATGATGTAAATGTTAAAGATTGTACTTTACATGATGTTCATCAAGCAGTTTCTTTTGTTCCACAAAAAGCTAACTTATTTACCGGAACATTACGTGAAAATATGCAATATGGAAAACAAGATGCTACAGACGAAGAAATTTGGCATGCACTAGATATTGCACAAGCTAGCGATTTTGTTAAAGAATTAGATGGTCAGCTTGATGCACATGTTGAACAAGGCGGAGCCAACTTCTCCGGAGGACAAAGACAACGTCTAGCAATTGCACGTGCTTTAGTAAAAGAAGCATCAGTTTATGTCTTTGATGATTCTTTCTCAGCTTTAGACTTTAAGACCGATGCTAAATTACGTCAGGCATTGAAGAAAGATGAAAAAATTAAAAAGCATGTTGTTGTAATTGTGGGACAACGAGTTTCAACAGTAGCAGATGCAGATTTAATTGTAGTATTAGATAAAGGAAATATGGTGGGAGTAGGTACTCATCAAGAATTATTGAAAAACAATGAGATTTATAAAGCAATTGTAAACTCTCAAATTCGTGAAGCAAAAGAAGGTGTAGAAAATGCATAAAAAACCAATGGGAAAACCAGTTGAAAAAGCACAAAACTTCTGGGGAACAACTTGGCGTTTATTAAAGTATATGAAGAATCAGCTATTTGCAATTATTCTTGTGATGATCGTTGCAATTACAGCTCAAATTTTGCAAATTAATACACCAAAAATCTTAGGTGAAGCAACTACTGCAATTTTCGAAGGTGTTATGAAAGGTACCGCGATGGAAAAAGCAGGAATTGCCATGCAACATTGGCCAATCGATTTTGAAAAAATTGGTCATATTTTATTGATTGTTTCATTGATGTATATTGGTTCTGCAGTTTTAACATTTATTCAACGTATTATTATGAACTATATGTCTCAACGGACTGTTTATAATATGCGAAAGCAAATGAAGTATAAAATGAAAACTGTGCCAGTTAGTTACTACGATACACACTCAAATGGTGATATTATCAGTCGTGCTATCAATGATATGGACAATATTTCATCAACTTTACAACAAAGCTTAATGCAATTAGTTACATCTGTAGTTCAAATTGTTGGGACATTATGGTTAATGCTTACAATCAGTTGGAAATTAACATTAATTATTGTTTTAACAGTTCCTTTAAGTATGATTGCAGTTGGTTTTATTGCACCAACTTCACAAAAGAATTTTGGAAAACAACAAAAACATTTAGGTTTACTAAATAATCAAGTTGAAGAGAATTATGCTGGTCAAAATGTGATTAAAAGTTTTAATCGTGAAAATCAAACAATTGAAAAATTTGAAGAAGAAAATGAAAAACTTTATCAAGCATCATGGAAAGCACAAATGGCTTCAGGTATTATGATGCCAATCATGGCTTTTATTAGTAATTTGAGTTATGTAGCGGTTGCAATTGTAGGAGGAATGGAAGTAACTCATGGTCAAATTTCATTAGGTAATGTTCAAGCTATGCTACAATATACAACTAGTTTTTCACAACCGATTTCTCAATTGGCTAACTTGGCAAATACTATTCAATTAACAATTGCCTCTGCAGAACGTGTTTTTCAGGTTTTAGATGAAAAAGATATGACTGATGACCCATCAGGCTTACCAGTAGAGGATAATCCAAAGGGATTGATTGAATTTCAACATGTCAAATTTGGATATGATGATGCTCCAATTTTAATGGAAGATTATAACTTAACTGTTAAAAAAGGAGAGATGACGGCTATTGTTGGGTCAACTGGTGCTGGTAAAACAACAATTATTAATTTATTAGAACGCTTTTACGATATTAAGGGCGGTTCAATTAGATTGAATGGTAAAGATACACGTGATATGAAACGTGAAGAATTACGTTCACATTTTGCAATGGTGTTACAAGATACTTGGCTTTTCTCAGGTACTATTTGGGAAAATCTAAAATATGGACGTGAAGATGCTACTGATGAAGAAATTTTAGCTGCTGCAAAGGCTGCTCATGTTGATGATTTTGTTGAACAACTTCCACAAGGTTATCAAACTGTATTGGATGAATCAGCTTCAAATATTTCACAAGGGCAAAGACAGCTATTAACCATTGCACGTGCATTTGTTGCTAATCCTGAAATTTTAATTTTGGATGAAGCAACTTCAAGTGTTGATACACGAACAGAAATACAAATTCAACATGCAATGAATAAACTACTAGAAAATCGTACAAGTTTTGTTGTTGCACACCGTTTATCAACAATTCAAGATGCAAACCAAATTATTGTAATGAATCACGGTTCAATTGTGGAAACAGGGACACATGCAAATCTATTAAAGAAAAATGGATTTTATGCTGATCTATATAATTCACAATTTGAAGGAAATGTATCAATGGATTAGGAGTGGATAACATGCGTAAAAAAACGATAAGTCTTTTAGCCATTGCTAGCGGTTGTATATTATTTTTATCTGGATGCTCAAATACAAAGATTGAAACTTCAAAGCAAGAATATCAAGTTGATGGAATGACGGCTGTTGTTAAAGGAAAAACAGATAGTAACAATACATTAACTTATCAAATTGATGGTGGTAAAAAGCATCAATTACAAATAAAAAATCGTGAGTTTGTATTTCAAGTTCCGGGAAAAGATAAAAATCAAAAAGTAAAATTAACTGCTAAACATGGTAGTCAAACGACAACTAAAGTTGTTACAGTAAAGAAACAAGAGCCTTTATCAAAGAACTATCAAGAAGTTTGTGAAAAATTTGAACAAACAATTTCAATGAGTCAGTTATCTCAATCGGAACTTGAAGTTTTGCAAAAAGCTAAAAATATTGATACTCAAAATCAAAGTGAAGTAATTAAGAATCAAGATGTTTTAAGACAGGCCAAAGAGATTCAAACAAAGATTGCTAAGAGTGGATCGAATAGTATAAGTTTAAAGAGGAATGCTAGTGGAATCACTAATTTGATCAAAAATCAAACTTTTACTTTAAGAGCAAATATTCAATCAAATCAATTGATTAGTGCAACAATAATTGTGCCAACATCAAACTTGAAAAATAAAGATAAAGCTAAACAGTTTGGAACAGCATTTGTTGCATTTAGCCAAGCTATTGGCGCAAATGGTAAAGAAGTGATGGAAGAATTTGAGAAAGAAACGAAGAGTCAAAATAATTCACAAACTACCTCAAAGACAATTAAAAATCATGGAGTAACATATTCAGTTGGTTTTTCAAAAACAGATTTGTATATTTATATTACAAAATAAATAAAAAAGCTATGTTCCTAAACATAGCTTTTTTATTATAAGTGGTTTTAATTAATTACTTATGAACCACCACTAAATCTTTGAATCATAATGTCAAATCAGTTATATTTTAGAATGTAATCACACAATTGGGAGGATAAGTGTTCATGAGTGATTCAAGTATTAAAAAAATTGAAAATCGAGAAGATAAAGAAAAAACATGGAAAATAACAAATGAGAAGAATAATCATTACATTATAATCGTATTTTCTAAGACACTGGAAGACGATATGAAAAAGAATAGTCGATCATTTGAAAGACTTCAAATTGAACAGATAAACGAAATTTTAAAAATAATCAGTGATTTGGAACATGATTATATTTTAAAAATTAATAGGGAAAATATTGGGAAAGCTAATATGCCATTGCCTATAGAAAAAATAAAAAGAATGATAGAGGTAATTTAAAAAAAGGGCCACAGATTAATTATTTAATCTGTGGCCCTTTTAAGTTATACCCAATCGCCATTACGAAAAACAGGGATAATTGTACCATCTTTCTTTATTCCATCAATATTCATTTCTTGTGATCCCATCATAAAATCAACATGAGTTTGACTAAAATTAATTCCCTTTTCTTTTAATTCTTTATCGCTCATTGTTGTTCCATTTTTTATGTTAAATGGATAAGCTGCGCCTAAAGCAAGATGATCACTAGCGTTTTCATCAAATAAAGTATTAAAGAATGTAATTCCTGACTGAGAAATTGGTGAAGGATCTGGAACTAAAGAAACTTCACCTAATGATTTTGCACCTTCATCTATGCTTAGCAAGTGTTCAAGGACTTTTTGGCCTCTTTTTGCTGTAGCTTTTATTACTTTACCGTTTTTAAATGTAAATTTCATATCTTCAATTATTGTTCCAGCATAACTAAGAGGTTTTGTAGAGGTAACATAGCCATCTATTCTTCGACAATCAGGTGCAGTAAAACATTCTTCTGTTGGCATGTTAGCAACAAATTTAGTTCCTGATGCGGCAAAGCTACTTCCACCTTCCCATACATGATTTTCAGGAAGGCCTACTGTTAAGTCAGTGATAGAAGAATGATAATGTAAAGCAGAAAATTGTTCACGATTTAACCAATCTTCCTTAGCATGTAAGTTTGCGTCATGCTTTTGCCATGCGTTAATTGGATCGTCTTGGTCTAAGCGACATGTTTTAAAAATTTCTTCCCATAAACGATCAACAGCAGATTGCCCATGAAGATTTGGAAAAACCTTTTCTGCCCATTTTAAGCTAGCTGCACCAACAACTGTCCATGTTAGATCATTATTTTGAGTAGCTTTACGAACAGGCATTAATGCTTTTCCATTTGCAGCTTGATATGCAGCAACTCTTTTTTGATCAATTGAACTAAATGCATCAGGATCTTCAGAAAGAACTGAAATACGACAACAACGATTTTCTGCAATATATTTTGCTTCTTCTTTTTTAAAATTAGGAATATTATTTAAATTTTCTTCGCTTGCATGTTTTAAGAATTCTTGTTGAGAGAAGGTATCACTCCATTTGATTATTACATTTCCTGCACCAGCTTGATATGCTTCTTTAACAATTAAATGTGCTAGTTTTTGTTGTTCAATATTTATATATAAGATTACAGTTTGATCCTTTTGCACATTTACTCCAATTCTTACTATTAATTCGGCATATTTTTTTAATTTTTTATCGAAATCTTCCATATCTATATTTAAAACCCTTCATTGATGTATTAATATTAATATATATCATAGCATATTAAATTAATTTTAATGAAATGGAGAAGGTACATATGAAAAAAATCAAGATCATGACTGTTTTTGGTACTCGACCTGAAGCAATTAAGATGGCTCCTTTAGTACTTGAATTACAAAAACATCCTGAAATTACGGCTGTTACTACTGTTACAGCTCAACACCGTGAGATGCTTGACCAAGTACTTGATATCTTTAAAATTACACCAGATTATGATTTGAATATTATGCATGGTGGGCAAACTTTAACAGATATTACTGTAGAAGTTTTAAGTCAATTACGTGAAGTTTTACAAAAAGAAAAACCAGATATGATTTTGACTCATGGAGATACAACTACAACTTTTGCAGCTAGTTTAGCAGCATTTTATGAAAAAATTGCTGTAGGACATGTTGAAGCGGGATTAAGAACTTGGAACAAATATTCTCCATATCCTGAAGAAATGAATCGTCAAATGACTGATGATTTAACAGATTTATATTTTGCTCCAACAAATCAAAGTAAGCAAAATCTATTGAAAGAAAATCATCCTAAAGATAAGATTTTCGTTACTGGTAATACTGCAATTGATGCTTTGAAACAAACTGTTCATGAAAGTTATCATCATGACGTATTGGATGAAATTAATCCAGATAATAAAGTTATTTTGGTTACAATGCATCGACGTGAAAATCAAGGTGAACCAATGCACCGTGTATTTAAAGCAATTCGACAAATTGTAGATGAAGAACCTAATGTGGAAGTAATTTACCCAGTGCATTTAAGTCCAGCAGTTCAAAAAGCTGCTCATGAAGAATTAGGTGATGACCCAAGAATTCATTTGATTTCTCCATTAGACGTTGTAGATTTCCATAATTTAGCAGCAAAAAGTAACTTCATTATGACTGATTCAGGTGGCGTTCAAGAAGAAGCTCCTGCATTAGGAAAACCTGTTTTAGTACTAAGAGATACAACAGAACGTCCAGAAGGAATTGAAGCAGGTACATTAAAATTAGTTGGCACAAATCCAGACGATGTAAAGAAATGGATGAAGCTACTCTTAGAAGATCAAAAGGTTTATGATGAAATGAGTAATGCTAAAAATCCATATGGTGATGGAAAAGCATCTGAACGAATTGTTGAAGCAATTAAATATTATTTTGGACTTACAACAGAAAAGCCAAATGAATTTAAGTAAATAAAAAGAGACTTTGATTAATTCAAAGTCTCTTTTTATTTACTTATTAAGTCTAATTTGTCTTATTATAAAACAAATCATGCTAATACATAATCCTAATGAAGATATGATTATTCCCAATAAAAGTCCAGGTGTTTGATATTTGAAAATTATTTTATGGCTACCAGTTTTTAATTTAATTCCTAAAAATGCTTGGTTTGTACGTAATACTTTAACTGAATGACCATCTACAGTTGCACTCCAACCGCTTGAATATGGAATTGAAGAAGTTAAAATTCCATCATGTGAAACGTTAATAGTACCTTTAAATCCAAAATTAGTATAAGTAGCATTTTTTAATTTGTTCTGTTGAATTTTTCTAACTTGTTGCTCATATTTTTGATTTAAAGGTTCAGCAACAACATTTAGTTTGAAAGAATAATTTCCAAGTTCTTTTAAGTTTAATTTGATTGAACTTGGAATTTGATTTTCAAAGTAACCTAAATTAATTGTTCCATTTTTTACAGTTTTGAAAAATGATAAGATGTACGGCTTAGGTTGTTTTATACTTTCTGTACCTAAATTAGTTGTTGTTTGAATAGTAAAACCTGAATTTGGAGTTCCATTTAAAATATTTTTACGCCAAAATTTGTAAGTATTAACTGCTGCATCCTTATTTAAAAAACCATTACTTAGTTGATGATCAGAATCACTTTGTTGAAGATTAACCTGTTGCATTAAGCTTAATGGGGTATAGTTAATATTTTCAAATTCTAAATGTAATTCACAATTTTTAAGAGCAGCTTTTTGTGTTGCATTTAAATTCTTTTTATCAATTACAATTTGATATGATTCATTTGGATCAAGTTGTTGTAATTTGTTTGGATTAATAATATTTCCATTACTAGAGATTATTTTATATGGTATTGAGAATACCTGATTTTTTACACTTGCTTTAGGCAAGTTAGTCTTTTCGTTGACTAAAACGCCATCAGCTAAAGCTCTTTCTTTCTCGGTAGGAGAAAGCTTACTATATGATTTAGAAGTAAATACTTGATCTTGGAAATATACTAATGGGAAAGCATTTTCTGTTGTATATCGTAAAATTTGCTTATTTGTATATGTATTTTGTCTATCAGCGGCATCTACAAAATAATTTCCTGGTATTTTTTTTGCGTTTGGCTGATTACTTTGAACAAATAAATATTTTACTCCTAAAAAGTTATTGATAATACTACGATCATTAAATTGGCGTAGGGGATAATTAGCTTCAAATTGAATATTTTGCATTGAATTTGCAAATTTTCCAAGGTACTTATTCTGAATAGAATAATATGAAGAAATATCATTAACTTTTGGATTCCAACAGTTTAGATAACGATAGTCATTTCCTAATACTTGATTTTGACTAATAGTAGAAGTTCGATATGAATTATCATTATCTAGATTATTAGTTAAGTTACCAAATTCAGCTTTAGTTATTTTATTATAACTTCCTTGAGGAAGCATCTCACTAGCGTATCCGCCATCATAAGGAGCTTCAAAATAAATAGCATTAAAAATTACGTTTAAAAGAATTGTTATGAACATTATTTTACGATTATTTGCAGGATGGAAACGATAAAGCAAAATAATCACGATCAAGCTAATTAAAAGAAATGCAACTGGAACAAATAGTTTTTCGTTGTTTTGAAATAAGTAATCAACAGCAATATATGTTAAGTATATTCCACATGCAATAACAAAAACTTTAATCGTTTTAGAAGATAAAGCATCTAAGTTTTCAACTAAAATTGCACAACTTAAAGCAATCGGCAAACAAAGCATTAAGGTCCAACGATTAGAAGGAGACATAAAACCATTAAAAAATGCTGCACAGGCTGGTATCAAAAGCATAATGAAGCCTAAAATAAAACTTGAGTTAATTATTGGATATTTTTTTAAATGCATTAATGTATATATAATGCCAAAGAAGGCGATACTTGCAAAACCTAAGGCATTCCAGAAATAAAAATCGCGATTGCCTCCATTGATTAGTTGGCCAGGTAAATTTAAATAGTAATAAAGTGGATATAATGTTAGTCCATTTGCAAACTTACTTCCTGCACGTGTTGAATCATGAACAGCGATTATTTCTGGAATTAATAAAATTGCTGCATTTAATAGAGCTAAAATAGTAGCCCAAGCAAGTTTGGCGAATAATTGTAAACGTTTTGGAGTAACATTTTGTTTCCAAATTAATCGGAGTATTAAATAAATAACTGCACCTAAACCTAAAATATATGCAAAATAAAAGTTATTAATAAGCATCCATGTGAATGTTAGCATTAATGGCCAAGCTGAAAAACCTTGGATTACACGTTCAAGATTGACAATTAGTATTGGAAAAATAATAAAAGGGAGAGAGAACAAAGGTTGTGAAATATTTGAGTAAAGTAAAAATGCATTGAATAAATATACTAATGAACCACATATAATTGATACTTTCTTAAAATTAAAATGATTTGCACACCAACAAAAAGCTAACCCTGCACAGTATAAACGTAAAATAATTGCAATTTCATATGCAAGAATAATTTTACTAGCAGGAAAGAGTAATGAAATATACGCAAAAACATCTCCTAGTAGATAGTAGGATAATATTTGAAATTTATCGCTTCCAACTCCTAAATGAAATGACCATGTATCAAATGAAGGATGGTGCAAAAATGCCAATACACTTTCTCGAAAATCAGCTAATAGTGGTAAATGCTGATTGGCACCATCAATATACCAAATTAATGAATGGCCAGTTACAAAATAAGTTCCATATACAAAAAATGCTACTAATATAAATGTCAAAGTATAATTCAAATATAAATGTTTATTATTTTTTACTGAAAAATGCACAAAAAATCCTCCCTTATATTCGTTATTATTTTACTCTAAAATTACTAATAACAAAAATATAGGAGAGGTTTTTAATTATTTTTTCTCTTTTAAAATGTAGACAGGACGTTTTTTTACTTCCATAAATATTTTTCCAATATATTTACCAACAATACCTAAACATAGAAGTTGAATACCACCAATAAATAGGAAGATACATACAAGTGATGCCCATCCAAATGCAGAACCACCATATAAAAGCTTGCGAATAATAACAAAAATGATACCAAATACAGAGCAGATTGAAGAAAATAATCCAACATATGAAGCAATATCAAGTGGAGTTTGTGAAAATGAAACAATACCATCGATTGAATACTTTAATAAACTCCAAAAGTTCCAACTAGTTTTACCTGCTACACGTTCTTGATTAGTATATTCTAAATATTTTGTTCGAAAACCTACCCAACTAAAGATTCCCTTAGAAAAGCGGTTATATTCGCTCATTGAAAGAATTGCATCTACCATTTGACGTGTCATTAAGCGATAATCGCGCGCACCATCAACAATTTCTGTATCTGAAATTTTATTAATTAATTTGTAAAACATGTGAGCGAAAAATGAACGAATTGGTGGTTCACCTTTCCGATTTACACGGCGTGTACCAACACAATCATAATCGCCACTTTCAATATAACTCAACATTTTAGGTAATAATTCTGGAGGATCTTGTAGATCAACATCCATTACAGCTACATAATCGCCAGTAGCTTGTTGTAATCCACAGTATAGGCCAGCTTCTTTACCAAAATTTCTTGAAAATGAAGCATAGTGGACATGATCAGGGTCTTTAGCTTGTAAAGCTTTAAGTTCTTTTAAAGTATTGTCCTTTGAACCGTCATCAATAAACCAATACTCTAAATCAATATCTTTTAATTTTGGAGCAACTTTTTCAACTGCTTCATAAAATAATGGAATTGATTCTTCTTCACAATAACAAGGGACAATAATGGATAAGGTTTTTGACATAATAAATTATTCCTCCAATTTTGAAACTAATTCATCTGCAAAAGTATCTAAAGTTGCAATATCTTCATCCGTATCAGGAGAAAGATTTATTTTTACATCTTTAGTTCCTTGAGTAGCTCCTGCTTCACGCAATACACGACTAAATTCATCTACTGCCGTACAGTAATATTCGCCATAAAAAGTATCCCCTGAACCTGCAACGCCATAAATTTTATTAGTTAAATCTACTTCTTTAAGATCTTCAAAAAAGTCCATTCCTTCATCTGGAAGATTTCCTTCATCATATGTATATGGACATACAATGCAAAGATCGGCATCTTCAAAATCACTAACATCTGCTTGTGAAATTTCATCAACTTGAACGTCGATTCCTTTATCTTCAAGATTTTCCGCAATGATATCAGCAATATCCTCGTTATTGCCGGTGATTGTTGCGAAAACAATTTCAGCTTTTGCCAAAGTAATTGCTCCTTTCTCAAAAAAATTCGTTACTATTATATCAAATTTTTAAGCGTGAGAATACAAAAATCATAGGAATTTAACTAATATCAATGTTTTAGGGTATAATAGTAACGATATAAATTTATTAGGAGGAATAATATAAATGATTACTCTAAAATCACCACGAGAAATTAAAGAAATGGCAATTTCGGGTGCAATTTTAGCAGGGATGCATATTGGTTTGCGTGATATTATCAAGCCAGGTGTTTCAAGTTGGGAAGTTGAAAAATTTGCACGTAAATATTTTAAAGAACATGATGCAATTCCAGAGCAAATTGGATTTGAAGGCTACAAATATGCAACATGCGTAAGTGTAAATGATGAAATTTGTCATGCATTTCCACGTAAAGATTTAATTTTCAAAGAAGGAGATCTTGTAAAAGTTGATACTGTAGTTAATTACCACGGTGCAATGAGTGATTCTTGTTGGAGTTACGCAGTTGGAAAGCCTTCAGAAGAAGTTGAACATTTAATGGAAGTAACCAAAAAAGCTTTATACTTAGGAATTGATCAAGCTCAAGTTGGAAATCGATTAGGAGATATTGGTTACGCTATCCAACATTATACTGAAGATTTAAATGGTTTTGGTGATGTACGTGAATTTGTTGGACATGGAATTGGACCTACAATGCATGAATCACCTAATGTCCCTCATTATGGCGAAAAAGGTAAAGGGATTAGATTACGCGAAGGAATGACAATTACAATTGAACCTATGATCAATACAGGAACATGGCAATCTGTAATGGATGATCCTAATGGATGGACTGCAAGAACTGCAGATGGTGGGTTATCATGTCAATATGAACATACAATTGTAATTACAAAAGATGGTCCTAAAATTTTAACTTCACAAGATCCATCTATGGACGAAAAATATTTATACAAATTTAAATAAGGGTTTAGAGCTAATTGTTTATTAGGCAAAAAGCCTGAATGTTTGTAATAAAAAGAATTATATAGTGTAAATGAGGATTAATTTACGGATTTAGCTTTGTATAAATAAGTAAATCCTTACATTAAGTTTAGAATTAACTTGTAAAAAGGTGATTTACTGATATAATTAGTCTAGATATTAATTATCTTTTTGAAAGATATATACCATTATAGATAAGGGGTATAACGATGAAAGTTAGAAAAGCTGTTATTCCTGCGGCTGGTTTAGGTACTCGTTTTTTACCAGCTACAAAGGCTTTAGCTAAGGAAATGTTCCCGATTATTGATAAACCAACAATTCAATATATTGTTGAAGAAGCTCGTAAATCAGGAATTGAAGACATTTTAGTAGTAACTGGAAAGGGTAAGCGACCAATTGAAGATCACTTTGACTCTGTTCCAGAATTAGAACAAAATCTTACTGCAAAGGGTAAAACAGGTTTATTGAAATTAGTTCAACAAACAACAGATATTAATTTATACTTTATTCGTCAATCACATCCACGTGGTTTAGGTGATGCGGTATTAATGGCAAAAGATTTTGTTGGTAACGAACCATTTGTTGTTATGTTAGGTGACGACATTATGGAAGATAAGGTTCCATTGACTAAGCAATTAATTGATCGTTATGAAGAAACACATGCATCAACACTTGCTGTAATGAAAGTTCCTCATGATGAAGTTGATAAATATGGAATTATTGATCCTGTAACAGAAACAAAACCAGGATTGTTTGATGTTAACCAATTTGTAGAAAAACCAGATGTAGATAAAGCTCCATCAGATTTAGCTATTATTGGTCGTTATTTATTAACACCTGAAATTTTTGATATGTTAGAAACACAAAAACCAGGTGCAGGTAATGAAATTCAATTAACTGACGCTATTGATCGTTTAAACCAAATTCAACGTGTTTTTGCACATGAATTTAAAGGCGAACGTTTCGATGTTGGTTACAAATTTGGTTACTTAAAGACTTCAATTCAATTTGGATTGAAACATCCAGAAGTAAGTGCTGAGTTAAAAGATTATATTAAAGAGTTAGCAAAGAAACTTAATTAATAAAAAAGCTGCAATACTTGCAGCTTTTTTTATGCCCAAAAATATTGTAATAAAAATTTAAAATTAAATTTATTAATTTAGTGGTTAAATATATATATGCGTGTTTTTTTACGTAGTACATATTGAAGGAATTAAGTATTTATGAAAAAAATAGGGCACAAATTCAATGTCTTTTTTAAATCTATTTTAAATAAAACGATACAAGGTGATATTTTTAATACTGCAATTATAGCTACTTACTATGTTTTGTTAACAATTGTACCAATTGTAATCTTTATTGGAAATATATTACCAATCATGCATATTAATGCAACAAAAATCATGCCATATTTAAACGTTGCATTGCCAGAACCAATATATAATTTCTTAGGACCAATAGTTCAAAAATTTTTAACACATGGTTCTGGAGGAATAGCATCTTTTTCTATGTTATTTACAATTTGGGCAGGAAGCCGTGGAATCAATGCTTTGAAGCGATCAATGAATCAAATTTTCGGAGTGGGAGATTCGCAAGACTTTATAGCAACAACAATTTTATCTTTATTAATTACTTTAAGTTTTGGTGCATTACTAGTAATTATTTTTGTTATTTATAGTTTTGGTCAGATCGTGCTAGAATATTTAACAACAGTATTTAAGTTGCCACTGACATATTTGGAAGTGTTCATGAAATATCGTTGGTCAGTTACTTTTATTATCATTTTTGTAATTTTATGTTTATTGTACATAGTATTACCAAATGTCAAAGTTCACTGGCTATCTGTTTGGCCTGGAGCTTTAATTGCAGCTTTAGGATGGATGGCATTAACTGGGATTTTTACTATTTATGTTAAATATTTTGCATATCGTGTTTTAAGTTATGGTGCACTTGGCACATTCTTAGTATTGTTATTCTGGATGAATTTTTCTAACCAAATTATATTATTTGGTTCAATAATTAATGCGTTTATTGAAGAACATCGATACGGAAAAGTTGTTCCCAAAGAGCATAAATTAGGTAAAAAGATTTATCATCGAATTCATAAAAAACGAATTACAAATAATAAATAAAAAATAGCTATGAATATATTCATAGCTATTTTTTATTCAAGATTCTGATGTTCATCAATAAAATGATTTATATCATCAATGTTAAATCCCTTTCGATATAAGGCTGCTTTAACTTTTTGATTGCGTTCTAATGAAGAATATTTGCGATAACGATTAAAAAGTTTTTCTCCATTTTTTTGCAATTGGATTTGCTCATTTGAATTATCTTTTTCAAGATTAACTCTTGTCAAAGCATCATTGATAACATCTGTAGAAAAACCTTTAACTAAAAGACTTTTTTTTATTTTTTGAATTTTATTTTTAAAGGCTTCATTTCGGTATTTTTGAGCTAATTTATTAATTAAATGAATAACATTTTCCAGTTGATTTTCAAGGGTGAATTGTAAGAGAGCAGTGTCAATGTCATTCTCTAAAATACCTTTTTTACGTAGTTGTTGTTGAATGACTTTAGGACCTTTTTCAGATGTTTTAGCCATGGTTCGAGTATAACTTTTAGCATATTCTAGATCATTAATTAATTTTTGTTCACGTAATTTTTTAAGTGTTGGTTCAATTTCATAATCAGAAAAATCTTTTTTATATAAATAATCAATGATTTCCTTTTCTGTACGTAATTGATATGATAAATAATTTAATGCTTGATTATAGGCTTTTGAAACTTTTTCAGCATTTGTAATGCTTTCAATTTCTTCTTTAGTAATTTCTTGTCCCTTATGTAATTGGAAATTAATTAATACTTCTTCACTAACCGGAAAACGATATTGTCCATCGATGAAAATATTATAGCGACCTTTACGTTTTTGAGCTTGAATTGATGTTATTGTACTCATATTTACCCCTTTCTCAAAAAATAATGTATATCTTATTATAACAGTAAAGCCTAAAATGCTATAATTGTAGATATTTTAATAGGAGGAAATCATGCCAGATAAAAGAAAAAATGTTCAAGTTAAAATTAATAAATTAGTTAAATTAAAAATTAAAAAGTTAGGAATTAATGGGGAAGGGATTGCTTACTATCAACGAAAGATTGTATTTGTTGAGGGAGCACTTCCTGATGAAATAGTTCAAGTAAAGATTATAACGGTAAAGCCTAAATATTTAATTGGAAAATTAGTAAAAATTTTAAGAAAAAGTCCAGATCGTGTGTCTCCCAAGGATAAGTATAATGTTGGGGGAATTGAATTAGAGCATTTATCATATAAAAAACAACTTGAGTTTAAAAAAGATATTATTAAACAAGCATTAAATAAGTTTAAGCCGACTGGATATCAAGATTTTGAAATTAAAGATACAATTGGAATGGATTATCCATATGAATATCGCAATAAATTGCAATTTCAAATTCGTAAAATGGAAAATGGGACGATAAAAGCAGGATTATATCGACCAAATTCTCATTATTTGGTCGATTTACCTGATTTTAGCACACAAATGCCTTTATCGATGATTATAATTCGATCTATTGTAAAATTGTTACAAAAATGGAATGTTTCGATTTATGATGAAAAGAAAAATTCTGGAAATTTAAAAACAGTTGTTATTCGACAATCAAGTGCATTTGACGAAATTCAAGTTACTTTCATAACGAATCAAACCAATTTTCCTCAAAAAAATCAATTGATTATAGATTTACAGCAAAAATATCCACAAATTGTTTCAATTATGCAAAATATAAATCCTGGTAGAGGTTCATTAGTTTGGGGAGATGAAACAATTAAATTAGCTGGAAAAACTTATATTCGTGAAAAATTAGGAGATGTTGAATTTAAACTATCTGCACGTGCTTTTTTCCAATTAAATCCACTTCAAACAATTAAGCTCTATGACCAAGTAAAGCAAGCATTAGCATTATCTCCCAATGAAAACTTAGTTGATGCTTATTGTGGTGTAGGAACCATTGGATTATATGTAGGTAAAAATGCTAAAGAAATTCGTGGAATGGATATTATTCCAGAAGCAATTGAGGATGCAAGAACAAATGCTAAGTTGTCGGAAAGAAAAAACGCATTTTATGAAGTAGGAACTGCAGAAAAATGGGTTACAAAGTGGAGTAAAGAGGGATTTAAAACAGATGCATTAGTTGTTGATCCCCCAAGAACTGGATTAGATGATACTTTACTTGATACAATCCACAATTTTAAACCTGAAAAATTAGTTTATGTTTCATGTAATCCCTCAACATTAGCTCGTGATTTAGTATCTTTAGTAAAAGATTATGATGTGGAATATATTCAATCAATTGATATGTTTCCTCAAACAGCAAGGTGTGAAGCAATTGTTAAATTTAAGAAAAAATAAATGGGCAATTAGTATTATAATTATTGCTTTTTCAATTATATTTACTAGTAGTTCTGTAACAGAAGTCAAAGCTGCTAGTTTAAGTACAGTCCAATTACATTCTTTTGATGAAAATGTTAATGAAATTAAAGGAACTGAACTTGAAAAGAATTTAAATAAGCAGGTTAAGAAACGACATTTTATTGGAACAGTAACACTTATAAAGAATGGAAGATTAGTTTATCAACAAGGCTTTGGTTACGCTAATCGTGCAAAAGGTCTTAAAAATTCAGGAAGAACAACTTTTCAAATTGCTTCAATTCAAAAGGGAATAACCGCAATGATGTTAAAAAAAGTTGCAATTAAATATAAATTTTCACTTGATACACCATTAAGTCATTTTTATCCACAAATAAAAAATGCAGATAAAGTTACATTAAGGAATTTGTTAACAATGACTTCGGGAATTTTGTCAGAGCCATTACCTAATAAAGAAATGACTGATAAACAATTTTTGGATTATACAGTTAAAAATACCCACATAGTTGAATCACATATTGGAAATATCCAGTATCAACCAGTTAATTTTGTGCTTTTATCAGGTATTATCCAAAAAGTAACTCACCAAAGTTATTATGAATATTTTAAAAAAGCAATTCAAAAACCATTGAATTTGAAAAATACTTATTTTTTTCAAGATATGAAAAAACATGAATTTCAACAGGCACAAGGTTATCATTTTAGTGAAGTATCACCATATCGCATATATAATGAACCGATAAGTGGATATACTAATCAGTTAGGCACGGGAAACTTATTTATGTCAAATGGTGATTTGTATCGAACATTAAGAGCCTTTTTAACTGCAAAAATTTTATCTCCTGAACAAACAGCAAATTTATATTCAACAGGAAAAACAAAATCTGATTATGAAGCTGGTCTATATCCATTAAATAAAAAAATTCCTGGATTACTTGGCAATCAATATCAAGGATATCATTTTCATGGAGCAGAATTTGGCTTTGAAACAGTTGGTGATATTTCAAAAGACGGGCAAACTGCAGTGATTTTTGCTTCTAATTCTGCTAATCGACCTGCCGGAAATAATTATAAATTGGATGTTCCAATTTATAAAAAATTAATAGATGATGACAAAATTTTTTAGGAATTTTGATTAAACTTTGGTATAATATTCGTGATGATTCGGTGTAAAATACACCTGTGTTTATAGAAAGCAGGTTAAATATGCGTCATTCAAAAGGCCCTAAAGAAGGCGAGTTTATTACCATAAAAAGTTATAAACACGACGGTAGTTTACATCGAACATGGCGTGATACTATGGTACTTAAAACTAGTGATAATGCTATTATTGGTTGTAACGATCACACTTTAGTTACAGAAGCTGATGGGCGTAGATGGGTGACTCGAGAACCGGCCTTAATTTATTTTCACAAACATTATTGGTTTAACATTGTAACAATGATTCGCGATAATGGAGTTTCATACTATTGTAATTTAGCCTCACCATCAATTATGGACCGTGAAGCTTTGAAATATATCGATTATGATTTAGATGTAAAAGTTTTTCCAAATGGTGAAAAAAGGCTTTTGGATGTAGATGAATATGAAGAACATGGCAAAAAATGGCATTACTCTAAGGAAATCGATAAAATTTTGAAACATAATGTACTTACCTTAGTTGATTGGATCAATAATGGAAAAGGTCCATTTTCAAAAGAGTATGTTGAAATTTGGTATAATAGGTACCTAGAGTTGTCGCGCCGACAGTAGTAAATACCGGTTTATAACTCTAAAAAGGCTGCGACAGTTGATTCGCAGCCTTTTTTTTAACAAAATATGTCTTATTAGCATTTACATAGGAGGATTTTTATGTTTTTTAATGAGCAACGTAAACGGAAGTTGATGTTTTGGTCAGCTGAATTACTTTTGTTAGCAGCACTTGTTTTAGTGTTTACAAAAATTCAATTTGTTTTTAGCCCAGTGTTTACGTTCTTTCAGACTTTATTTGCACCTTTTTTATTAGCTGGATTTTTGTTTTATTTGTTAAATCCTTTAGTAAATTTATTAACAAAAATAAAGTATAAAAAGTTTAAGGTAAATCGTTTAGCTGCAATTGCAATGGTATTTATATTTTTGATTTCAATTTTAGGAATAATAATTTCATTTTTTATTCCGCATCTGATTGAACAAATTAAATCTCTTGTAGTTGGATTACCAGGGTATTTGCATGAGTTACAACAATTCTTAACGAATTTATTTAATAATTCGCATATTGAATGGTTACAAAAAATTGATTTGCATACATATATGAATAAATTTGAAGGGTCATTAACCTCAATGATTAAAAACTTTATTTTATCATTGACAACATCAATTGGCTCAGTAATTGGAACGATTACTAATGTTACTGTGACGATTGTAACAGTTCCTTTTATTCTTTTTTATATGTTAAAAGATGGAGAAAAACTCGCACCAACAATTGAACGTGCATTTCCAGAACGAAACCGAAGCAAAGTGTCAAGTTTATTACATGATTTGAGCTATACTCTTTCACGTTATATTTCAGGACAAATGATTGAATGTTTATTTGTTGGGACATTTTCTGCAATCGGATATAGTCTTACGGGAATCCCATATGCTTTATTAGTTGGTTTATTTGCTGGTATTACTAATATTATTCCTTACTTAGGACCATATATAGGATTAATGCCGGCATTATTCCTAGCTTTTTCAAAATCCTTCTCAACTGTAATTTGGGTAGTAGTTGTTTGCATTGTAGTCCAACAACTTGATGGAAATTTAGTATATCCAAATGTGATTGGTAAATCATTAAATTTACATCCACTAACAATAATTATTATATTATTAGTTGCAGGTAATATTGCTGGATTATTAGGTATGATTTTAGGTGTTCCATTATACGCAGTTTCAAAAGTTGTAGTAAAATTTGTTTATAACATCGCAAAAATTAAAGATACATCAGAAAATTCCAAAGAAGATACTAAATAATGGTCTTTATGATTGCTCAATATTAATTTTTGTGATAACTTTAACAGTGAATTATATCGAATAGATAGGATGAGTGATATGTCAAAAAAAATTGCAGTTTTAGGTGCAGGTTCATGGGGAAGTATTTTAGCTAGTGTACTTGTACAAAATGGTAATGAAGTAGTACTTTGGACTATTGATGAAGAACAAGTCAAAGAATTAAATGAAAAGCATACAAATGAACATTATATTCATGATTATACATATCCAGAAGAATTGAAAACAACGCTTGATTTAAAAGAAGCAGTTGATGGTGCTGATTTTATTTTGTTTGCAATTCCTACAAAAGTTATTCGTTCAGTTGCTCAACAAGTAGTTGAAGTACTTAAGCAATTAGATATTAAACCAATTTTAATTCATGCAAGTAAAGGATTAGAATTAGGTACGCATAAGCGCTTATCACAAGTTATAACAGAAGAAATACCAGAACAATATCGTTCTGGAATGGTAGTATTCTCAGGCCCAAGTCATGCTGAAGAAGTTGCTAATAAGGATATCACATTAATTACAGCAGCATGTGAAGATATTGAATGTGCTCGTGCAGTTCAAGATATTTTTATGAACAATTATCTAAGAATTTATACTAATACAGATGTTGTTGGTGTAGAAGTTGGTGGAGCATTTAAGAATATTATCGCAATTGGTGCTGGTATTTTACATGGCTTAAATTATGGTGATGATGCTAAAGCAGCTCTTATGACACGTGGTTTAGCAGAAATCAGTCGTTTAGGTGTAGCAATGGGAGCAGATCCAGCAACATTTATGGGATTAAGTGGTGTTGGTGACTTAATTGTTACATGTACTAGTGTTCATTCTCGTAACTGGAGATGTGGTAATCAATTAGGTCAAGGCAAGAAGCTCGATGATATCATTGAAAATATGGGAATGGTAATTGAAGGAATTAACACTTGCAAGGCTGCATACGAAGTAGGTAACCAATTAAATCTTTGTTTACCAATTTGTAGTGCAATGTACAATGTGCTTTATAATGGTGCAAATATTCCTGAAGAAATTGAAAAATTAATGGAACGTCCAGGAAAATCAGAAATAGAAAATTATGGACATAAAGAATAATCATTAATTATTTTTATTAATTAAAGTAGAGGCTGTGGCAGTAGTCGCAGCCTCTATTATATTTAAGAGATGTTTATGATTTTATAGTAGTTGTAACCTTGAAAGAAATAATTTAATTTTGTAGTATTATTTTAGGATAAATCAATGATTAGGTGAAATAATGGGAAAATTAGAAATTAAATATATCACAAAAGAAATGCCTTTAATAACAGATAAAAAGGTTTCTAAAAAGGCAAAGAAAAAAGATGAAACACAACATCTTTGGATGTTACGTGGTGTTAATTTAAATATTAATGATGGCGAAGCAATTGGAGTTGTAGGTGCGAATGGGTCAGGAAAATCAACTTTAATGCGTATTATTGCCGGAAAAGAAGAGCAAACTACTGGTTTTATTACAAGCCGTTCGAAGATTACTTATGCTGGTACAAGAGATGTTTTAGATAATAGCTTAACTGGATTAGAAAATATTCGACAATCGATTCTAAAATCTGATATTGATGCGTTTAAAGGTGATCATATAATAAATGCCATTTTAAACTTTACAGAGTTAGGTGAATGGATTTATTGTCCAGTTAAAGCATATTCAACAGCACAATATGCACGATTATCAATTGGAATTGCATTATTCTTAGAGCCAGATTTAGTTTTGCTTGATAATGTGTTTGGCATTTTAGATCAATCATTTTATTTAAAAACTGCAAATAAGGTTCAAGAATTAAAAGATAAGGGAATATCTTTTATAATTTCGGATACTAAAAGTATTGTAATTGAAGGCTTTTGTGAACGTGCATTATGGTTACAATATGGTGAAGTGCAAGATTTTGGACCTACTCAATCAGTTGTACAACAATATAACTACTCATTAGATTGGTATAATGCTTTATCTCGACCAGAAAAGAATGATTTTATTGCTAAAAAGCAAAGAGAACAAATGGCATTCAATATTGACAGTGTATATGAAGAGTTTAAAATAGAATTATTCAAAAACGGATATACACGAAAAGATGAACCACGAATGCGTCAAGCATTTTTTGTTGATAAGGGAATTGATCCGGTATATCAAGATCAAATGGAGCAGCAAAAACCTAAAAAGAAAAAGAAACACAAATGGCCATGGATTTTATTTATGATTATTATTTTAATTAGCATAATTTTTGCATGTGGATATGTTTTAGCAAATCATAAACATAATAATAAACAACAGGCTGTTGCTGATTCCGTTGTTAAAGTCAGTTCAAGTTCAAAAAATAAAATGAGTAGTGTAGCTAAATTATCATCAAGTTCAGCAGTAAGTCAAAGTAGTACAAGTAGCTCTTCAAGCAAAGAAGAAACACAGACAATTTCTGTACAAGACGGAGAGACAATAGGTACTATTGCTGAAAAATATCAAACTACTGTACAAAAAATACAAGATTTAAATAACTTAGGATCGGAAACTGATGTAAAGCAAGGACAAACATTGGTTGTTCCTAAAAATTAAGAAGTGGATGGATAATTATTATGATGGATCAGAAGGAATTAACCCAAGAAATTAATAAAAGACGTACATTTGCAATTATTTCACACCCGGATGCAGGGAAAACAACAATAACTGAACAATTATTACTTTTTGGTGGTGTTGTACGTCAGGCCGGAACAGTAAAAGGTAAAAAGACAGGAAATTTTGCTAAATCAGATTGGATGGAAATTGAAAAGAAACGTGGAATTTCGGTAACTAGTTCTGTAATGCAATTTGATTATGCGGGAAAACGAATAAATATTCTAGATACACCTGGACACGAAGATTTTTCAGAAGATACTTATCGTACATTGATGGCAGTTGACTCTGCAGTTATGGTTATCGATTCTGCTAAAGGGATTGAACCACAGACAAAGAAATTATTCCAAATTTGTAAAATGAGAGGAATTCCTATCTTTACATTTATGAATAAATTAGATCGTGATGGACGAGAGCCATTAGATTTAATTGCTGAATTGGAAGAAACATTAGGAATTGAAGCATATCCAATGAATTGGCCAATTGGAATGGGTAAGGGATTAAAAGGACTTTATGACATTTATAACAATCGTGTTGAATTATATCAACGTGAAGATAAAAATGAACAATTTTTGAAATTAAATGAAAATGGAGATCTTGTTGAGCCTAATCCATTACAAGAAGAAAGTATTTTTCAGCAAGTTTTAGAAGAAGTCGATTTAATTAAAAATGCAGGTAACGAATTTGATGAACAAAAAATTGCAACAGGTGATTTAACGCCGGTATTTTTTGGATCAGCTTTAACAAATTTTGGAGTAAAGACTTTTCTTGATGCATATTTGAAATTTGCACCAGCACCATCAGCACATAAAACCCAAGATGGGGGATCAGTAGAACCTACACAAAAAGATTTCAGTGGTTTTATTTTTAAGATTCAAGCAAATATGAATCCTAATCATCGTGATCGAATTGCGTTTGTAAGAATTTGTTCAGGTGAATTTGACCGTGGAATGGATGTATTTTTAGAACGAACAGGAAAGAAAATACGGCTTTCAAATTCAACACAATTTATGGCTGATTCACGAGAAACAGTTGAAAATGCTGTTGCAGGAGATATTATCGGTTTATATGATACTGGTAATTTCCAAATTGGTGATACGATTTACACAGGGAAACAAAAAGTAAAATTTGAAAAATTACCTCAATTTACACCTGAATTATTTGTGAGAGTTTCACCAAAGAATGTTATGAAGCAGAAATCATACCATAAAGGAATTCAGCAATTAGTTCAAGAAGGGGCAGTTCAGCTATATAAAGCATATAGTACGGGAGATTATATTTTAGGTGCTGTAGGTCAATTACAATTTGAAGTATTTCAATTTAGAATGCAAAATGAATATAATTCAGAAGTTGTAATGACGCCAATGGGACATAAAATTGCGCGTTGGATCGATCCTGATCAACTAGATGAAAAAATGTCTAGTTCACGTAATATTTTAGTTAAGGATAGTAATGATGAACCTTTATTCTTATTTGAAAATGAATTCGCTGAACGATGGTTTGAAGATAAGTATCCAGACGTAAAATTAACTGCTAAATTATAATAAATAAAGGACTATGACATTTGTCATAGTCCTTTATTTATTATATTAGAAATGCTTGGCTTCTTGCTCTTGTGCAACTTTACGTTCAATATCTAAATCAAGGTATTGTCGAATTGTCCAACCACGATCATCGATTTTAAACCATTGCATGTCTCGACCACCTTGACGTTCAGTGATGGTAACGATTGATCCATCCTCTATTGAGTCAATTGGATCACCAAATGGTCGATCATATAAAGTTAATTTTTCTCCTGGTACAAAATCAATAATTGCTTGAACATTTAAGTCAATTGAAAATTGATATCCATCATTTGTACCAATTGAATATTGAGGTAATGAATCTACAAATTTCACTTTATCATAATCTTCTAAAATCCATAGATTACCACCTAAACAGTGCCATCTTTCACCATTTGTAAGATGGACAGATTCAAATACTTGCCATACGGTATCTTTAGCTAAAGTAATGTATGTATCATTACCTTTAGGAGCATCATAACCTGGTTGTGAAACTTTCATTTTTAAATATTTAACATTAAAATCGACTTCTTTCCAAGTTGCATCACGATAGTAGTAAGTTACAACTTGTTGTTTGTCAGTAAAGTTTCCTTTAACATTTCCCTCGGCACGTAGTAAGTTATATCCAATAAAGTCAGGTGGAGTTAATGCGTATTTTTCATCGACTTTTCCTGATACAAAGCGTGGTTTACCTAGCATATGTAGATCGTCAATGTCTTGACTAAATAACCAAATATTAGCTCCACTTTGACGGCGGTAGGTTAAAGTAATTGATCCATATGGTTCAACAAAAATAGAAGTAAAACCATTAATGTTAATTAAATCATAATGATCGAATTCTTTAAATTTAAAATTAATTGCTTCACCACGTTTACCAGAGATAATTTGTGGTGAGCTTAAACTTTGATGATTCTCATCTTGATAAATAATAATAATTGTCGAATCTTGATGAGTTGTTGCTTTTTTAAGTTCTTGCTGTAAAGAAGGTGTTTGATTTTCTTTACAATTTAGTTCTCTCTTTTCTGAAACTTCTACTGGAGATTCTAAATGTTCATTTGATGTATCAGATTTTGTATTATCAGACTTAGTCGGAGTGTCTTCAATTTCAACAGGAGATGATTGAAGATCTTTATTTTGGTCTGTGTTAGCATAATCCTTTTCATTTGAATGCTCATTTAAATTAGTTATTTGAAGTTCATTTTCTTCAGTTGAATTATCAATTGAAGTATGATGCATCCGTTTGCGATTAGCACGTCGTGTATTAAAGGAACGGATTTTTTTCATAAACTTAAATGCCATTATTTCACCTCCCAGTTAAATAACTTTTCTCTATAATTATAACGTAAAGTAAGCCGATTTTTAACATTAAATAATATAATTTTAAGAATTAATCAAAAAAGAAACCCCAACAATTATTATACTTTCGTGGAGTTTCTTAATTTTAATTTTAACCTGAATTTTAATGCTCAACGCTAATATCCACAAGTTTCTTTTCATGAGTAATTGTGGCATTTTTAGCTTTATCACCTAATAATTTTTGGGTAACAAATTTAATTTCTTTTTCAGTAATAGGACGTAGTTTATTTGAGATGACAATTTCAGCAGTTTCTCTTTTTTTCTTATAAACGACTTTTGAATTGCCTAGAGTATACACTTTGATAAAGTGAGCTGAGGATTGAAGCAACTCCTGGCTAATAACACGGGCATAACTATTGGTAACATCGATAAGTTGCATAAAATTTTCCTCCTTAATTTCCTTCCTAGTTTTATTATAGCGTAATTTTAATTAATGTGCGAGATGCGAGTAAATAAAAAACTGAAAGCTAAAATTTTCTTTAACTTTCAGTTTTATGTTTGTTGATTTTATTTACTTTCTTCCTTGACAATTTTTATCTCGTCATTTTCTAATTTTGCAGTAAAATGTTTTACATTTGGATGATCGAGATAATAATCAGCAATTTTATCTTCAATTTGTTCTTGGATTACACGGCGTAATGGACGTGCTCCCATCTTAGGATCATAACCTAATTCTACAAGTTTATTAGCTACTGGTGCAGTGACATGAATTGTTAAATCTTGTTGTGCTAACATTGAGTTTACATTTGCTAACATTAAGTTCACTATTTTTAACAAGTCTTCTTTAGAAAGAGGGTTAAATTCAACGATATCATCAAAACGATTTAAAAATTCAGGTTTGAAGTAATTGGTTAAACGATTCATGATTGAATTTGACTTACCATTACTATCGGCACCAAAGCCAACATTTACTACAGAATCGCCACTTCCAGCATTTGAAGTCATAATGATAATTGTGTCTTTAAATGAAACTGTTCGACCTTGTGAATCAGTTAATCGCCCATCATCTAGAATTTGTAAAAACATATGCATTACATCTGGATGAGCTTTTTCAACTTCATCAAGTAAAATTAGGCTATATGGATGACGTCGTACTTGTTCAGTTAATTGACCAGCTTCTTCATAACCAACATAACCAGGAGGTGAGCCAATTAATTTAGAAACTGAATGCTTTTCCATATATTCACTCATATCAAAACGAATCATTGAATCTTCGGTTCCAAATAATTCACGTGCTAATTGTTTAGCTGTTTCAGTTTTACCAACACCTGTTGGACCAACAAATAAAAACGATCCTATTGGTCGTCCTGATTTATTAAAACCAATTCGATTTCTACGAATGGCACGTGCAACTTTATCAACTGCTTCATTCTGGCCAATAACATGTTCCTCTAAAGATTGACTGAGGTTTTTTAATTGTTCTTTTTCTTTATTTTTCAATTCGCCAACTGGAATATCTGTTTTTTCTTCAACAATTTTTTCCATATCTTTTTCAGTTACAGTAGGAACATTTTGGTTATTAAGACTATCTTGTTTCATTGATTCAAATCTGTTGACTTGATCACGGTAGTATGCTGCTTTTTCATAGTCTTCTTCTTTTAATGCACTTTGTTTTTGAGTTTCTGCATTTTTAATTTTTTCTTCTAATACTTCAGGATCAACAGCTTCTAAAGTTAAATTCTTTCTTGAGCCTGCTTCATCTAGCAAGTCAATAGCTTTATCTGGTAGATATCGATCTTGAATGTAGCGGTTAGATAATGTAACTGCTGATTTAATGGCATCATCTGTATATTTTACATGGTGATAACTTTCGTATTTAGATTGAATACCCTTTAAAATTTTTATTGCTTCTTGGGTACTTGGTTCATTAACTTGAACTGGTTGTAAACGACGAGCTAAAGCTGCATCCTTTTCAATAGAACGATACTCATTTAATGTTGTTGCACCAACTAATTGTAGTTCGCCTCGAGCTAATGCGGGTTTTAAGACATTGCCTGCATCAATGCTTCCTTCAGCATTTCCAGCACCAACAATTTCATGAATTTCATCTATAAATAAAATAGTGTTATGAGATTGTTTTAGTTCAGTCATTAATTGTTGCATTCTTTGCTCAAATTGTCCACGAACTCCAGTACCTTGAACAAGCGAAACAACATCAAGCCTGATTACTTTTTTATTTAATAGTTTTTGAGGGACGTCGCCATCTACAATTTTTTGAGCAAGTCCTTCTACAACAGCAGTTTTTCCCACTCCAGCTTCACCAATTAAAACTGGATTGTTTTTAGTGCGACGATTTAATATTTCAATTACACGATTTATTTCTTTGTCACGTCCTATAACAGGATCAATATTTCCCTTACGAGCTTCTTCGGTTAAATCTAATCCATATTGAGATAAGATTGAGTCTCCATTATTATTCGACTGATTTTGCGTAGGAGGAGTTTGCCCCATAAATTGTTTTGAGGGATTTGCTCCCATTGCTGCATTGAATAAATTTTCTAGTCCTTCTATATTGAATGGGTTAGAAAAGTTATTATTTGGATTATTAAGATTTTTAAGTTCACGATAACAACTTTGGCATAAGTCAATAGATGTTTGTTGACCATTTATACTTGTCGTTAAGTGAATAGTTGCAGGATTCTTATGGCAATTTTGACATAACATAAAGCTTCACGTCCTTTCTTTATATAATACAAAGAATATTTGACCATTTTTGACCTTTAACAATTTATATTATACAAGTAATTATTAAAAGTGCAAGCTTAAGCTTTCGACCAATCATGTTATAATTAATAGAAAGATGTTTTGAGAAGGAAAAGATATAATGCAAGAAGATTATAAACAGATTTTAGATGATTTAAGAACAGGAAAAATAAAAGAATATGATGTAGATATGGAAAATTTTATGGAATTTCAAAAAATATTAATGAATTATCGTTACAAAAAGAGTATTGTTGGACAAGCTAAAAGAGGAGGCGGAATTGTCTACCATTTCGACGATGGAAGCAATTCCAAAAAATAAAAAAAGCGCTTGCTATTTAAATTATTACATGTTAATATTTATGCATGCGGAACGCCTTTTTTTGTTACAGTTTTATGAAAACGTGTTCGTAATAATAAAGAAGGCCTTCATAATTGATTAATTTATTATTTAAAGGAGCATGATACATCATGGGAAAAAAAGATTTTCACATAATCGCAGAAACAGGAATTCACGCACGTCCAGCTACATTACTTGTTCAAACAGCAAGTAAATTTAGCTCAGACATCACATTAACATATAACGACAAATCAGTTAACTTGAAGTCAATTATGGGTGTAATGTCACTTGGTGTTGGTCAAAATGCTGATGTAACAATTAGTGCTGATGGTGCAGATGAAAAAGAAGCAATTGAAGCAATTGCAGAAACAATGAAAAAGGAAGGCCTAACTGAATAATGTCAAAGAAATTAAAGGGGATCGCTGCAAGTGATGGAATCGCTTGTGCTAAGGCATATATGCTTGTAGAACCTGATTTGTCATTTACAGAAAAAACAATAGATGATCCAGAAAAAGAAATAGAACGTCTACATGATGCAATTAATTCTTCTAAAAAAGAATTAGAGTTAATTAAGGAAAAAGCAAAACAAAATTTAGGTGAAGAAGAAGCTCAAGTTTTTGAAGCACATTTAACAATTTTGTCTGATCCTGAATTAATTGGTCAAATCGAATCAAAAATCAAGGATGATAAACTAAACGCTGAAGCTGCATTGAAAAATGTGACTGACACATTTATTGCAATGTTTGAAGCAATGAAAGACAATGCTTATATGCAAGAACGTGCAGGGGATGTTCGTGACGTTACAAAACGTGTAATGAGTCATTTGTTAGGAGTTACATTGCCTAGCCCAGCGTTGATTGATTCAGAAGTTGTGATTGTTGCACATGATTTAACTCCTTCTGATACAGCTCAACTTGATCGTAGGTATGTAAAGGGATTTATTACAGATATTGGTGGCCGTACATCTCATTCCGCTATCATGTCACGTACACTTGAAATTCCAGCTGTTGTTGGTTCAGGAACAGCAACAAAAGATATTAACGAAGATGATATCGTTATAATTGATGGAATTGAAGGTGAAGCGATTGTAGATCCTACCAAAGAAGAAATTTCAGAATATAAGCAAAAAGCAGAAAAATTTACTGAACAAAAGGCAGAATGGGAACGCCTAAAAAATGAAGATTCTGTAACTAAAGATGGTAAAAAAGTTATTTTAGCAGCTAATATTGGAACTCCTAAAGATGTAAAAGGAGCAAATGAAAATGGTGCTGAAGCAGTTGGTTTATTCCGTTCAGAATTTTTATATATGGATGCAACTGAATTACCATCTGAAGATGATCAGTTTGAAGCTTATAAAGAAGCTTTAGAAGGAATGAATGGTAAACAAGTTGTTGTTAGAACAATGGATATTGGCGGTGATAAGGAATTACCTTATTTACCATTACCAAAAGAACAAAATCCATTCCTTGGTTATAGAGCTATTCGTTTATGCTTAGATCGACAAGAAATTTTTAGAACTCAACTACGAGCTTTATTACGTGCATCTAAATATGGAAAATTAGCTATTATGTTCCCAATGATTGCTACTGTACAAGAATTTAAAGATGCAAAAGCAATTTATGAAGAAGAAAAAGCTAAACTTATAAAAGAAAACATTCCTGTTGCTGATAATATTGAAGTCGGAATGATGATGGAAATTCCTGCTGCAGCAATGTTAGCTGATAAATTAGCAAAATATGCTGATTTCTTTAGTATTGGAACAAACGATTTGATTCAATATTCAATGGCAGCTGATCGTGGTAATGAGCGAGTTTCATATTTATATCAACCAACAAATCCATCAATTTTACGCTTAATTAAAAATATTATTGATGCATCACATAAAGAAGGTAAATGGACTGGCATGTGTGGTGAAATGGCAGGAGATCCAACTGCAGTTCCAGTATTGTTGGGATTAGGATTGGATGAGTATTCAATGAGTGCTACTTCAATTTTGAAGACACGAAGCTTTATTAAGAATTTATCAGCTGATAAAATGAAAGAATTAGCAGATAAATCGCTAGAATGTGAGACTGAAGAAGAAGTACAACAATTAGTAAAAAAATATACTGATTAATTTTGGTATAGTCGAATTTAAAGAGACTTTGACATAAATGTGTCATAGTCTTTTTTATTGTTTGATTTTACTATAACAAAAGATGATTAAAAAAGTTTTGATTATTAAATTAGTTAATCTAGATTGAAAATTAAATTTGAAAATAATATAATAAAAGCTGACTAATTGAAATGCGAGGGATGCTCGTGAATATTGGAATATTTACTGATACTTATTATCCACAAGTTAGCGGTGTAGCAACCTCAATTAAAACTTTACGTAATCAATTAGAACGACAAGGTCATAATGTATATATTTTTACGACAACAGATCCAGGCGTTGATAAAAATGTTTTTGAACGGAATATATTTCGCTTTACTAGTATTCCGTTTGTTTCATTTACAGATCGGCGGATTGCAATAAAGGGTGTGCACCGTGCATTAAAAATTGCACAAGCACTTAAATTAGATATTATTCATACACAAACAGAGTTTTCTTTAGGAATAATGGGAAAATTTGTTGCAAGAAAAATGAAAATACCGTGTGTTCACACATATCATACAATGTATGAAGATTATTTACATTATGTTGCAAAGGGAAAACTTTTAAAACCGGTTCATGTAAAACAAATTTCACGTTCATTTTTACAAAATATGAGTGGAATTATTGCACCAAGTGAACGAGTATTAAATACCTTATTAAGCTATGGTGTAACGGAGCCAATAACAGTTATTCCTACTGGTGTTGATTTAGTGAAATTTCGTAAAAAAGATCATACTAATTATCGTAAACGTTATGGTTTATCTAAAGATACACCGCTATTATTGACTTTGAGTCGATTAGCCTATGAAAAAAATATTGATCAGTTAATAGATGCATTTGTGAAGATAAAAGAAAAAATTCCTGCAGCTTATTTGATGATTTGTGGGGATGGTCCTGCACGTGAAGATTTAGAAGATCAAGTGAAAAAGTTACATTTAACTGATAGTGTAATTTTTACAGGAGAAATTGATAATGATCAAGTAGCTCATTATTATCATATGGCAAATATATTTGTTTCAACTTCTGTATCTGAATCACAAGGATTAACATATAATGAAGCTTTGGCATCTGGTCTGAAGGTTATTACAACTCATAGTCCATATACAGATGAATTATTAGATGAAGAATGTTTAGGAAAAACATTTTCTTCATTAGATGAATTCGTTGATGATGTAATTGAATATCTAAAACATCCTGACTTATATCAAAATGAAAAAGTCCTTGAACAAAAGTTAATGGCTACTTCAGCAGAGTTATTTGGAAAGAAGGTTGTTGACTTTTATAAGGAGTGTATCGTCAATTATAATCAGGACAATGATGTTCAAGATTAATTTATAAAAGGAGACTTTCATGTTAAAGATTCATATGTATTCTTCTGCTTTAAGTGTAAAAGGCCAAGGAGTCGGCAGTGCATATGCAGAATTAATTAAATTGTTGAAAGAATATTATCCAGATAAGTTAGAAATTGTCATCAATAAATTAGGAAAAGCGGATATTAGTCATTATCATACGATTGACCCGCTTTTTTATTTAGAGACATTTCTTCCTGGAAGAGGAGTTAAAGTGGGATACGTACATTTTATTCCTGAAACAATTGAAGGTAGTTTGGATTTGCCGAATTTTGTAAAAAAAATATTTTATAAATATATAATCAGTTTTTACAAAAGAATGGATCAGATTGTAGTTGTTAATCCAGTTTTTAAAGAAAAACTAGTAAAATATGGTATTTCAGCAAATAAAATTACTTATATTCCAAATTTTGTTTCTAAAAAGGAATTTTTCCCTAAGACACTAGATCAAAAAAAGAAGATAAGAGAGAAACTAGGAATTCCTAATGATAAATTTGTTGTAATTGGTGTTGGCCAAGTTCAGGAAAGAAAAGGTGTGCCAGATTTTATAGAGTTAGCCCAAAGACATCCTGAGATGGAATTTATTTGGGTTGGTGGATTTTCATTTGGGAAAATGACGGACGGCTATAGTAAACTTAGAGAAGTAGTCGATAATCCTCCTGAAAATTTAAAATTCCCTGGAATTTTAGAACGCTCTGAGATGAATGATTATTACAATGCTGCTGATTTGTTTTTATTGCCATCATTTAATGAGTTGTTTCCGATGAGTGTTTTAGAAGCATTTAATGTAGGATTGCCTGTTATGTTACGTGAACTAGATTTATATCACGCAATAATTGATGGCTTTTATGAGGGTGCAAAAAATGTAGATCAAATGGATGATATGCTATCAAATTTGAGTGAAAATCCTGATCAACTAGAACAACTTAAACAGAGAGCTCTCAAAGGTGCAAATTATTATTCGGAGGAACGATTAGCTAATATTTGGTTAGACTATTATACAAATTTGGTAAAGGATAGAAATAATGTCTCGAAAAAATAAAATTGTACTAGGAATTATGATTGCGATTGGAGTATGTATCGTTGGATATTCATTACGAGATGTGCCAATGAGTAGTCTAATTGCAAATTTAAAAGATTTGAAATGGTACTGGCTTTTAATAGCTTTTGCGTTAATGTTTCTTTCTTTAGTTTGTGAAGCGATAATAGTTCGTTTCTTATTGATTAAAAGATATCCTGATTTGAGATGGCGAGATATATTACGTGTTCCAATGGTAGAACAATTATTTAATGGAATTACTCCATTTTCATCTGGAGGACAGCCAGCTCAGATTTTAGCATTGGTACAAACTGGAGTAGATGGAGGACAGGCGACATCCATTCTTTTAATGAAGTTCATTGTATATCAAGCAATGATTGTAGTGAATTTCGTTGTTTGTATGTTATTTGGATTTCACTTAATTGCGGCTAAAATGCATGTAATGGCAATATTAATTGCGTTTGGTTTTTTAATTCATTTTTCCGTTATTATAGGACTTTTAATGGTAATGTATTGGAATAAACTTACCCGCAAATTAGTTAATGCATGTTTAAAGCCTTTAAAATGGCTTCCAAATAAAGAAATATATCCAAAATGGAAACAAAAGTTAGATGAAAAAATTGATACATTTTATCAAGAAAGTTTAAGACTAAAAAGAGATAAAAGGGCAATTTTAAAAATATCATTAATTACTTTAGTTCAATTAATGTTATATTATGTTATCCCTTACTTTATATTACTATCTCTAGGAGTGGAAAATGTAAATATTATTGAAGTGACAACATTACATGTTTTAATTGTAATGGTTATTTCATTATTTCCTATTCCAGGGGGAACGGGTGGAGCAGAATTTAGTTTTGATGTAATTTTTTCTCTTTATATCCATTCAAATAGTAAACTGGTGATAGCAATGATTCTATGGCGGATTGTTACATATTATTTTGGAATGTTTTTAGGAATGATTGCGTTGGTTCAGAAACCACACAAAGTAAAAAAATCGGAAAGAACAGTTTCAGTTTGATTTAGTTAATGTTGCGAATTATTGAATTTTATTTAATAGTTTGACAACATTTTTTTGTTAAATTGTGCTTTTATAATGGTTATTTTGTTAAATTCTTATGAATTTATTTATTTGGTCTATTATGATGGCGCAAAATTTGCTAAAATGTCAATGGTTGCTTATTTTTTGACCGAGGATGAATTTATAAAAAGAAAGAGGACTTAACTATGGAAAAATCTCAACTTGTAGCTATCATTTCACGATTAGATGCAATGATGAAAGCTTCTGGAAGTGAAGTACAGTCACGTCGCTTTGAAAAGGATGGAGATGAACGTGGGATTGTAACATATAATCCTGCTAGTGAAACATTCACTTTAGAAGAAGTTGCAACTAAACAAAGATTTGAATTTGATAATATTGATTTAGCTGCTCTTGAAATTTATGATTTATTAGTTGATTAATTAAATATTTAAATTAAAAAAGTATGGCGTAAATGTCATATCTTTTTTAATAATTTAAACGTGGAGGCACAAAAAATGCGTACAGCATTAAAAAATATCCAAAATTTTTTCAATAAAAAATTAGGATTTTTTGCATTAGTAATTGTACTATTTTGGCTTAAAACGTATGTTGCATATCAAACTGACTTTACGTTAGGTGTATCTGGTACAATTCAAAATATTTTATTAGTTGTTAATCCAATTCCGTTTGCATTAATTTTGTTTGGAATTGCATTATTTTTCCGAGGAAAAACATCGTATTGGATTATGATGGTAATTGATTGGATTGAATCTATTTGGTTATTTGCAAACATTTTGTATTATCGTGAATTTTCAGATTTTATTACATTAGGTGTAGTTAAATCAACAGGAGCGGTATCTAATAACTTAGGATTAAGTATAATGAAAATTATACATCCAACAGATTTTTTAGTATTCCTTGATGTAGTTGTGTTAACTGTATTGCTTATTGCGAAGGTTATTAAAATAGATCACAGGCCTGTACGTTATCGTCAAGGCTTAATTTCTGTGATTTCTGGTATTATTTTATTTGGTATTAATTTAGGAGTTGCAGATAAAGATCGTCCTCAATTGTTAACAAGAACATTTGATAATAATTATATTGTTAAATATTTGGGAATGAATTTTTATGCTGGGTATAATTCATATCAAACAATTAAGCAAACTCAAACAAGAAGAAATGCAAAGAAAAGCGATTTAGACAAAGCTTTGAAATATGCTAAAAAGAATTATTTACCGCCTAATATGGAATATTATGGAAAAGAAAAGGGAAAAAATGTTTTTGTAATTCACCTAGAAAGTTTTCAACAATTTATGATTGATTATAAATGGGATGGACAAGAAGTCACTCCGAATATAAATGCTTTCTATCATAATAAAAATACACTTGCATTTGATAATTTCTTTAATCAAGTTGGACAAGGAAAAACTTCAGATGCAGAAACAATGTTAGAAAACTCTCTATATGGGTTACCATCTGGATCTGTTATGACAGAGTATGGTGGTTCTAATACATTTAATGCAATGCCAGCAATTTTAGATCAGCATGGTTACACTACAGCTTCCTTTCATGGAGACGTAGGTAGTTTTTGGAACAGAATTAATACATATAAAGCATGGGGTTATGATTACTTCTTCGATAAAAATTATTTTACAAGCAAGGAAGATTATAATGTTGGATATGGATTAAAAGATAAAATCTTTTTAAAACAAGCTGTGAACTATATACAACAGTTACCTCAACCATTTTATGCAAAAATTATCACATTGACTAATCATTATCCATATGAATTAGATAAGAAGAATCAAACTATTTCTAAGACTAAGACAGGTGATGATACAGTTGATGGTTATGTTCAAACTGCTCGTTATTTAGATCAAAGTTTTGGTGAATTTATTGATTATTTAAAGAAGACAGGCTTATATGAAAATTCAATGATTGTTGTATACGGTGATCACTATGGTATATCTAATAATCATCCTAAGGCAATTGCGGAATTATTAGGCAAGAAATCTGTAAATAGCTATGATTTAGCAATGTTCCAAAAAGTTCCATTTATGATCTATGGTCCTGGATTAAAGGGCGGTGTAAATCATACATATGGTGGCGAAATTGATGTGATGCCAACATTGTTAGATTTATTAGGTATTAAAGATAGTCAATACTTAATGCTTGGGCAAGATTTATTAAATCCTAAGCATAGTCAAACTGTAGCATTTCGTAATGGTGATTTTGTATCTCCAACTTTCTCAAAAATTGGAAGCAAAGTCTATAATAATAAGGGTGAAGTTGTTACTGATAAATTAAATACTCAACAAAAAGAATGGGTAGATCAACAACAAGAAAATGTAGATAAACAATTAGATATTTCTGATCAAATTATTACTGGAGATTTGTTAAGATTCTATCATCCAAAAGGATTTAAGAACGTAGATAAGGCAGATTATAATTATAATTATAATGCTGGAATTAAACAGTTAGAGAAAGATCAAAAGAAATATCCAACTAGTGTATTAGCTGAGAATGGTGGAAAAACTACTGTAAATGATTTTCAAACTGATGCTCCAGAACTGAAAAATATTTCAAATAAAGAGTTATATAAAGAATATTCTACAGCGCATTAATAAAAAAAGACTAAGCTATATTAAAGCTTGGTCTTTTTTTATTTCAAAAAAATAATTTTTTTTGAAAAAAGTGTTGACGTTTAATATTAATGTTGGTAATATATTAAATGTTGTCAGTGAAATAATTAAATATTTCATTTGATAAATATTTATTCTTGATATATGTTTTTATATCTGGTATAATTAAATTATTGTTTCACATTAAAAAATGTGTTGACATTAAAAAGTGAACATGATATAATTGTTCATGCATTATTCAAACGATAGATCTTTGAAAACTGAATATGTTTCGATGAACAAATGTGCAGGGCAATTCATGAAAATGAATGCAAAAACATTTGCGAAGTCAATTCGCTAGTAAAATTTATGAGTCACAAAACTTTTAAAATG
>CALVCU010000021.1 GCA_944326135.1 uncultured Ligilactobacillus sp. | reverse complement strand
TATTTTTATCTATTTTTTTATTCGTTGCAAAAATAAATTTAGTTTCTTTTAAAAAATTTAACTGTTCTACAATCTTCTTTCTATTATTGTCACAAATAACCTTACACCAATTCGATAATGTTTTCCACAAATCATCATCCCTATCTGTAAGATTACCAGGACTGCCATCAGCATTTTTATGTACAGTGTGTTTTAATTGAATCAATTTAGTGATTATTTTAGAATTCGAATAAATTTCTATATGAACATCATCTTTTGCTTCATATCCAATTGTTTGACCAATTTGTAACTTTAAAAGTTCGTTTATAAAATAAAAATATTGAAAATCGAAACCTATAATTTTTGTATCTGCTGAGGTCAAATCATACCTACTTATTTCAGTATCCATAACTATCACCATCCCTATCAATCAACATATGGTATAATTCTAATATAATCTTCACCTTATTATAGATATTATCTCACAACTTTTAATTACTCTCAATAATGTTTTAAGATCCTCAACTCACATATAAAGATTTTTTAAATCTACAAAATTACCAACTCATAAATAAAAAACATTACTTAAAAAAACTATACCTAACAATATTCATAGGCTCTATTTTAAAATATTTTTCAATTAACATATTTCATTATAATAATATTATACATTAATATCTGCATAAACTTTTACACATTTGATAATAATACACATTAAAATTATCATTACTATCTCTATAATTATTAAACTCTTTCAAATATTTTTTATAATAATAATTATTTATCAAAATTATCTGCACATTCAACAGTATGTTCCATAGCAACACGTATTATGTAATTCAATTTCCGACCTAATTCCAAAATGACCAATATTTATATTAATCACAAATTTATCATTGACATAATTAATATTTACATTATTATTAATAATTTGACATCCCAACATATAATTTTTTATCATCGCTCACTGTTTATCTTCTTAGAAGAGTAAAATATTCTTCATTTCATCTATGACCATTACCATATATTAATAAAAAGAATTACATCAACAAATGATTTGCAAACAAAATCGACAAAACATTTATAACGACTAATAGTCTCAACATATTAACCATTATAGTGCTAAACATTATAAACACTTTTAATTTACATTTTTTAATCAAATTCTTGATGCTATCAATTAACCAAAACTATTTTATTATAATCTAACAATACAATAGATAAAGTTATGCTATAATTAAATATAAGGCAGGTGATAAAATGAGTATTAGAAATTTACTTCATAGTGTAAAAGGCCCATTTATAATTTGTTTAATTGCTTGTGCTTTTAGTGCTTTTTTTAGCTTATTTAATGGTTTATTAATTAGTTTTGTAATAGATAGTGTTTTAAACAATCAGGCGGTTACTAATTTTGTAGGAAAGTGGATCATAAATAACTTATATCCACTTTCCTATATTCAAGATAATTTACATATTATCGCGCTAATTGTATTAGCCGTTAACTTGATAATTGCTTTGTTTTTAGCAATTCGCTATTATACTCAGTTTTATTGTGGCGAAACAATTGCTTTTAACATAAAAAATGCTTTATATGCCAGTATTCAAAAATTAGATTTAAAAACTAATCAAAATTTTAATACCGGTGATTTAATCCAACGCTGTACTAGTGATATTGAAATTATAAAACGGTTGTTTCAAAATCAAATTCAGGAATTGATTTATTCTTGTTGTGTAGCTTCGTTTGCTATCGCTATTTTATTTTCAATTAATCTGTCATTGGCATTAATTGCGATCATTTTTTTACCATTTATTATTGTTTATGCATATTTTTTCTTTAATAAAATTCGTAAAGTATTTAAGTATAGTGATGAAAAAGAAGCTCAGTTAACAAGCTACTGTCAAGAAGTTATTAGTGGTATTCGGGTAGTTAAAGCATTTGATAAAGAAGCTTATGAATTAAAGCGTTTTGATCAAGTTAATGATGATTTTAAAGATAGTGTTTTTGATGTTGATAAAGTCATTGGTTCATATTGGGCAAGTAGTGATTTTTTATGTTATACACAAATCTTTATTGTTTTAATTGCGGGAATTTTTTTGTTAATAATCATGCCATAACTACTGGTGAGTTTGTTGTCTTTTTATCGTATGAATTGATGATTGTTTGGCCGATTCGTAATATCGGTAGAATCTTATCTGATATGGGAAAATGCAAAGTATCATTTAAACGGATTAATGAGGTTTTAAATAGTAAACAGGAAGATTATACTAGTGGAAAAGATGTTATCATTGAAGGTAATATTGAATTTAAACATGTTTCTTTTGCTTATGAAAAGCAAAAGGTATTAGATGATATATCATTTAAGATTGATAAAGGTATGAAAGTTGCGATTATTGGTACGATGGCCTCAGGAAAAACAACGTTGATCAATTTACTATTAAAGTTTTTTGATAATTATCAAGGCGAAATCTTATTGGATGGTCATAATTTAAAAGATATTAATATTACATCATTAAGAAGTCAAATTTCCTGTGTTTTACAAGAACCTTTTTTATACGCTAAAAGTATCAAAGATAATATCAATATTAATGAAGATGTTTCATTAGACATGATTCGTGATAGTGCTAGAAAAGCTTTTGTTCACGATGATATCATGGAATTTAATGATGGCTATGATACCTTAGTTGGTGAAAAAGGAGTTACTTTATCAGGTGGTCAAAAACAAAGAGTAGCAATCGCTAGAAGTTTATTGAAAGAAAGTGCAATATTAATATTCGATGATTCATTATCAGCAGTTGATACTAAAACAGATAAAAGTATTCGTGATGCTATTAGTAAAATGAATATTAATACTTCAATTATTATTACTCAAAGAATTAATAGCGCTCAAGATGCTGATTTAATCATTGTTATGGATAAAGGTAAAATTGTAGAAATGGGAAAACATCAGGATTTAATTAACAATGGTCAATTATATCAAACGATTTACAATATCCAAACTAAAATGGAGGTGTAATAATGTCACGTTTATATCAAGAAAAAGAATATCATGATAAATTTGATAAAAATTTATTTAAACAGTTACTTGATTTTTTTAGTAAAATAAAAAAATATTTGATCTTGTTAATGATCATTACATTAATTGTAGTTGTAATTGATGGGATTTTTCCTTTATTAAATAAATATGTTTTAGACAACTTTTTAAACACCGCTACACCAATAACAACTATTTTGTTATTTGCCATCATCTATTTTAGTATGGTAATATTTCAATCAATCTTATTTTATTATGAGTTTAAAGTAACTGGCCATATTGAATCAAAGCTTGGTGCCAATATGCGTAAAGCTGCTTTTGAAAATTTAATGCACCTATCATTTCGTTATTTTGATGCAACGGCATCAGGATGGACCATTGCTAGATTAACAAGTGATATTGTAAGAATTGCTGAAGTCGTTGCCTGGACTTTATTTGATTCAAGCTGGGCAGTGATTCAAATAATTATTATTAGTGCTATTATGTTAATTATTAATTGGCAACTGGCTTTAGTTGTATTAATTGTTGTTCCTGTCTTTTTTATTGTTACTTATTATTTTCAAAAAGCAATTTTAGATTTATATCGTAAAACTCGTTTATACAACTCAAAATTAACCTCTCATTATAATGAAGCTATCAATGGGATTAAAACAACAAAAACTTTAACTCTTGAAACTAAGAATTATCAAGAATTTATTTTAGATAGTGCTAAGATGCGAAAAGTTGCCATTATTACTGGTAAATATCAGGCATTTTATCGTCCTTTAGTCAATCTAGCAAGTGGGATTAGTTTAGCTTCGATTATTTATCTTGGTAGTATTTTAGTCTTTAAACAAAATCTTTCATTTAGTGTTTTGGTTTTGTTTTCACAATATAGTGTTCAGTTTTTTGAACCACTAAGAATGTTAACTAATGCAATTTCAGAAATACAGTTAGCTAAAGCAAGTATGGAACGAGTGTTTGGAATGATTAATGAAAAGAGTGATATTGTTGATCGTCCTGAAGTAATTGAAAAATATGGTGACTTATTAGCAAGTAAAAAGAATATTAGTGAAAGAATTATTGGCGCAGTTGAATATCGTAATGTTGATTTTTATTATCAGGCCAGTGAACCAATCTTAACTAATTTTAATTTGAAAGTAAAACCTAAAGAAACAATTGCTTTAGTTGGAAAAACTGGTGGTGGAAAAAGTACTATTATTAATTTATTAAGTCGCTTTTATGAACCAGTTTCTGGAAATATTTTAATTGATGGTCAAGATTACCGTGAACATAGTATTAGCTGGTTACATAGTCAAATTGGTTATATTTTACAAACACCCCATTTATTTAGTGGCAGTATTATGGAAAATATCCGTTATGGTAATAAGGATGCTACTGATGAAGAAATCATTGAAATATGTAAACAGATCCATGCTCATGATTTTATTAAAGATTTAGAAGGACAATATAATTTTGAAGTTGGTGAGATGGGAAATTTATTATCACTAGGACAAAAACAATTAATCTCTTTTGCTAGAGCATTAATTCGTAACCCAAGTATTATGATTCTAGATGAAGCAACGTCATCAATAGATACTCAAACAGAATATTTAATTCAAAAAGCAATTGATAAAATCATGGCAAGTACGACTACTTTTGTTGTAGCCCATCGTTTAAGTACGATTACTAATGCTGATCGCATATTAGTAATTTATGATGGAAAAATTGTTCAAGAAGGGAATCATCAAGAATTAGTTAAACAAAAAGGATATTATCGTGATTTATACTTAGGACAATTTATGGAAGAAAGCATGCATAATATAAATTTGTAATGAAATATATAAGGTAAGGATAAAGTGGTATGAACTCAATTTATTTTATACTTACAAATTATCTAAGTCCAAAAGAGTACAGACAATTACTGGATCTAATTGAAATAGCAGGTCCAAGAAATTGTCCGCACCTCCATTTGGATAATCTTATT
>CALVCU010000020.1 GCA_944326135.1 uncultured Ligilactobacillus sp. | reverse complement strand
TCATCTGATACTTCAGCAATCCGACGGAATGCTAAACGGCCGATACGACCAAAACCATTAATACCTACTTTTGTAGTCATATTAATATTCCTCCTAAAAGGTAAATTTATACTAAAGGATCGTTAATAAATTTTAACTACCCTTAACACCTTTGAATTATATCAGTAAAAATTGACACGTGCAAGCATATTCAACTTATAAGATCCTAAATTAATCTTATTAATTATAAGCGCTTTTAGATTGCGCTTTCATTTATTGAAATAATCTAGTAATATTTACTTTAGAAAATACTTTATTAAGCACACTTACTTATGTATTTTTAATAAAAAAGCCGTGATCATTGATCACGGCAAAAATGCGCCAACTGGGAGTCGAACCCAGATTACAAGAACCGGAATCTTGTGTGCGATCCATTACACTATCGGCGCATTTACTTTTATTATATTATCTTATAAAAGTATAAATTGCAACAGAAATAAATTAACGAGGGAATATTATGACTCTTTCTCAAAATATCAATCAAAAGCAATTACAAAAATTAGCAATGACTCAACAAATGCAACAATCGATTAAAATTTTAAAATCTACAAATGATGAACTGTATTCATATTTAAAACAAAAAGCATTAGAAAATCCTTTTATTGATATAGAATTTCACTCAAATTTGAACTCAAAAGATTATGATATAAATCAATTTATTCAAAGCAAACATCAAGTTTCCCTTGACGATTATCTATTAGAACAGGTTCATTTGACTATGCGTAATACCCCAATTAGAACTCTAGTAATTTATTTTATCGAAAATTTAGATGATAACGGATATTTAAGTATTGATATTGACAAACTATACAAAGAACAAAAATTTAATAAAACATTAGTTTTAGATGCTTTAACTCTATTGCAACGCCTTGATCCACCTGGAATTGGTGCACGTGACTTACAAGAATGTCTAATTTTACAAACACAAGATAATCCTTCTGCACCTCAACTTGCTTTGCCAATTTTACAAAATGATTTTATCGATTTTACAGAAAAAAAATGGAATAAATTAGCTAAAAAATATAAAACTGATTGTGCACATATCAAAAAAGTTCTTAAATATGTGCGTACATTATCCCCTGCTCCTGGTGCTGGATATCAAAATAATGAAGCTGAATTTATATATCCCGATTTGATAGTTAAACAAGATAAAAACACACTATCAGTTCAATTTACAACATCTAATACTCCTAAAATTTTATTTAAAAAAGCATATTTTAATAGTTTTTCAAAAAATACAAATAACGATGTTCAAAAGTATCTTAAAGAAAAAGAAATTGAATATGAACAATTAACTGCTGAACTATCACAACGTGAAGCAACAATTTTAAAAGTTGGTCAAGCAATCGTAAAAAAACAATCTTCATTTTTTCTTGAAGATTCTCATCCATTAAAACCACTTTTATTACGTGATATTGCTCACCAATTACAATTACATGAATCTACAATTAGTAGAGCCATCAGTGGCAAATATTTAAAATGTGATTTTGGTATATTTGAATTAAAATCGTTTTTCACAACAGCTGCTAGTTATGCTGAAAACTGTTCTATTAGTGTCAATACTGTACAACAAAATATAAAAAAATTAATTAGTGATGAAGATAAAAATAATCCTTTATCAGATCAGAAAATTGTAGAATTACTCCAAACTAAAAAAATCCAAATTTCAAGAAGAACTGTTGCAAAATATCGTTCAATAATGAATATTCCATCTTCAAAAGAACGAAAATCGTTATAAGTTATAATATAATAAAAAAGGAGACTAATGTCTCCTTTTTTATTACTGTTTTATATTTTCTGTCTCTTGTTTTTCAATGGCCTCTTCTTGAATTCTTTCAATTTTTTCTTCAGTTGATTCTTTTTCCATGATTCTGTTATATCTCTTTTTTAGCACAAACAATAAGAGTGCCGCTATGACATAGAAACATGCTGCAATATAATAAGCAACTGCATATCCCTGAGGATTTCTTAATAAGATAGTTGATGTAAATATTCCTACCCCAATTCCTACAATTGCATTCACAAATGTAATCAGTGAACTAAATGCAGGTCTTAAATTTTTTGGAACCAGTGCCATTTGTAATGACTGCTGAATTGGCATTGAGGCATTAGCTAGTCCTGATCTCATAAATAAAATTATTCCGATTATTATTGGTACTCCAGCACCAAATAAATTTCCTTTAGCCATTAAAAACATTAATGGAGTACATAATAGTGTCATCACTGAAATAGAAACAATTGAACCAAGTTTCTTTTCTAACCATGGAGCAAAAGTATATCCAATCAGCATGGCAAATGTCTGTAATGTAATAATAGTAGAAACAGTACCACGTTCAATATGTAAAAAATTATTTAAATATATTGGAAAATAAGGAACTACTAAATATGCCCCAATTCTAATTAATGCTAAAAATATGACATATAACAATATACTTTTTTTAATTAATAACTTAAAATTGACCGATTTCTTAGCTTTTCTTTCAGTTAATTCAGCCTCTGTTTCAATATAATCGCTCTTTCTTTCCTTTAAAAATAATGAACAAAAGAATGCCAAAACTGTAAAACCAATTGCCAAATAAATAACCGATTTATAAGCATTAATGTATGTGTGCAATACATTTTCTTTCATAGTAGTTTGATGACTAGAAAGTATAGAAGCCTCATTATAATTAATTCCCATTAATTTGCTAAATACGTAAACAACAATTTTACCGCCAAAAAATGTCACAATTGCTTGTGTAACTAAATTTGTTACCATTACCACAGACATCATAAATGTTCTAATTTTTCTTGGAACATATACTGCATACATAAGTGGATACATAAAATCATATATTCCAACGCCTGCAGTCAACAGTGCATATGAAATAGCAATAATATCTGCATTATTACTAAATATCATTGCATACAAAGTAAGTATTGTTAATATTGGCGCAATAATTAACACTTTTTTATAGCCTGTCTTGTGAATATAAATTAACATTATTGCCATTAAAATTGAACCAACTGCTGTGTAAATATTTAAACCAGTGACTACCTTTGGTGCTGTTAAATCTAAATATGATACTAATGTATTATTAGTGACGCCAGTAACTGCACCAAGTAAACCATAAATTATAATATAAACATAGCAATTTCGTTTGTAACGAGATTCCCAATGTAATGTTGGATCATTTAATGCAACCATATTTGACATAATATTCATCCCCTTAAATTTTTCGTTACATTAAAAGTATTATATCACTATTTAATTATTTTTTAATCAATAATCAACATTACTGTAATTTTATTTTAATCAAATTACACATTTGACCTTTGTTGACCATTATTATAAAATGAATTTGTAAGTTTTATATGTTAAACTCAAGTTAATAACTTTTATATATTTAAGGAGGCTATTTAATTATGGCTTTAATACCTACAGTTATTGAACAATCAAGTCAAGGAGAACGTGCATACGATATTTACTCACGTTTATTAAAAGATCGAATTATTATGGTATCTGGTGAAATCAATGATGATATGGCAAATGCAATCATTGCACAGTTGCTTTTCTTAGATGCACAAGATTCAGAAAAAGATATTTACATGTACATCAATTCTCCAGGTGGGTCCGTTTCAGCTGGTTTAGCAATTTACGATACAATGAATTTTGTTAATGCTGATGTTCAAACAATTGTGATGGGCATGGCTGCTTCAATGGCATCAATTTTAGCTACTGCTGGTACAAAAGGAAAACGTTTTGCTTTACCTCATTCAGAAATAATGATTCACCAACCACTTGGTGGTGCACAAGGACAGTCAACTGAAATTCAAATTGCTGCAGAACATATTTTAAAAACTCGTAATTTGATTAATGAAATCTTAGCTGATCACACTGGTCAACCTATCGAAAAAATTAATAATGATACTGATCGTGATAATTTCATGACTGCTGAAGAAGCACTTAAATATGGCTTGATTGATCAAATTATGGAAAACAAGAAAAAGATGGATAAATAATACTTGAAAACATAAAAAAACATCAAATCGAATAATCGATTTGATGTTTTTTTATTTACCACCTTGACGTACTTTTTCAGCCATTTCATTTATTTTTCTAAGTCGATGATTTATTCCAGATTTAGAAATGGGCCCTCCTGGTACTAACTCTCCCAATTCTTTCAAACTTAATTCAGGATGAGCTACTCTAACCAATGCAACTTCTTGCAATTTACTTGGAATTTTATCTAAGCCTAAGTGTTCATCTAAATATTTAATATTTTCTATTTGCTTATTAGCTGCATCTGCAACTTTATTTAAATTTGCAGTTTCGCAATTAACAATCCTATTAACTGAATTTCTCATATCACGGACAATTCTAATATCTTCAAACTTCAACATTGAATTCGTTGCACCAATTAAAGATAAAAAATCAGCAATTTTTTCAGCTTCTTTTAAATATGTGATATATCCACTTCGACGCTGCGTTTTCCTAGCATTAAGATGATAACGATTCAACATTTCACAAATAGTGTCATTATGTTCTTCATATAATGAATAAATTTCCAAATGATATCGTCCTGTTTCTGGATTATTCACAGACCCTGTTGCTAAAAAAGCACCTCTTAAATATGAACGTACTTTTAAATCATTATCTAAAAAATTTAAAGGAACGGTTTGTTGTATTTGAAAACCTTCTAAAATATTTAAATCATTTAATACCTTTTCACTATCATGTCTTAATTTTACAATATATAAATTATTTTTCTTCAATTTCATTTTGCGCCTAACTAAAAGTTCACTTTCAATATTATAAAATTGTTTTAATAACTTATATATTCTACGTGCAGTTGCAGGATTTTCAGTTTGTACTGATAATACAAAATGATGGTGTTCAATACTTAAAGATCCATTCATTCGAAGAAGTGCCATTAATTCTGCTTTTCCATTTCCTTCATCATGAACTTCAAGCATTGTTAGTTCTTTTTTTACATCACTTGCATAAGACAATGCAATCTATCCCTTCTTTTTGAATTAATCAATCCAAGAATTTGGTCGTCCAATTAATTGCATTAATTCTTCAACCACTCGATTTCCATTATGAAATACACCATGATCTTTTAATTTTAAAAAGTTATCAGAAATAACTCGGCAGCCCTCTGCTCTAAGGCCTTTAAAATCATGTTTAACTTGATATAAATACTCATCATATTTTTGTCGATCCATATAATCAGCTGGAACTGGTTCAGTATTAACTAAAACTGTATTAATAAATTTCTGATGTAAATGGCGGTGTAAAACTTTTACGTGTTGAGCATCAGTAAAACGTTCTGTTTCACCTTTTTGAGTCATTATATTACAAATATATACAACCTCGGCTTTACTTTGTAAAACTGCTTGTCCAACATTACTAATCATCAAATTAGGCAAAATACTTGTAAATAAGCTACCAGGTCCTAATACAATCTGATCTGCATCTAAAATAGCATCTATGACTTCAGGTACCGCTTTAGGTTTAGTATCATCAATTGCTGTTACCCAGACTTCTTTTATCGTTTTACCTGCAGCAGAAATTTCTGACTCACCTGCGAGTTGTGTCCCATCACTAAATTTAGCATTTAAAATTAAAGGAATGTTAGATGCTGGATACACATGTCCTTGTACATCCATCATTTTTGACAACTGCTGGACTGCTTCAAAAATATTATCATTATTCATTTCTGATAGAGCAGCAATTATCAAATTACCTATCGCATGTCCAGAGAAAAATTGATCATCAGTTTTAAAACGATATTGAAAAATTTCTTTTCTTAACTCTGGAATATTTGAAAGAGCGACCATTGTGTTCCGAATATCGCCTGGTGGAACAACATTAATATAATCACGAATAATTCCTGATGATCCACCATCATCTGCGACTGTAACGACAGCAGTGATGTCTACATTTTGTTTACGTAATCCCTTTAAAATTACTGGTAATCCTGTTCCGCCACCAATCATTACTATTTTTGGTCGTAATCTACTCATGAGCGATTAACTGTCTCCTTTCTTCGATTTATATCACGATGTGAGATTGACACTTGATAATCTTTTTTCAAATAATTGCCAATTCGTTCTGTTAATGCAACTGATCGATGTTGTCCGCCAGTGCAGCCAATTGCAATCACAACATTAGTTTTTCCTTCTTTGATATAACCTGGAATTACTGTCTTTAGTAATCCTTTAAATTGCTTAACAAAAGCTTCTGTGTCTTTAGAATTCATCACATAATCATATACTACTTTATCTAATCCGGTCTTGTCTCGAAGTTCTGGAATATAGTATGGATTAGGTAGAAATCGCACATCCATAACAATATCAGCATCGATTGGCAATCCATATTTAAATCCAAATGACATTACATCGATTCTAAATGGATAGTCACTATTTGTTTCAAAATTGTGAAATATTTCTTCACGTAATTTCCGTGGTGAAATATTTGTTGTATCCACTACTAATTGTGCTTGAGATTTTATATCAGCTAGAAGCTTGCGCTCGCATTTTATTCCCTCTAAAGGTCGACTATCACGTGATAATGGATGTGATCTTCTAGTTTCCTTGTATCGTGCAACCAATTCTTCATCTGAGGCATCTAAAAATAAAATTCTAGTCTTAATTACATGCTGCTTTTGTAGTTTGGGTAAAATCTCATTTATTTCATCATAAAAATTACGTGCACGTAAATCAATTACTAATGCAACTTTATGAATTTTCCCAGTTCCCATTACTAATTCCCAGAGTTTAGGCAATAATTTTGGTGGCATATTATCAACACAAAAATAACCTAAATCTTCAAAACTTTGCATTGCAACTGTTTTCCCAGCACCACTCATTCCGGTAACAATTACTAATTCATAAGGTTCATTCATGTAATTTCCTCCCTCACCTCAATATATCTGCTATACTAAATTATTAAATTCCATTACTTATATATTTCATATTATCATATGTTGCTATTGCTTATTTAATAATTGTTTTAAATATTGACCAGTATAACTTTCTTTACATAAAGCAACTTCTTCTGGCGTACCTGTTACTACAACATTCCCACCATTTTCTCCACCTTCTGGGCCTAAATCAATTATATGATCTGCATTTTTTATAACATCTAAATTATGTTCAATTACTAATACTGTATTACCTTTATCAACTAAACGTTGTAACACCTTTAATAACCTATTTATATCATCTGCATGTAATCCAGTTGTAGGTTCATCTAGTATATATAAAGTTTTTCCCGTGGCCTTTTTATGCAATTCTGAAGCCAATTTCATTCTTTGAGCTTCTCCACCTGATAATGTTGTTGCCGATTGTCCTAATTGAACATAACCTAATCCAACATCTGAAATTGTTTGAAGTTTACGTCTAATTTTAGGAATTGCATCAAAGAATTTCAAAGCCTCATCAACTGTCATTTTTAATACTTCGGCAATGTTTTTCCCCTTATATTCAATCTCTAAAGTTTCTGAATTAAACCTAGAACCATGACAAACCTCACAATCAACGTAAATATCTGGCAAGAAATTCATTTCAATTTTAATAATGCCATCGCCTTTACATGTTTCACATCTGCCACCTTTAACATTAAAACTAAAACGTCCTTTATTATATCCTCTGATTTTCGCTTGATTTGTTTGTGCAAACAATCCTCTGATATCATCAAAAACTCCAGTATAGGTAGCTGGATTACTTCTTGGGGTACGTCCAATAGGAGATTGATCAATATTAATTACCTTATCTAAATTTTTTATTCCAGTAATTTTTTGATATCTTCCCGGACGATCTGTCGTATTATTGTTTAGTTTTTGAGCTAAAATTCTTTCTAATACTTGATTAACTAAAGTAGATTTTCCAGATCCAGAAACTCCAGTTACTGCAATAAATTTACCTAAAGGAAATTCTACATTAATATTTTTTAAATTATTTTCACTAACCCCAAATAATTTAATACTTTTTCCATTTCCCAACCGACGTTCAGAAGGTGTAGGGATTATCTTTTTCCCTGATAGATACTGACCTGTGAGTGAATTTTTATTTCGCATAACTTGTTTTGGAGTTCCTGCGGCCATTATATGTCCACCATTCGCTCCTGCACCCGGGCCAATATCAATCAAATAATCTGCAGCTTTCATTGTGTCTTCATCATGTTCAACAACAATCAATGTATTCCCTAAATCACGCATCTTTTTTAATGATTCTATTAAACGATCATTATCACGTTGGTGTAGTCCAATTGATGGCTCATCTAAAACATAAATTATCCCCGATAAATTAGAACCAATTTGTGTAGCTAATCGAATTCGTTGAGCTTCTCCACCAGAAAGAGTGCGTGCAGAACGAGACAATGTTAAATAATCTAATCCAACATTTTTTAAAAATGTGAGCCGATCATGAAGTTCCTTAATGATTGGTTCAGCAATTTGTTTCTTTTGTTCAGTAAATGTTAAATTATCAAAAAAATCAACTAATTGATCAACTGGTAAATCTGAAACTTCCCCAATATGCATGCCATTAATTTTCACCGCTAATGCCTGCTGATTTAGGCGATATCCATGGCACATTTTACAAATTTGACTAGTCATAAACCGCCGTAAAATATTTCGATTGAAAGCACTTGAAGTGTCACGATATCTTCTCTCAATATTTGGAATTACTCCTTCAAATTTCATATCAACAGTTCTTACTTTCCCAAATTCACTTTTTAAATTAAAATGAAATTCTTTTGAAGCATCACCATATAATAATTTTTCCTGCTGTTTCTTAGTTAATTTTTTATATGGTTTTGTAATATCAATCTTATTAAGAATACAAAATTGTTCTAGTAAAGAGTAATAATATTTTGAACTTTCAGCTCTCCATGGAACAATTGCACCTTCTTGTATAGACTTATTTTTATCTGGAATTATTAAATCTGGATCTACTTCAATCTTTTCTCCTAATCCATCACAATCCGGGCAAGCTCCAAAAGGTGCGTTAAATGAAAAAAGTCTAGGTTCAAGTTCTTTAATCGAAAATCCACAATATGGACATGCTAATTTTTCAGAAAACTGTAATGTTTTACCATCTATCACATCTACTGAAACATAGCCATTTGTCAATTTTAATGCTGCTTCCACTGAATCAAATAAACGTGATCGAATTCCTTCTTTGATAATAATCCGATCTACAACAATAGATATAGAATGTTTTTTATTTTTATCTAACTCAATTTCATCACTAATCTCATGTTGTTCTCCATCAACAATCATTCGAACGAAACCTTCACGTTGAATCTTTTTAAATATTTCTTTATGTTGACCTTTTTTATTTTGAACTACTGGTGCTAAAATTTGAATTCTTGTTCGATCTTCAAGTTTTAATATTCGATCCACAATTTGTTGAGGCGATTGGCTTGTAATTTTATGACCATCATTAGGACAAATTGGTACTCCAATTCGGGCCCATAACAATCTTAAATAATCAGTTATTTCTGTAACTGTACCGACTGTTGACCTTGGATTATTTGAAGTTGTTTTTTGATTAATTGAAATTGCTGGCGAAAGTCCTTCAATCGAATCAACATCAGGCTTTTCCATTTGTCCTAAAAATTGTCGTGCATATGATGATAAACTTTCTACATAACGTCTTTGTCCTTCTGCATATAAAGTATCAAACGCCAATGAACTCTTTCCAGAACCAGATAATCCAGTAATAACAACAAGTTTATTTTTAGGTATTGTTACATCTATATTTTTTAAATTATGTGCACGTGCCCCATGAATTTCAATTTTATTTTGAACCAATTTATCTACCTCCTAACTTATTTGTGCTTGTAATTCTAAAATTATATCACGTAAAGATGCTGCTTCTTCGAAGTTTAAATCTTTTGATGCTTGATTCATTTGTTCTTTTAGACGTTTTATCATTTCTTGTTTTTCAGCTTTATTCATCTTTTCAAAATCTATATTTGTATTGTCTGTTTGTTCATCATTTTCAGTAGCTTTAATTTCTGCACGAATGTCTTTTTGAATTGTTTTCGGAACAATGTGATGCTTTTTATTGTATTCTTCTTGAATTTTTCGCCGTCTTTTAGTTTCATCAATTGCCTTTTGCATTGAATCTGTAATTTCATCTGCATACATTATTACATGACCATTAGCATTTCGAGCAGCTCGTCCAATTGTCTGAATTAAGGAACGCTCATTTCTTAAAAATCCTTCCTTATCTGCATCAAGGATAGCAACTAAAGATACTTCAGGAACATCAATTCCTTCACGAAGTAAATTAATTCCAACTAAAACATCGAATTTTCCTAATCTTAAGTCTCGAATAATTTGCGTCCGCTCTAAAGTTTTAATATCTGAATGCAAATACTTTACCTTAATCCCCAATTCTTTAAAGTAATCAGTTAAATCTTCAGCCATCTTCTTCGTTAAGATTGTTACAAAAACTCTTTCATGTCGCTCTACACGCTTGTTAATTTCACCAACTAAGTCATCCATTTGCCCCATAACTGGTCGAACTTCTATTGTTGGATCTAGTAATCCAGTAGGTCGAATAATTTGTTCAACAATATGGTTTGTTTGATCTTTTTCGTAAGGGCCAGGGGTTGCTGACATATAAATAATTTGATGCACATGTTTTTCAAACTCAGCTAATTTTAATGGGCGATTATCTAAAGCACTAGGTAACCTGAATCCATAATCAACTAGCATTTGCTTTCTAGAAATATCGGCATTGTACATTCCACGTACTTGTGGCATTGTTACATGTGATTCATCTACAACAATTAAAAAATCTTTGGGGAAGAAATCTAGTAATGTGTATGGTGGTTCACCAGCTTTTCTTCCATCCATATGACGTGAATAATTTTCAATACCATTCGTATATCCCATCTCTTTAAGCATTTCAATGTCATATGTAGTTCGTTGTTTTAATCGTTGTTCTTCTAGTAATTTACCTTCTTTATGCAATTCTTTCGTGCGCTTATCTAATTCTGATTCAATACTCTTAATTGCATGTTTTAATTGTTCATCATTTGTCATAAAGTGAGTTGCTGGGAAAATCGCAACATGCTTTCGATCACCAAATACTTGGCCAGTCAGTGGATCAATTTCACGTATACGATCTATTTCATCACCAAAAAATTCAATTCTTAATGCTCGTTCATCATGTGCAGCAGGGAAAATCTCAACAATATCCCCATGTACTCTGAATCTTCCACGTTGAAAATCTATATCATTTCGATCATATTGAATATCTACTAAATTTTTTAATAATTCATCTCGGTTAATTTCTTGTCCCACACGTAATGAGATTGTATGTTTCTGATATTCAAAAGGACTACCCAATCCAAATATTGATGATACTGAAGCAACTACTATTACATCATTTCTTTCAAGTAATGCACTTGTAGCTGAATGCCGCAATTTATCTATTTCATCATTAATACTTGAATCTTTTTCAATATACGTATCACTAGATGGTACGTATGCTTCAGGTTGGTAAAAATCATAGTAACTAACAAAATATTCTACTGCATTATGTGGGAAAAACTCTTTTAATTCTCCATATAATTGCCCTGCTAAAGTTTTATTATGAGCCAAAACTAATGTTGGCTTATTATTATTTTTAATAACATTTGCAATAGTAAACGTTTTACCTGTACCTGTTGCTCCTAATAAAATTTGAGATTTTTCTCCCTTTTTTAATCCATCTGATAATTCTTTTATCGCTTTAGGCTGATCTCCTGTTGGTTTATATGGAGCAACAAGATCAAACTTTTTATCAACTTGTTTTTCTATCATCAAAAACACTCCTTTCTCTTTAAGCTTAATCATAAACATTCTAGCACATCGAACGTATTTTCGTATAAATCTTTGTTCTATTTATATAAATGTAAATAAAAAGAGGCCATTAACTACAACCTCTTTTTATTATTATTAACTTTTTAATATCTTAGCCCTTTACAAAAGCCATCACAGTTGCTTCAAATTGATCACGTTTTTCAATTGCTTCATCCTGTGTGTCTGCTTGTGTTCCAATATAGAACTTAATCTTAGGTTCAGTTCCTGAAGGACGGACTGCAATCCAAGTTCCATCTTCTAAAATATACTTAAGTACATTTGATTTTGGCAAATTAATTTTTTCAGTCTTACCATCAATCAATGTTTTTGTAGACTTTTCAAAATCTTCAAGTGCACTAACTTTAAAACCTGCAAATTGTTCTGGTGCTTCTTCACGGAATTTAGTCATCAAATCACTAATTTCTTGTGCACCATTTACACCATCAAATGTTAATGATAATGTCTTTTCTGCAAAGTAACCATATTTTTCAAATAATTCTTGCAACCCATCGTATAAAGTCATACCTTGTTTCTTATAAAAAGCAGCAACTTCTGCAAGCATAACCGTTGATTGAATTGCATCTTTATCACGTACAAATGGACGAATTAGATATCCATAACTTTCTTCAAATCCAAACATAAAAGTATGAGAATGATCTTGATTAAAGTTTTTAATTTGTTCTGCAATAAATTTAAAGCCAGTTAATACATTTATCATTTTAACATTAAAATTATTTGCTACTTTAGTTGCAAACTCACTTGAAACAATTGATTTTACTGCTGCAGCATTTTCAGGTAATGTGCCTGCATTTTTATGTGCTGTTAAAATATAATTTAATAATAATGCTGCGATTTGATTACCTGTTAATAATTTATATTCACCATTAGGTTGACGTACTGCTGCTCCGAGACGATCTGCATCAGGATCAACCCCAACTAATAAGTCTGCTCCTTGTTCTTTTCCCAATTTTATTGCTAAGTCAAATGCAGCTGGATCTTCAGGATTTGGCTTCTTAACTGTAGAAAAATCAGGATCTGGCATTGCTTGTTCTGGTACCATTGTAAAGTTTTCAAATCCAGCTTGCTTCAATGCTTTTTCGCCAAGCATGGCACCTGTTCCATGTAATGGTGTGAAAATCAATTTCATTGACTTGCCTTCTTCGGCAACTAATTCACGATTTATTGTTACTTTATTAACTTCAGCTAAATATGCTTGATCAACTTCATCGCCAATAATTTTCATTGTGCCATCTTCAATTAATGAATCCTTATCAGCAACTGTAACATCAAATAAGTCTTTAACTTGACGGATATATTTTGTAATTAAATCAGACTCTTTAGGTGGCATTTGAGCCCCATCTTCGCCATAAATTTTATAACCATTATATTGTTTAGGATTATGACTTGCAGTTATCATAATTCCTGCATATGTATGTAAATGACGTACTGTAAATGAAAGTTCAGGTGTTGGACGTAGACTTTCAAATACAAAAGTTGGAATTCCATGAGCTCCTAATACTCGTGCAGCATCAAATGCAAATTCTTGAGAATGATGACGAGAATCATAACTAATTGCTACTCCTCGATTCTTTACCTCATCATCCAAGGTATCCATAAATGTTGCTAAACCTTCAGTCGCTTGACGAACAGTATAAATATTCATTCTATTTATACCTACTCCAATTACTCCACGCATTCCAGCAGTTCCAAATTCTAATGGTGCATAAAATGCATCTTCTAATTCTTCTTGATTATTTGCTAAATTATCTAATTCTGTTTTTAAATCTGATGATAAATCAGGATAATTTTTCCAAGTTTGGTAATTATCTTCCCAACTCATACGATCACCCTCCTAAAACTAACACTTTCATTTTACAATAAAAGCGTTTTTATAGTAAATATAATTAAACTTTTTTTATTTATTTATAGCATTCTTATCTAAATACCAAGGTTCATTATTATGATACCTTCTAATAATAAATAATATTAAAGCAACGAAAAACAAAATGAATGAGAGCCATTGTGAAACTCTTAATGGTCCAAGCATCAAACTATCTGTCCTCATTCCCTCAATAAAGAAGCGTCCACATGAATACCACATAACATATGTTAAGAAAATTTCACCACGCTTAAACAAGGATTTACGATGTCTTAAAGATATTAATAAAACAAATCCTAATAAATCCCAAACTGATTCATATAAAAATGTTGGTTGATAATAAACGCCATTTATATTCATTTGATGAATAATAAATTGAGGTAAATGTAAAGTATTTTGTAAAAAATTCAATGTTGTAGCACTTCCATGTGCTTCTTGATTAATAAAGTTTCCCCATCTACCTATTCCTTGAGCCATTATTACAGTTGGTGCAATAATATCTAGAAACTCCCAAGCCGATAAATGCCGTTTATAACAAAAAATAATTAATACAATTGCTGCTCCAATTAATCCACCATAAATTGCAATTCCGCCATCCCAAATTCGATAAATCATTTCTGGATGTAACGAATAATATGGCCATTGAAAAACTACATAATAAATTCGCGCACAAACTATAGAAATTGGCAATGCCCATAGAAGAAAATCATATATATTTTCCTCATCAAGTCCTCGCTTATTTCCTTCTTTTATTGAAAGCATCACAGCTAATAGTACGCCTATTGCAATTATAATTCCGTACCAGTGAACCATAATTGGCCCTATACTAAAAGCAATTTTATTAATTGCTATGGTTGTATCAAACACAAGTAACCCTCTTTTCAACCTTATCTATTATGATTAGAGTTTTCTTTAATTAATGAATTTAAATTTTCATCAAACTTCTTTGTTGCATCATATCCCATTGTTTTTGCACGATAGTTCATAGCAGCAGCTTCAACAATAATTGCCATGTTCCGACCTACTTTAACTGGAATAGTAATTTTAGGAATTGTTACACCTAAAATTTCTTGTTTTTCTTCACCACTACCAAGACGATCAAATTGCTTATCTTCGCTCCAATTTTCTAAATGAACAATTAACGAAATATGAGCATGTGAACGTACTGCTCCAGCACCATATAAATTCATTACATCAATTATTCCAACTCCACGAATTTCCAACAAGTGACGTAAAATTTTAGGTGGTTCGCCATGAACTGTCATTTCATCTTGCTTATAAACTTCAACGCGATCGTCTGCAATTAATCGGTGACCTCTTTTAATTAAATCTAACGCTGTTTCTGATTTACCTACTCCAGAATCACCTGTTATCAAAACTCCTAAACCATAAATATCCACTAAAACACCATGCAATGATTGTCTTTCTGCAAGTTGTCCTTGTAAAAAATATGTAATTTTTGAAGCAATCCGTGATGTTGGTGATTTAGTCCTCAAAATTGGAATATGATTTTCAGATGCTGCTTTCGCCATACTTTCTGGTATAGGTAACATTCGTGCAACAACTAAACAAGGAGTTTCATTTGTACATAGTTTTTGCATTACCTTGTCTTGATTTTCATTTGTTAAACGCTGTGAAAATGAAATTTCAGTCATTCCAAATACTTGAACACGTTTCTGAGGATAATAATCAAAATATCCTGTTAATTCAAGACCCGGACGTGAAATATCATCTGTTTCAATTTTATTAGTCTCTAAAAATTCTTTTCCTGAATAAACAATCAGGTCACAACCATCAACTAATTCTTTAACAGTTACATTTCTCACTTTAAATCCCTCATTTCTGAAGAAACCCTTCATAAACTTGAATACAACTAATTTTCAAAATAATCGGATACAATCATATTTACAATACTTATTATAATAGCAACAATAATTGCACTGCCAAAATTACTAAAATAAAAATCTGGTGCTAAAGCCCATGATGCTAATTGCAACATAAACGCATTTATACAAATATAAAACAAGCCAAATGTAAGAATTGTAATTGGCAATGAAAACAATACAATAATTGGTTTAATAAATCGATTTAATAGTCCCATTACTACAGCTGCAACAAATGCCATCCAAATATTTGATACATGAAATAAATTAGGAAAGAAACCTGCAACTGCAATGAAAATTAATGTATCAAGGATTGATCTTTTCCAAAATCCCATAAAAATCCCTTCTTATTTTTTTATATCTTTTTCTTTCACATCATGAATGATTTTTCTATTTGATGTACTTTTAGTAAATGTTCTTCCAGTATATTTTTCATACATTGATTTCCAATTGTTATCATTTTGATTAGGATTATTAGGAATAGCAAAGGCTAAAATTAAATATATTAAAATTGGCAATATCATTGTATGAATAAATAGTGAGCAAATTAAAGTAAAAACTAAGTAACCAATTCTGATATATTTAGGATCCACCTTAAAATATTCAGCAATCCCTCCGCACACACCAGCAAGAATTCGTTGTGATCTTGAACGATAAAGTTTCTTTTTCATCAATGCCCTCCTACTATTTATTTTGAAAAAGTACAATTCCTAATTCATATGGTGAATCATTATAGATAGCACCTTCAGCAATTTTCAAGTCGCCATTAAATGTTTTCAACTTTAAATGACAATAAGCAGAATTTAGTTGTAAAGCAGCATAAAATTGATTTTCATTGGTTACATGACGTCCATTACAATTTAAAATTATGTCACCAGGTTCCAAATTCATCTTTGCTGCAGGAGTATCTGGTCTAATAGCAACGATTCTAATACCCATATTTGTTTCAACATACCATTGATTTGACTTTTCATCTTTCTTTTTTCGCTTGAAAATCATCCATACACTAGCTAATAGAATAAAAATCGTCAAAACTAAACTTGATTTAGGGAAAATAGTCCCAATTATAAAGCCAGCGAATGCAATTAAACACATCAACATATTTTGTTTACGATAATATTCTAGAGCATTTTTGGCAGTTTCTTTAAAAATTTTGCCTACACTTCCAACAAAAAACGGTAAAATAAAGAAACTAAATTTTAACTCACCAAAATGAATTAATGGAATAAATTTAAAATTACTTACTAAATTTCCAGGAATCAAAATCAACAAAGGCAAAACTGTTAATTCATGAAAACAGTATTGCACAATTCGTCTTCCTCTTTTTCCTTGACGTTCTCTAGGAGAAAACCAAATTTTATCATTTTTTCCAGTTAAATGTGCCTTCATAAAATAGTTAAGTGATAGGAGCAACATGAATATAGAACTGGATATCTCCCCATGTTGGTAACTTATAACACCTAAAATATACAATGGTAATGCACTTAAATCTATGACAGGTAAAAATAACATTGATACCATTGCAAAAATTTCATATATAAACACATATTTGATTGGAATAAAGATCCCTATTATTACCGAAAAAATCGATAAAATTAATCCCCAAACCAGACCTTTTTTTACAAAATGTCTAATTTCATACCAATCTTTATTAATCGCAATTCTAAAATTATTACGTTCATTTTTTATTCTTAATTGATAAAGTAATAAAGTATACAAAATACCTAACCATAATAATGGTTGAATAAAAAATTCTCCAATGACTTTTATTATTTCCACTTAAATACCTCTTTTATTGCGGATTCTCTTGCTTTAATTTCCATTGTAAATAAGCATTAATAAATCCATCTAAATCTCCATCCATAACACTCTGAACATTGCCGGTTTCATAATCCGTACGATGATCCTTTATCATTGAATAAGGATGAAATACGTATGAGCGAATTTGTGATCCCCATGCAATATCCACTTGTTTTCCTTGTATTTCTGCTTTCTGTCTCTCTTTTTCTTCTAATTTACGTTGATATAGTTTGGCTTTTAACATTTTTTCTGCCGTTGCTCTATTTTGAAACTGTGAACGTTGAGCCTGACTTGATACTACTATACCTGTAGGAATATGAATTAATCTTACTGCTGATGAAGTTTTATTAATATGTTGTCCACCAGCTCCACTAGAACGAAAAACCTCCATTTTTATATCTTCAGGTCTTAGATCAATTTCAATACTATCATCTAATTCTGGCATTACATTAACAGAAGCAAATGAGGTATGTCTACGAGCAGCCGAATCAAATGGTGAAATTCTTACTAACCGATGAACACCCTTTTCACTTCGCAAATAACCATAAGCATTTGTTCCTTTGATTAACAAAGTAACACTCTTAATACCTGCTTCATCACCGATTTGATAATCTGCAGTTTCAATTATAAATCCATGCTGTTCTGCCCATCTTGTATACATTCTTAGAAGCATAGATGCCCAATCTTGTGACTCTGTGCCTCCAGCACCAGGATGTATTTCCAAAATAGCATTATTCTTATCATACTCGCCATTCAATAATAAAGATAATTGATAATTTTCTAATTGTTTTTGTGTATTTTTTATTTTTTCATTTAGTTCATTCTGAAGATCTTGATCTTCAAAATCTTCCTCTAGTAACTCAAATAGAACATTTAAATCATCGATTGCTTGATTTAATTGATGAAAATTATCATACTTATTTTTCAAAATATTATTTTCATTAATTAAATTTTGTGCTTTTTTGCTATCGTTCCAAAAATTTGGATCACTCATTGTATCTTCATTTTGAGCAATCTGTTCCTCTAGACTATCTAAGTCAAAGAGACCTCCTAAAGTCTGATATTTTTTCATTCATTTCTTGAATTTGATTACGATAATCTACTAATTCCATTTAAAAGTCTTCCTTTCATAACTATTAATATTATTATACATGATTTCAATTTAGATAACAGATTTGGCCAAATGAAAAGGTATACCAATAAAAATAAAATATTGGTATACCCTGTCAAATATATAAAATTTAGCAAAATTATCGACGAATATTCTGACGAATTTCAGCCTTCAAGAATAATTTAGTTACATCTGTTTCAATATCCGCAACCATTCTTTCAAACATTTGATATCCATCTGATTGATATTCAACTAATGGATTTAATTGACCATATCCACGTAATCCAATTGATTGTCTTAATTGATCCATCTCATCAATATGGTTTGTCCAATGGTCATCTACAACACGTAAAATTACAACTTTTTCGAATTCAAGCATTTGTTCTGGATCATTTAATTGCTTTTCCTTATGTTTGTAATTCTCCTCTGCACGATCCATTAAATAATCAATCATTTCGTCTGGTGTCTTACCTGCAAAGTCATCAGCAGAAATAGTTCCTTCTTTAACCATATTTGCTTCTGCAAATTCTGCTAATTCATTTAAATTCCATTCTGATTTGTCACCTTGTGTATGAATTTCCACTTCATGTTTAACAGTCCGTCGGATCATATCCATAATAACTTTTTTAAGTGACTTTTCTTCTAAAATGATTTGTTGACGTTGTTTATAAATAACTTCACGTTGAGCACGCATTACATCATCATATTGTAAAACTTGTTTTCGCGTATCATAGTTATTACCTTCTACACGCTTTTGTGCTGATTCAACTTGTTTTGTAATCATTTTAGATTGAATTACTGCATCATCATCTGCAATTTTCATACTTTGAAGCAAATCTTTAATTTTTTCTGAACCAAAACGAAGCATCAAATCATCTTCTAAAGAAAGATAAAATTGAGATAATCCTGGATCTCCTTGACGTCCAGAACGTCCTCTTAATTGATTATCAATTCTTCGAGATTCATGACGTTCCGTTCCAATTACTGCAAGACCACCTAACTCACGTACATTAGGGCCTAATTTAATATCAGTACCACGACCAGCCATGTTAGTAGCAATTGTAACTGCACCTTTTTGACCTGCATTTGCAACAATTTCAGCTTCCTTAGCATGGTTTTTAGCATTCAAAACAGCATGTGGAATTCCACGCTTATCTAGTAATTGTGATAAGTATTCTGAAGTTTCAACCGCAACTGTACCAACTAAAACTGGTTGGCCTGCTTTATGACGACGTTCAATATCATCTGCAACTGCATTAAATTTACTTTTTAATGTTGGATATAGTAAGTCAGACCGATCATCTCTAATTACAGGTTTATTAGTTGGAATCGTAATTACCTGCATATTGTAAATTTCACGGAATTCTTCTTCTTCGGTTTTTGCTGTACCTGTCATCCCTGCTAATTTATGATACATTCTGAAGAAATTTTGATAAGTAATGTTAGCCATTGTCTTCGTTTCTTCTTCAATTTTCACATGTTCCTTAGCTTCAATTGCTTGATGCAATCCATCAGAATAACGACGGCCTTCCATGACACGTCCAGTAAATTGATCAACAATCAATACTTCACCTTTTTGCACAACATAATCTTTATCACGAAGCATAATGTAGTTAGCACGTAAAGCATTGTCTAAATGATGATTCAATGCTGTATTATCTGGATCAAATAAGTTAGTTAATCCAAAATATTTTTCAGCTTTTTGAATTCCTTCTTCAGTCAAAGAAACTGTCTTAGATTCCAAATCAATATTATAGTCTTCATCTTCTTTTAACGTTTTCACAAATCGGTCTGCACGAACGTATAAAGAAGTTGAACCCTTTGCTTGTCCAGATATAATTAATGGTGTTCGAGCTTCATCAATTAAAATAGAGTCCACTTCATCAACAATTACGTAGTTCAAAGGACGTTGAACCATATCTTCTTTATAGACAACCATGTTATCTCTTAAATAATCAAATCCTAATTCACTATTTGTTGAATAAGTAATGTCTGCATTATATGCTTCTCGTTTTTCTTCTGGTGATTTACTTGATACATTTAGTCCTACTGTTAGACCAAGCCATTGATATAGTTCACCCATTTCAGTAGCATCACGTTCAGAAAGGTATTCATTAACAGTTACAACATGAACTCCTTTACCTGATAGTGCATTAAGGTAAACAGGCATAGTAGCTGTTAAAGTCTTTCCTTCACCAGTTTTCATTTCTGCAATATTACCTTGGTGTAAAACAATACCACCTAAAATTTGTACGTGATATGGAAATAATCCTAAAACTCGCTTAGCTGCTTCTCGAGCAACAGCAAAAGCTTCTGGAAGCATATCATCTAATGATTCACCATTTTGATATCGTTTTTTAAACTCTGGTGTTTTTGCTTTTAATTCTTCATCTGAAAGTTGAGCCATTTCTTCAGCATGTGCTTCAACCTTATTTGCTATTTTGTCTAGGCGTTTAATTTCGCGTTTATCACTTTCAACCCATTTTTTAAGAATATTAACCATGTGTGATTCCCTTCTAAAGTGTTCATTTGGTTAATTAAAATATACCAGTTTTAATGATAGCATTTTTCCAAATAATTTTAAACATATAATTCTTTATCCTAAACTTAAATCATTAGACTTTTTCAAGCAAAAAATTAAAGAACCATGCAATTAATGCATGGTTCTTAACTATAAATTTAAATCAATTAATTTTCATTAATATCCATCAAGCCATATTTTCCATCACGCCGACGATAAACTATATTAATATCATTTGTATCAGCATCTTCGTAAATAAAGAAATTATGTCCTAACATTTCCATTTGTAATACAGCTTCCTCACTGTCCATTGGTTTAACAGCAATATTTTTTGTTCGTACTATTTCAATTTTATTTTCTTCTGCATCTGCATCATCTAAATTTTCATTAGTAAAATCTAAATGCTTATAACCCTTTTCACGCGACTTGCGATTGATTTTTGTTTTATGCTTTCTAATCTGACGTATTAATTTATCCGTAACTAAATCGATACTGCCATACATATCAGGTGAAGTTTCTTCTGCTCTTAAAACTAAATATGGAAGTGGAATTGTTACCTCAACCTTTGTAGTCTTATCTGGATAAGTCCTCAAATTAGCATGTGCTGTAACATTTGCATTTGAGTCTAAATATTTATCTAATTTAGATATCTTTTTCTCTACATAATCCCGAATTGCTGAAGTAACTTCAATATTTTCCCCACGCACGTTAATTTTTAACATAATAAAACTCTCCTTTCACATTGAGTATTTCTACTCAAAGGAAGTACTCCTTCCATATATTTATTATAATAGAAAGCGTTTAAATTAACAAACAATGTACTCTCTCTTTTAACGTGCCAAAGTAATAGAGTGCACTTTTTTCGCCCCATGTTCAAACATTATTTGTTGTGCATGATATAAAGTAGTCCCAGTTGTATAAACATCATCAACCAACAAAATATTTTTCCCTTTTAAATCTATTTTGCCATTGAACTTAAACGGTTGCGGAGTATGTATTCTATCTATACGATTTTTTTCTACTTGCTTAATTTGATGTAAATTTTCATCAACTGCTAGTAATTCAACATATGGAAGATTTTCAATTAATCCGACTACTTGATTAAACATTCTTTCATGTTCTTGCGTACTTTTATTTACTGGTATTGGAACATATATCCAATGTTTAAGGGGATAATTTTGCATAATCATCTTCTCAAATTTGTTTTGAAATATTTTTCGTAATTGATAATCTCCTATAAATTTGTATAAGTTAAAATATTCTTTAGTTGCTTGGTTTTGATAAACAAGTAATGCACGATTCTTTAGTAATTTTTTCTGTTTTTTTCCCCATTTTACACAGTCTAAACAAGTCTTATCGTTTGATTTTCTTCCACATCCCTCACAAATTGGTGATTGAATAAATTCAAATTTTTGATAACAATCTTTACATATAAATTTTTCTTTAATTGGTTTAAAAGAGAAAATCCATGCTAAGTTAATTTTATAATTGATCATTTGCTGACATAGTTTACATTTAGTATTCATTCAACAATTTCCGAGCCTTTCGATTAAGATATTTAATTTGTCCTGCAGCCTTTTTAACATTCTGGTTATAATATTTAACTATGAAATATACATCACCATCTGGTTTGGTCTTATTTCTTCCAACTCTTCCTGCAATTTGCACCAAACTTGAACATGTAAAATTATTATTTTCAGCTCCATATACCATCAAGTCTAAATTTTTAAAAGTAACTCCTCTTTCTAAAATAGTTGTTGTAACTAAAAAGCGAAGTTTTCCATCACGTAAAGCCTGAATCTTTTTAATTCTTTGTGGGTCTGCTGCATATACACTTTCACCTAATAAATTTGGAAATTCACTTTGAATGCACCTTAACACCGGATCTAAATATTTTAATTCTGGTACAAAAATTAAAAATGGCGTACCTTGTTTTTCCCACTTTTGAATTGTATTTTTAACAAATTGTGATAATTTTTTCTTTTTTAAGTTTCTATATAAATTTTTATCCAAATTAAATTTAATTTCTGGTAATGGAAATTGATGGAATCTCAAAGGCAAATATCCTACTGATAACTTTTTTTGTTTTATAAGCTGCATACTTTTTTCATCTGGAGTAGCAGTCAAGTAAATCTTAACACCATCTTTTTTACAGGAACGTTCTGCTGTAAGATGCAAATTATGGTCATTTACAAAAGGAAATGAATCAATTTCATCAATTACTAAAATATCAAATGCATGTTTAAACTTCATCAATTGATGTGTTGTACAAATAGTTAATTGAGCATAAAAATATTTCATTGAGCTCTTTCCATGTAATAATGCAATTTTTATATTTTTAAATGCTGATTGAAGTCGTGGATAAAGCTCATTACATACATCAATTCGAGGTGAAGCAATTGCAATTCTTTTTCCAGCTTTTAAATTTTCTTCTAACATTGGAAATAACATTTCTGTTTTCCCCGCTCCTGTAACAGCCCATATCAGATGATCCGTTTTTTGTTTTACTTTTTTACATAATTCTTGTGCACACCTTGTTTGATATGGTGACAAAGTTCCTTTCCAAGTTAAAACCTTTTGGGGAATATCAAATATATTTGGTTCATTAAGATGATATAACATGTCTAAACTTGTTATCCGTCCTAATTGAATACAGTTTCGACAATAAAACTCATTATTGGGTAATTTAACTTCTGCTTTTAGATTTTTAAAGTAACATCTTTGACATTCTACGTACTTTCCTTTCTCAATTAGCGCTTTTTTTCCTGATAATTTTAATTGTATAATATTAGATGTAGAAATTTGTTTCTGCGTAAAAATTCTTCCATAAAAATTATTTAAATTCATAACAGCACCTCCTATTATATAACTACGCAAAAAAAGTCAATTTTGGAGGATATATGTGTAAAAAAAATTATTTTACAATAAAAAAGAACGGTCAATATAGACAAGTAATCAAAAAATCAGAATTTATTTGTTACATAAATCGCATAGATTCTGAACATGAAGCTCAAAATTTTATTGATCAAATAAACAAAGAACATAATAAAGCTAGACATATTTGTTATGCATATTTACTTGGATTAAATGATGAAATTCAACGCGAAAGTGATAATGGAGAGCCCGCTGGCACGGCTGGCGTTCCTATTCTTAATGCTTTAAAACAGGCTTCTCTACATAATGTATGTGCTGTTGTTGTCAGATATTTTGGAGGAATTAAATTAGGAACTGGAGGCCTGATTAGAGCATATGGTGGTACAACAAACCAAACTATTAGTACTATTGGTATTATTAAAAGAACGTTAATGAGTGAACTTATTATTGCTTTGTCATATAGCGATTTTGAACGTGCTAAATATTTTTTTCAACAAAACAATATTCCGTTAATTGATATTGAATATAGTGAGCAAATCACTGCAGTTGTTTGTACAAAAAAATCAGAAATTGAAGACTTTTATAAGTCATTTACAAATTATCTTAACAAGCCAATTGAAATACAAATTGGCGAAGAAAAATATCAAGATATGGAACTTTAGTTAAAAAAAGAGACTGTATTAAAACAGTCTCTTTTATTTATCGTGCGAATGATTATTTGGCATTAATACAATTTTCTTAATTAAATTTAATAAAGGTGTATGATTAGGTCCAACTAGCCCTATCAACTCAACAAATATTTCTAATCCAAATAATGTAGCGATTGTTAACAATATTGATCCTAAAATGTTTGATAATGGATAAAGCAATGAGATAAAAGAAAAAATCAATGCAATTCCATAAATCACTAAAACAGTTTGTCTATGAGATAATCCCATTTGCATTAACCTGTGATGTAAATGGTGTTTATCTGGCTTCATAATTGGTTTTTTATTTAACGCTCTTCGAATAATTGCATAGACAGTATCAGTAATTGGCACTCCTAGAATAATCAATGGGATAATAATTGAAATGAAAGTTGCATTTTTCAATCCAAATAATGCAAATACCGAAATCATAAATCCAATAAATAACGATCCTGTATCACCTAGATAAATAGATGCAGGATGAAAATTATATGGCAAAAAGCCAATCAATGCTGCTACTAATGTAAACATCATAATTGAAATAAATGTATTTGTAACATTCAAGAAAAAATATCCTGTTAGAGCACTCGTAGTTAAAGCTATAATGGCTATTCCTGTTGCTAAACCATCTAACCCATCAATTAAGTTTACTGCATTAGTAATTGCCAAAATCCAAATTAATGTAATAGGTAAACTAAAAATTCCTAACTCAATCGAACCTATAAATGGCAATGTTATTGTAGTCATTCTAATACGAGCTGCATAATATACAATTAATGATGCAGCAACAATTCCAATTATTTTTTGATATGGTTTCAGTTCATAAATATCATCAATAATTCCAGTAATTATTATCACACATTGAGCAATAAACAAAGCAACAGTTTGTTTAAAAGGATAGTTTCTACCTAATAAAACAAAATTAGTAAAATTAAATGCAATAAAAATTGCAAGGCCTCCCATTGTAGGCATGATTTTCTTATTCACTCTTCGTGCATTTGGTTTATCAACTGCTCCCACTTTAAACGCTAGATGACGTACAAATGGAACAAGTAATGCAGAAATTAAAATTGTTGCGAACAATGACGCAAAAATTTTATACATAAAATGTCCTCTTTCTGTATTTCATGAGAGATTATATGCATATAATCTCTTTTAGATCCGCTATGTAAGAGAATGGTTATTCCTCTCATTGCGTTATCATACTAATTGATATCATACCATATTTAACAATTAAATAAACCAAATGAAATTAAAATCGCATTGAATTTTCAAAAAAAGTTCATCTTAATAAAAAAAAAGGCTGTGTAAACACACAGCCCTTTTTTATAAATTACATCATGCCACCCATATCTTGTTGTGGAGAAGCAGCATCTTTCTTTTCTTCTGGTTTATCTGCAACTACAGCTTCTGTTGTTAATAATAAAGCTGAAACTGAAGCAGCATTTTGTAATGCAGAACGAGTAACTTTAGTTGGATCAACAATTCCTGCATCAACCATGTCTTCCCATTTATCTGCAGCAGCATTGTATCCAATACCATCTTTTTGTTCTTTAAGTTTTTCTACAATAACTGAGCCTTCTAATCCTGCATTTTCAGCAATTTGACGTACAGGTTCTTCCAAAGCACGTTTTACAATGTTTACACCTGTTTGAATATCGCCTGCTTCGTCTAATTCTTCAACGTCTTTAATAGCATTTACCAATGCTGTACCACCACCTGGAACAAATCCTTCTTCCACAGCAGCACGTGTAGCATTTAATGCATCTTCAATACGATATTTTTGTTCTTTTAATTCTGTTTCTGTAGCTGCACCAACTTTAATAACTGCAACACCGCCAGCTAACTTAGCTAAACGTTCTTGTAATTTTTCTTTATCAAAGTCTGATGTTGTTTCAGCAATTTGACCTTTAATTTGAGCAACACGTTCTTCAATCTTGCTCTTATCTCCAGCACCTTCCACAATTGTTGTGTTTTCCTTTGTTACTGTAACTTTAGCTGCTGAACCTAATTGATCAACTGTTGTATCTTTCAATTGTAAGCCAAGGTCATCAGTAATAACTGTAGCACCAGTTAAAATTGCAATATCTTGTAACATTTCTTTACGACGATCACCAAATCCTGGTGCTTTAACTGCAACTACATTGAATGTTCCACGAATCTTGTTTAATACTAATGTTGGTAATGCTTCACCATCAACATCATCTGCAATGATTAACAATGGACGACCTTGTTGAACAATTGATTGTAACAATGGTAATAATTCTTGAATGTTTGAAACCTTTTTATCTGTAACTAAAATGTATGGATTATCTAGATCTGCTTCCATTTTATCTTCATCAGTTACCATGTATTGTGATAAGTATCCACGATCAAATTGCATACCTTCAACAACATCTAATGAAGTGTCAATTCCCTTTGATTCTTCAACTGTAATAACACCATCGTTACCAACTTTTTCCATCGCATCAGCAATAAATTTACCTACTTCTTCATTTGCTGCTGAAATAGAAGCAATTTGTTGAATATCACTCTTTGATTCAACTTTATGTGACATTTCATGTAATGATTTAACAGCTGCTTTTGTTGCTTTTTCAATTCCTTTACGGATTCCAACTGGGTTTGCACCTGCAGTAACGTTCTTCATACCTTCATTAACAATTGCTTGAGTAAGTACGGTAGCAGTTGTTGTACCATCACCAGCAATATCATTTGTTTTAGAAGCAACTTCTGCAACTAATTTTGCTCCCATATTTTCAAAATGATCTTCCAATTCAATAGCTTTAGCAATTGTAACACCATCATTTGTGATTGTTGGTGCACCATATGATTGTTCTAATACAACATTACGTCCTTTAGGACCAATTGTTGATTTTACAGTATTTGCTAATTTATCAACACCTGCAAGCATCTTTGCACGTGCATCTTCTGAAAATTTAATTTCTTTTGCCATAAATAATCACCTCAAAAAAATAAATTCTAGTCTACAATTGCCATGATGTCACTATCACGAACAATTAAATAATCTTCTCCATCATATTTAACTTCAGTACCAGCATATTTATCAAATAAGACTTTATCGCCATCTTTAACGCTAGGAACTGCTTTTTGTCCATTTTCTAATAACTTACCGTCACCTACTGCAACGACTTTTCCTGTTTGAGGCTTTTCCTTTGCATTACTTGCTAATACAATTCCTCCAACAGTTTCTTCTTTTTCTTTTTCAACTTTTAAGACTACGCGGTCTCCTAATGGTTTAAGCACAATAAATCCCTCCATTTTTTAGCACTCGTTAGTATTAAGTGCTAACTGATTACAATTATTACTATAATCTCTTTGCCATTAAAAAGCAAGCATTTTTTATCACTTAACATCTTAGAGTGCTAATTCGATTTCGAAATTAATCATAAACATGCTACAATATTAATAAATTACATATAAAGGAAGTTTATCATTGTGGCAATTGAAAAGAATTCTCTTTCCATTTTGTTGGGATATCTATTTATATTGATTTCTCAACTTATTATTCAAAAAATTTTTTGGTCTTCTTCAATTCTATATATTTTGTTAACTATTATTGGAATTATAGGTGCACTATTACTTTTATTTTTGAATCATAAATTTAGTTATCAAAATTTAGTAGAATATCAAAAAAAGCCAAAAAAATCTCATTTTATTATCTGGGGATTTATTGGAATTGGAATAGTTTTAATCAGTCAATTAATAATCGGAGCAATTTGGCATTTTACAACACACTCTACTGCAATTTCTCAAAATACTAATCAACTATTAACTATTTTTCAAAGCTTTCCAATATATGGATTAGATATTATTATTGCATCCCCAATAATTGAAGAATTAATTTTTCGCAAAGTATTTTTTGGCAATTTAACTTATTACTTTAATCCTATTATTAGTGGAATTATTTCTAGTACTTTATTTGCGATAGCACATCATGATGGCCACTTTATTGCCTATTTTGTAATGGGATGCATTTTTGAATTAATATACTACAAAGCAAAAGACTTAAGGGCTTCTATGATAAGTCATATGGGACTAAACTTATTTATCCTACTCTTTTTTGAATTGAAATTTATATAATGTAGAAAGAAGGAATTATATGTTACTACTTCAAGCTCAACATGTTGCACAACATTTTGGCGCTGATATTTTATTTGAAGATATAAATATGGATATCCAAGATCATTCGCGCATTGGACTAGTTGGACGTAATGGCGCCGGTAAATCTACTCTAATCAAAATGATAATGGGACTTAAAGAACCAAGCGAAGGTAAAATTACAAAAAAGAAAAATTTATCAATTGGGTATCTTGCCCAAAGTAACGGTCTTGAATCTAACCAATCAATTTATCTTGAAATGAAATCGGTTTTCAAATCTTTGATTGAAATGGAAGAAAAAATTCATAAACTAGAAACGCAAATTGCTTCTCCAAATGTAGATTCAGATTCTCCACAATATCAACAATTACTGAATCAATATGATCAATTGAGTCATGATTTCAAAGAACTTAATGGATATGGATATGAGAACGAAATTAAGGGAGTTTTAAAAGGATTAGGTTTTAATGATTCAGATTTTGATCGTCCTGTTAATTCATTATCTGGTGGTCAAAAGACAAGACTTGCACTAGCAAAATTATTGCTTGAAAAACGTGATTTATTAATTTTAGACGAACCTACTAACCATCTAGATATTCAGACATTAACATGGCTTGAAAACTATATTCAAAATTATTCAGGTGCCCTATTAATTGTGTCACATGATCGTTATTTTTTAGATAAAGTCGTTAACGAAATTTATGAAATTACACATAAACATTCAAACCACTACACTGGAAACTATTCTGACTATATTAAAGAAAAGCAAGCACGTCTTAAAGCACAATGGAAAGCATATGAAAAACAGCAAAACGAAATTAACCATTTAGAAGAATTTGTAAATAAAAATATTGTTAGAGCCTCAACAACAAAGAGAGCACAAAGCAAACGCAAACAACTAGAAAAAATAGACCGATTAGATCGTCCAGAAGGTTATGAAAAAGGTCCTCATTTTGAATTTACTAGTGATAAAGATAGTGGAAATGTAGTACTTCAAGTTAATGACGCAGCAATAGGATATGATCAAAAAATATTATCTGAACCAATTAATCTTGAAATTAAAAAACATCAAATTATTGCTATTGTTGGTCCAAATGGGATTGGTAAATCAACTTTACTAAAAAGTATTTTAAATAAAATTCCTTTAATTAAAGGAAAAATCCGTTTAGGTTCAAATGTACAACCTGGTTATTATGATCAAGAACAACAAACTCTACATAGTAATAAAACGGTACTAAATGAAATTTGGGATGACCATCCAACGACTCCTGAAAAAGATATTCGATCGATTTTAGGAAGTTTTTTATTTCAAGGAGATGAAGTAAAAAAAATTGTCCATAATCTATCTGGTGGCGAAAAAGCCCGTTTAATGTTAACTAAATTGGCAATGCAACATGATAATTTTTTGATTTTGGATGAACCTACTAACCACTTAGATATTGAAAGTAAAGAAGTATTAGAACAAGCTATTCAAAATTTTAATGGTACAGTATTGTTTGTCTCACATGATCGTTACTTTATTAATAAAGTTGCAAGTGAGGTATTAGAAATTACTCCTGATGGAAGTACTCTCTATCTTGGAAATTATGACTATTATGTTACAAAAAAAGAAGAACAAGAATTTTTAAAATCATCAAAAAATGAAAATAAAATTCAAGAAAGTCAAATTTCAAATGCAAAATTAAATTATCAGCAAAGTAAAGAACAACAAAAAAAATTACGCAAACTAAATCGCGAATTACAAAAAATTGAAGAAATGATTTCAAATTCTGAAATTCAAAAAGAAAAAGTTGAACATGAAATGACTCAACCTGATGCATTCAATGACATAAATAAAATGAATGATTTACAAATGAAACTTGATAAGATTTCAAAGGAATTAGATAATTTAGAACAAGAATGGGAAGAAAAATCAATAGAATTAGAAGAATTCCAAGATAACTTAGGATGAATAAAAAAAGACACTTAAAAAGTGTCTTTTTTTATTCATCAATCCATTCAAATTCTAAACTTGGATTAGCATTTAAATCTAAATTAGCACGTTCTCCATGTTTATAGGCCACAAAACCAGCAGCCCCAATCATCGCTGCATTATCTCCACATAATTTTAATGGTGCTTTAATAAATTCAACATTTTCAAATTTGCTTAACTCGCAATCTAAACGATCCCGTAAAGCCTTATTTGCTGCAACTCCACCAGCTAAAATAAATTGTTTTACAGGATATTTTTCCAAAGCTTTAAGTGTTTTTTCAGCTAAAACATCTACAACACTAGCTTCAAAACTTGCTGCTAAGTCCTTTTTATCTAATACTTCTCCAACTTGATCAGCATGGTGAACTACATTAATAAATGCACTTTTTAATCCACTAAAACTAAAATCAAAGTTATCCTCATTTTCCATTGCACGTGGAAAATGGAAAGTATCTTGTCCTTGGTGAGCTAATTCATCAATTTCTTTCCCTGCTGGATATTTAATTCCTAAAACACGGCCAACTTTATCAAAAGCTTCACCAGCTGCATCATCTCGTGTCTCACCAATAATTTTAAATTCATTTTCTTTTGGCATATAAACTAATTCAGTATGTCCACCTGAAACCAATAAGGCTAATGCTGGAAATTTTATTTCACTTACGTAACGTGCTGCATAAATATGTCCTGCCATGTGATTAACTGGAACCAAAGGTAAATTATGTGCAAATGCCACCGCTTTTGCTGCAGTAACTCCAATTAGCAATGAACCAACTAAACCCGGTCCATATGTCACAGCAACAGCATCTAAATCATCGTACGTTACATTTGCTTCAGCTAAAGCATCTTTAATGCATACTGTAATTACCTCAATATGGTGCCGACTAGCTACTTCTGGTACTACTCCACCAAATCGTTGATGACTTTTAATTTGAGTAGCAACGATATTAGATAAAATTTTACATCCATTTTCAATGACTGCTACGCTAGTTTCATCACAACTAGATTCAAATGATAAAATTAAATTTCTTTTCTCTTCCATGTTTGCTACTCACCTTTTATCTGATATTCGTATTCATAAGCATTCTCATCATTATCTGCAAAATAATGGTGTTTGATTCGAGTTTCTTTAAAACCTAAATCATGATAAAATTTTTGTCCTTGCAAATTACTTTGCCGTACATCAAGTAATACTTTCTCACTTCCATATTTTTTAGCCTCATTAATAATGATTTGAATCATTTTAGTTGCAATGCCCTTGCCTTGAAAACGTGGAACAATGGCAATATCTTTTATTTTAGCTTCGTTAAATGAATAACTACAAATAACATAAGCCACTACTTGATCTTCAAATCTAACAAGTAACACCAAATTTTGAGTTTGATTTTGTACTTGTTTTTCAAAAAATCCATAATCTATCGGTGTTTTACCATTATAAACAGCTCGTTCAACTGATAGCATTTCTGGAATTGCCGATACAACTCCTCGACAAAAAAGATATTCTTTATTATCCAAAATAATATTTTGGTTTTCAAAATCAATATCTTGTAAATCCGTTTGCTTTCCTAGAATATGTTGGATTTTATTTTTAAACTTTTTCAACATAACTCCCATGACTATTTTTCTCCTCCGGATGCTTTTCCATCCATTGTAATTCTGCTTGTGTTAATCGTTTATATTGTGGTACAAAAGAATCAATATCAGAAGTATTTTCCTTTGCTCCTAGTCTACCTAAAATTGCAGCTTGTGGAATTTGATAATCAGCAGAAGCAAATGTAAATGCCACTTTTAAATTTTTTTGAGCCATTTCTACAAATTCATCATTTTCTTTTCCCACAAAAATAACTCTTTGATCTAATTCAGATAATTTATTAAGCAAATTATCAAAACTTATATGCATATCTGCTATTTTAGTTTCTAAAATTCCATTTTTCCACTGATATGCAGCCGCAAATACATTTTGGTTGCGTGCATCAAAATATGGGATAATTAAGCAATCTTCTTGTGGAAAAATGTTTGCAGCAACCACCTTTAAACTAGAAACTCCTACTAATTCTTTATTTAATGTAGAAGCTAATACTTTGGCAGCTGTTACACCTATTCTTAATCCTGTATAAGAGCCTGGTCCTTGTGCAACTACAAATCGGTCTATATCTTGAACTGTTATTTTACAACCTTTCAAAATTTCTTGAATAGTTGGCATTAGTGTAACACTATGGTTTCTTGAAACATTCGTTGTTTTAGTAGCTAATAAATTTTCATCATCTAAAACAGCAACAGATAATGGTTGATTCGATGTATCAATTGCTAATATTTTCATTTTTATTCCTCATTACTAAAATCATAAATATTATAAATTGCGCCAATGAACTTCGGCAATACAACTTATTTTGTCTTTTACTTTTATTTCATGTAAAGAAATATTTTGGCTAGTAATATATTCTGTATTACTTTCAACTACTTCTCCATATCTTACTTCATTTTTATAAACAATATTAATTTTTTTCACTTCATGTGTACGTAAAAATTCTTCAGGTAATGTATCTAACATCCAATCAAAGTAATGAACATTATTTACATGTTGATTACTATCTATATCCATAAATCTTACTCGATATTCTTTTTGATAGTCTATATGATTAATTTTTTCAGGATTAGGCAAACGTTCTAACTTAGTAGTATAGTCCCCTTCATATGGATCAATAACCTCATTTTTTATACATACTATCTTTCGCTTAGTTTTATCCATTAAAGCAAAAATTGTATGCATATGAACAATTTCTTGATCATTTTCATCATACATATAAAAGTCTCGATAACAAAAATATCGGTTGTATGCTTGGGCTATTGTTGTAATTTTCACTGTTTCATGTTCTTGTGGTAGTCGTTTTACATCAATGATATTTTGCGTAACAACCCAACCTAAGCCCATTTCATCTAATTTTTCATTTGAAACCCCCAACTTTTCACTTTGATTCGTTGATACAAGCATACATAAATCGACTAAATTTCCAATATTTAATTTTCCTGTTACATTTGTTTCATAATAAATAACTTTATGATTTTCTGTATATTGTTTGCCTGACATTATGCCACATCCTTATCTTAATCCATGAAATTCATTATACACTTCTTGTTTTTTTAAATTATTATTTTTAGCAACTATCTTAATTGCAGCATTTGGTTTAATACCTTGTTGATCAATTAATCTTTGAACCTGTTCTTTAATTGTCAACTTGCACTGCACATCTTGTATCTCATTTTCACATTTTTCATTTCCCTGAACAACTATTACAAATTCTCCTCGAACATCTTCATTAGTACTCCATTCGAGTGCCTCTTGTAAATTTCCCCGTATGTATTCCTCATAACGTTTTGTTAATTCACGACATAAAACCACTTTTCTTTTTTCTCCAAAAACTGTCACCATATTTTCTAATGTCTTCTTCAAACGATGAGGAGCTTCATAATATACTTGAGTATATTCCTGACCATTTAATTTTTCTAATTCATTTATTTGTTCAGATTTTTTCCGTGGCAAAAAACCATAAAAAATAAATGGTTGTGGTAGAATACCTGATGCTATTAAAGCAGTAATAGATGCACTTGGTCCTGGAATAGCAATTACTCTAATTTCATTTTTTATGCAACTTTCAACTAGTTCATGTCCAGGATCACTTATTGATGGTGTTCCTGCATCGCTAACTTGAGCAATGTCTTGTCCATTATTAAGTTTTTGTATTAATTCTGGAATACGTTCTTTTGTATTAAATTTATGAAAACTAATTTGTTTTGTTTTAATATCAAAATAATTTAATAACTTTTGAGTATTACGTGTGTCTTCAGCAGCGATAAGATTAACTTGCTTTAAAGTCTCAACTGCTCGAGGACTCATATCTTTTAAATTACCAATTGGAGTAGGTACTAAATATAATGCACCTTTTGAGTCTAAATTACGAAAACTACTATTCTTTTGAATTGCCATCAATTTCTCTCCATTTATCCCCATAAATTATTTGTTGACAAAAGATGCACTCGTCATCCTCTCTGCGTGAACCAAAAAACTGTGTACAAACATGAAAACCTTCATGATATAATTTCTCTAAGTTTGACAGTCCATGACTAGTCTTTTTAGACTTCTTATTACTTTCTAATTCACTTAAACGTTCACGTAAGTGACTATTTTCAACTTCCAATTGTGCATTCTTCTCAATTATCTGTGTCATTTCCTTTCGCATTGATGATAATAATTGAGACATTGTTAATGCTTGTTGTTCCATCGTTTCAAAACTGTCGTATAATTCTCCCTTATCCATTTTAATCCTACCCTTTATGATAAATTTGACATAATTTCAATGTTAATGATTCTAATATATTCTGAAATGATACATTTAATGCTTTTTGATTCCATGTATCTAATATACATTCTATTCCAGTCGTTAAACTTGAAGATGAAATTCTTTCAGTAAAAACAACCAGTTCTTTTTTATATTTTTGAAAGGCTATTTCATCAGGCTGATTATATTTGATTAACAATAAATCTCGATTAACTAATAACATTAATTCCAATAAATACTGTTGCATTTCCTGATCTTCTGTCAATGACATTAACCTTGTTTGAATAAAAACAAAACTTCGTAAATCATTTTCCAAAACCAACTTAATCCAATTAAAAACTTCTGTTACTAATTTTTGAAAATGTTCATTTGTACCTAACTCAGTTAATTTTTCTATATTTCCATTCAAATGAACTAATAACCGTGCCATAGACGGGTCTATCTGATTATTTATTAATTTTTCAATTTGAACCTCTTGATTTAAATTATCAAGTTCTACTACCTGACAACGCGATACAATTGTTGGTAACATTTGATTTAAATGACTTGTCAACAAAAATGCAGTAATATCCCCTGAAGGTTCCTCTATAAATTTTAATAAACTATTTGCTGCACTTATTGTCATTTTCTCTGCATCTTTAATAATAAAAACTTTTCGGTTACCTTCCAAACCACTTTTTGAAAATTCGTCTTTTAAATATCTTATTGTATCTACTTTAATAGATTGACCATCAGGAATAATTTGAATTACATCAGGATGCTCATTATTTTTAATTCTTATACATTCATTACATTTTAAGCATGGAAAAGCATTTACTGTCGGATTATTACAAAAAATTGCCTGTGCAATCCAAATAGCTAATTCTAATTTTCCTAATCCAGTTGCACCACTTAATAAATACGCATGGACAAGTTTTTTATTTTGAATTAAATGTGCAAAATGTTTTGTTAATTTACTTTGAAGTACAGTAATTTCTTGTTCCATGCCTATCCTCCTAAAATTGTTCAAAGTCTTCAATATCTAATACAAATATCGTTCCTCCGCCAACTCTTACTTTTCTTGGATAATTATTATAAATTCCTTCTACATGGGTGTCTAATGCTACAGGCGGAGTAATATATTTGTTTCGTTGTTTAGACGTATGCTTAATCAAATCAATTACTTCTGCAACTCTTTCATCATCAATTCCAATTAAAAATGTAGAATTCCCAGATCTTAAAAAACTTCCACTTGAAGCTAATTTTGTAGCACGAATATTATGTTCAATAAATCGATTACTAAGTTTATCGCTGTCTTTATCTTGAATAATTGCAATTATCAGTTTCATAATTAGTCCTTTAGTCTATAAATGGAAGCAAAACATTTAATACATCTTCAGTTACTTTATCAATACTCTGAGTTGCATCAATCGTTTTAATTCGTTGTGGATTTTCTTTTGCTAGTTTTAAGTATCCTTGATGAACTCGTTTATAAAAGTCTAATTTTTCTTGGTCTAATCTGTTTACTTCATTCTGACGATTTTTTTGAATGCGCTCTAGTCCAATTTGTGGTTCAATATCAAAATATATTGTCAAATCAGGTTCAAGACCATTTGTTGCAAATTGGTTAATTTCAGCAATTTTATCCATCCCAATTTCACGTCCTGCACCTTGATAAACTAATGAACTATCCACATAGCGATCGCTCATTACATATTTACCACTTTCCAATGCAGGAAAAACTGTTTCAATTAAATGTTGACGTCGAGCAGCTGCATATAATAATGCTTCTGTTCTTTTATCCATTTCAGTGAATTCCTGATTTAAAATAATTTCGCGAATTGCTTCTGAAATTCTATTTCCACCTGGTTCTCGCGTTATAACAAAGTTATCAAATTTGTTTTTTTTCTTTAAATATTCAATTACGTTATTTATAACTGTTGTTTTTCCAGACCCATCTAAGCCTTCAAAAGTAATAAATTTTCCGTCCACAAGGTACAACTCCTATTACTATTTAATCAGTATTATTGTACTTTAAAAATTAAAAAATCTCCAGATTAATATAATATAAGGAGACTATGGAAATTACATAGCCTCCCTCTTATTTTTAACGTACAATAACCGATTCTTGTATTTTTGCCTTTACTTTTCTTGCCTTTGCTTCTCTAAATAAAAATTCAAATTTTGCACGTGCAAGTTCTTCACTTACTAAATAATCTTCAGTTGACATCGTTGCCAATAAATCATCATTAGTTCTAATGCCATCCCATTCATTTTTAGCAGTCTCTATATCAGCAAGTAATTTGCGATCATATTGTTTTTTTAAAGGTTCTTTATTTTTTCTTTTTTTAAATCCAAACATTATAATTCTGTCCGTCCTTCAATTGCTTTAAATAAGGTCATTTCATCAGCATATTCAATATCACTACCAACTGCTAATCCATGTGCTAAGCGAGTAACTTTTACACCTGCTGGTTTAATTAACCGTGCAATATATGATGCAGTTGCTTCCCCTTCGGGAGTTGCATTAGTTGCAAGAATAACTTCTTTGATTTTTTCATTTTTTTGTAATCGTTGTATTAAACTTCTTACATTTATGTCTTCTGGCCCCTTGCCTTCTATTGGTGATAAAACTCCATGTAAAACATGATATAACCCATGATATTCTCTCATTTTCTCTAATGACATTACATCTTTAGGTTGTTCTACAACAATTACTTGACTTTGGTCACGAGTCTTATCTGCACAAATGATACAAGGATCATTTTCAGTTATATTGCCACAAATACTACAATAATGTAAATCTTTTTTTGCAGATTTTAACGCTTTTGCAAAATCAGAAACATCTTTTTCATCCATGTCTAAAGTATAAAAAGCAAGTCTCGTAGCTGTCTTGCTTCCTATACCTGGCAACTTCATATAACTATCAATTAATTTTGCAATTGGTTCTGGATATTGCATTTATAGTCACCTTCTTAGTCTTTTGAAACTTCAATATTCTCTTTTCCAAAAATCTCCTGTGCTTTTTTTACAACTTCAGGAACATCGTCTACTGATGAATCATTATCTGTAGAATTATTTTCTGAAGTTTTTCTATTATTTAAATAATCTTCTCTAATTTTTAACCATTGTTCCTTTGGTAAAAAAATCAAACTTAATTTGCCACTTACAAGTCTACTTAATCCATTTTCTAATGCATCTTGTAACGCTTGGTCTTCAATTGCTTTTTGGCATAAATATGGATATTGAAATCCAATAACAACACCATTTTCACTAGCAGCCACAGGTTGGCTAACATTCATAATTGCTCGTTGTGGCACAGTTAGCATACTAATCAAATCGTTCCAAATTTGCTGAAATTTATTTAAATCTTTGCGAGTTGCATGATTTAGAACTTCATTTACTTTATCAAAGTTAACCTTAACTTCTTTTACCTTTATATTTTTACTTGTTGGAACTTTCTTATGCACTGTCTTATTTTGTGGTGTTTGATGCATACTATTTAATTGATTTTGTAACTGCTCAATTCTTTTGTTTAATTGATCAATCTTAGCTTCAGTTACTGACTTACTTGGGACATCATCAAATGTTGGTTTCTGTCCTGAACTTTTTAACGTAGATAATTTCACAGTTAATACTTCTAAATAAATAGTTGGATGAGCTGTAAAACGCATATTTTGTTGCTGTTCATTCAATATATTAATCATTTCATATAATGTTTCTGCTTTCAAAGTAGAAGCAAATTCTTTAAAATCATCATCTAATAATCCTAATTCATTTTCTTCTACCATAGCAGGTGATTGTTGATATAATAGCAAATCACGACAATAATCTATTAAGTCTTCAACTATTCGGCTTGCATCTTTTCCATCTTGTAAAAGTTTGTGCATTGTTTCTAAGCCAATAGACGTTTCATTATTGCATACAGCTCTTAAATAATTAAGTAAATCCGATTTTGTAACACTCCCAGTAACCATTAGTGCATTTTCTAGAGTAACTTCATTTTCACCAAATGAAATTACTTGATCTAAAATACTTAATGCATCACGCATTCCACCTTCAGCAGCTTTTGCAATTACTTTTAATGCTTCATCATCATATGAGATATTTTTTTCATCTAAAATATAACGCATCCGTTCTAAAATCACTTTGCTAGTAATTCTTTTAAAGTCGAATCGCTGAGTCCGCGAAATAATTGTTGCTGGGATTTTATGTGGTTCTGTTGTAGCTAATATAAATACGACATTTGCAGGAGGTTCTTCTAATGTTTTTAACAATGCATTAAATGCTCCGGTTGATAACATGTGCACTTCATCAATTATATATACCTTATAATCTGCTTGAGTCGGTGCATATTTTACCTTATCACGGATATCACGAATTTCTTCAACACCATTATTTGAAGCAGCATCAATTTCCAAAACATCATTTAAACTTCCATTTGTAATAGCTTTACAAATTTCACATTGGTTGCATGGTTCACCATCAACTTGATGATGACAATTTATTGCTTTTGCAAAAATTTTTGCTGTTGAAGTTTTTCCTGTTCCACGAGGTCCAGTAAACAAATAAGCATGCGATATTTGTTTCGTAGCAACCGCATTACGTAAAGTTTTTGTAATCATTTCCTGACCTACAACATCTTCAAAACGTTGTGGTCGCCATATTCGATACAATGCTTGATACATGCAAAGAATCTCCTCTTCTATAATAATTCAAAAAAAATCTCTCGATCCAAAAGACCGAGAGTTTAACATTCATATCAACTTAAGACACATATCAAACAAAACTTAGTGCTGCTTCCTTCCGGACCTGACACGATTCGTTAAGATGATATTGTCTTAAGGCCTTACGGCAATATTATAATACCGTAAATCAAATAAAAAATCCAGTCTTTTTTACTATTTTTTTCTATTAAGTTCAAAAAAATCTTGTAAAAGTTTCAAACATTGCTTTTCTAAAATTCCCTTTTGAACATTTACAGAATGATTTAACCGTGGATCATTTAGCAAGTCATATAAAGTCCCAGCTACTCCAGACTTAGAATCAGGAGCACCATAATAAACCTCATCAAAACGACCATTTAATATAGCACCACTGCACATAATACATGGTTCTAAGGTCACAAATAATGAACATCCATTTAAGCGCCAACTTTTCAAAAAATCATTAGCTTGATTTATTGCAATTACTTCTGCATGACCTAAAGTTTTATGTGAATGTTCTCTCAAATTATGTCCCTTCGCAATTACTTTATCATCCTTAACTATTACACAACCAATTGGAATTTCTCCTACTTTAAATGCTTTTTTTGCTTCTACTAGTGCAAGTTGCATAAAATTTTCCGCTTGTCTTTTATTATATTTCATTTTTCTTTTTACTCTGTAAAATTTGATATCCCTTATCTCTAGCAATTAACTGACAATTTCCATAAACAGTTTCCATCTTCTTTTTAGCAGATGCTGCTCCTTGTTTCTTTTGAATAACAATTGTTAATAACCCATCTTCTGCAAGATGATCAAACGCATCATTTAAAATTGCATGTACTACCTTTTTCCCTGCACGAATTGGTGGATTAGAAATAATCATTTGATAGTCATTTGAAGTAATATTATCAAAAACATCAGAACTGTATATTGAAACATTATTAATTTCATTTATATTTGCATTTTTTTTAGCAAGTTCCAATGCAAGCTCATTTACATCTACCATATCCACATGTGCTTGTGGATATTTTTTTGCAATTGCTAGACCAATTGGACCATATCCACAACCTACATCTAAAATTTTGCTTTTATTAATTAGTTCGTTATTTTTTTCTAGTGCATTTAATAACACTCTTGTACCAAAATCAACTGTATTTTTAGAAAAGACACCATTATCAGTAATAAATTTCAGTTGATTTCCTAATAACTCAAAATTCCAATCTCGTTCTTGATGTTTAACGTCTGGGTTCTTTGAATAATAATAATTTGCCACAATTTCTCCTACTTTCTATCACATTCATAATACGAATTTTTTTAAACAAAATCAAACTTCTTTTAATCTTTTTTTATGTAAAAATACAATATATATACTTGACAAAAAAATATATTACTATATATTGTATCGAACGCCAAAAATGTGTATACTTTGATGATGTACAATAAATTAATTGGAAAGAAGTATTAATATGAATTTAGTATTATATACAAAAAATAACTGCATTCAATGTAAAATGACAAAACGCTTTTTAGAACAAAACAACATTGAATTTGAAGAACGTAATATAACTGATGAACCAGAATATATTGAATATTTAAAAAATAAGGGATTTCAAAGTGTGCCCGTTTTAGAAAATAATTCTGAACCTATTATTAATGGATTTCGTCCAGACCAATTAAAAGAACTTATTGCAACACTTTAATTTCAAATAAACATGGGGGTTCACTATGGGTATCAAAGATATCGATATTAGCAATGTAAGTTATTTTGATCTTAACAATCAAATCAACATACCAGTAGATAATAAAATTCCATTAAATAAAGATAAAGAAGCATTAGAAGCTTTTCTAAATGAAAATGTAATTCCAAATACAAAACATTTTTCTTCTTTAGAAGAACGTTTCTCATATTTATTAGAAAACAATTACTTAGAAGAAGATTTTATTAAAAAATATAGTTTTGAATTCATAAAAAAATTATATCATTATTTAAATGAACAACATTTTGAATTTCAATCTTTTATGGCAGCATATAAGTTTTATAATCAATATGCGTTAAAAACAAATGACGGTCAATTTTATCTTGAAAACTATGAAGATAAAATTGCAATTAATGCATTATATATGGCTGATGGAGATGAAGAATTAGCGATGAATTTAGCTGATGAACTTATTCATCAAAGATATCAACCAGCTACCCCAACCTTTTTAAATGTTGGTCGTAAACGTCGTGGAGAGTTTGTTTCTTGCTTTTTACTTCAACCAACTGATGATATGAATTCAATTGGTCGATGCATAAATTCTGCACTCCAACTTTCTAAAATTGGTGGTGGGGTTGGAATTACACTTAATAATTTACGTAGTGCTGGTGCACCAATCAAAGGAATTGAAAATGCTGCTAGTGGTGTTGTACCAGTAATGAAATTATTAGAAGACAGTTTCTCATACTCAAACCAATTAGGCCAAAGACAAGGTGCAGGAGTTGTCTATTTAAGTGTCTTCCATCCAGATATCATTGATTTCTTAGCTACTAAAAAAGAAAATGCCGATGAAAAAATTCGTTTAAAAACATTATCTCTTGGATTAATTGTTCCTGATAAGTTTTATGAACTTGTAGAAAAAAACCAAGATATGTATTTATTTGAACCATATGATGTTGAAAAAGAATATGGTAAACCATTTTCTTATGTTGATATTACCAAAGAATATGACAATTTAGTAAATAATAAAAATATTCATAAAACTAAAATTCATGCAAGAGATCTTGAAGAAGAAATTAGTAAACTTCAACAAGAATCTGGTTATCCATATATTGTTAACATCGATACAATGAATAAAACTAACCCCGTGGCTGGTAAAATCATTATGAGTAATTTGTGTTCTGAAATAGCACAAATTCAACGTCCATCTAAAATCAATGATATGCAAGAATACGAAGTCTTAGGTAGTGATGTTAGTTGTAATTTAGGATCTACAAATATTGTTAATTTAATGAAATCACCAGATTTTGGTAAATCAATTGAGACAATGATGCGTGCTTTAACTTTTGTATCAGACCAAGGAAACGCCAAAGTTGTTCCATCAATTTATGAAGGAAACAGATTATCACATTCAGTTGGCTTAGGTGCAATGGGCTTACATGCATATCTTGCAAAGAATCATATACAATACGGTTCAAAAGAATCAATCGAATTTACTAATATTTACTTTATGTTATTAAATTATTGGACATTAGTTGCCTCCAACAAAATTGCAAAAGAACGTCAAGAAACATTCTATGAATTTGAAAAAAGTGCATATGCTGATGGTTCATACTTTGATAAATACATCAATAATGAATTTAAACCTGAAAATCCTAAAGTTAAAGAATTATTTGAAGGAATTCATATTCCAACAATTAAAGATTGGAAAGAATTAAAACAAAATGTAATGAAAGATGGTCTATATAATGCATATCGAATGGCTATTGCTCCAACTGGATCTATTTCATACGTTGGTAATACGACTGCATCATTACAACCAATTATCCAAAGAATCGAAGAACGTCAAGAAGGTAAAATTGGGAAAATTTATTATCCTGCTGCATATTTATCAAGTGATACCCTTCCATACTATCAATCTGCATATGATTTGGACATGCGTAAAATGATTGATGTTTATGCTGCAGCACAAGAACATGTTGATCAATCAATTTCAATTACACTTTACTTTAAGTCAACAATTGATCAAGGTCTTTATCCATGGAAACAAAATCATACTGATAAAATGACCACACGTGATTTATCGATCATTCGTAATTATGCATGGCATAAAGGAATCAAGAGTTTATATTATGTTCGGACATATACTGATGATGGTTCAGAAGCTTTTAGCGTAAATGAATGTGAAAGTTGTTCAATTTAAATTTAAGGGAGAAAAAAATGATTAATATTTTATACATATCCATTGAGGGAAATACTAAAGCTTTTATTGAAAAATTAGAAGATTACGCTGTTGATCTTAATAAAAAAGATCCTGCTAATCCATTGATTAACGCAAAAGAAATTGATGATACTACTCCTTTTGAAAATGAAACACAACAATATTTTGTGTTTGTTCCAACATACCTGGATGGAGGAAATGGAATTGATAATGGCGTCAAAGAATTAATGACAAATGCATTAGGCGAATATATTAGTTATGATAATAACGCCAATTTATGTTTAGGGATTATTGGTTCTGGCAATCGGAACTTTAACCAACAATATTGTCTAACCGCTCGTCGATATGCACAAGAATTTAATGTTCCTTTTTTAGATAATTATGAATTGCGCGGAACTAAAAATGATGTTGAACGTATTTATCAAACTTTAACAGAATGTATAAAATAAAGTAAGGAGAATTTATTTTATGAGTAATTATAAAGCAATTAACTGGAATCGAATTAATGATCAAATTGATAAAGCAACTTGGGAAAAACTAACTGAACAATTTTGGTTAGATACAAGAATTCCTGTTTCAAATGACTTAAAAGACTGGCATCAATTAGATGATGACCATAAATATTTGGTTGGCCATGTATTTGGTGGTTTAACATTATTAGATACTGTTCAATCACAAGATGGTATGGCTTCATTAAGACGCCATACACGTACACAACATGAAATTGCTGTTTTAAATAATATCCAATTTATGGAATCTGTTCATGCTAAAAGTTACTCAACAATTTTTTCAACTTTAAATACGCCTGATGAAATCGATGAAATTTTTGAATGGAGCGATTCTGAAGAATTTTTGCAAAATAAAGCTAAATGGATTAGTGATATTTATAAAGATACAGCTGAAGATCCTTTAAAACAAAAAGTTGCAAATGTATTTTTAGAAACTTGTTTATTCTATTCCGGCTTTTATACACCACTTTACTACTTAGGTCACAATCAATTGCCTAATACAGCCGAAATTATTAAATTAATTTTGCGTGATGAATCTGTTCATGGAACATATATTGGATACAAATTCCAATTAGGATTAAAAGAACGTACAGATAATGAACAACAAAGAATAAAAGATTGGCTTTATGACTTCCTATTAAAACTCTATGAAAACGAAGAAAAGTATACTCACCTACTTTATGATCCAGTTGGTTGGACTGATAAGGTACTTACTTTTGTTCGTTATAATGCTAATAAAGCCTTGATGAATCTTGGTCAAGACCCAATGTTCCCAGATACAGCTGAAGATGTAGAACCAACTGTAATCAATGGTATTTCTACTACAACATCTAATCATGATTTCTTCTCACAAGTAGGTAATGGTTACCGTTTAGGAGAAGTTGAGGCAATGAGTGATGAAGATTATACTAAATGGGCTAATGAAGATCCAGAGAACAAATAAGGGGAGTTTTATCGATGGAACCTGTAGAAGAAAAAAATAAATTCCGTAATATTATTCAATTTAAAAAAAATAATCCAATTTCAGGATTAATAGACGTAGATAATTTATATCTTGATTTTTCTGAAGAAAATCAAAATATTTGTTTTATTCAAAATTACGCAAAACAAATTCTACACAATAATATCTGGTATACTGCAATTCGTTTGCAGTCTCGTGACACTAATATTCGAGATTTAGTATATGATAATTATCCTGAAATTGCTCATCATTTTCAAAAATTTGATCCATTGTCGATCAATGATCAACCAAATACAACTGATGAAAATGGCACAATTACTTCGTCATGGTTAAAAATAAATGAACACGTAATTGCTCAACTTTTAGTTATTCCAGTTCATTAAAAAAGAGATCTCTTTTATGAGATCTCTTTTTTATTTATTTTGTAAAAATTTAGGCGTAATTATCATCCTAGAAAATTCTTTTTGCCCATGTTTTTGATTAACTACCATTACTAATTGGAACATTGTTATTGCAATCGAACTTCGTTTTCGGTAAGTTGTATATTTAGAATTCCATATATTAGCATATTTATTCTTAAAAGCTCTTAATCCTTGGAAACCATATAAACGATATCCATATTCATATATATAATGAGCAACACGTTCTTCTATAAAACTATATTTAGAACTTCCAACATTAGATAATGGTGCCATTCCTAAATCAAAATACTTATATCCTTTGCTTTGACCATAGCTAAACAATTCAATAAAAATTTTATCCATTATGCCTGACGGTGCATCTTTTCTATGACGCATTAGGTCAATTGATAAGGTGTTTTTTTCCATTGGCATTAATGTTGCAAATGAAACTAATTTTCCATTTTTATCTCGAACAATCGCAACAGGAGTTCTTTGAATATAATTTTTATCGAAAAATCCTAATGAGAATCCCTTTTCCATCCTTCCATTTAACCAACTATCAGAAACTTCTTTCATTTCTGCAATAAATTCATTTGAAAAAGGTGGTTCAACTATTGAGAATATAAAACCTTCACGATCAAACTTATTCATGAGAGCCCTTTGTGCACGATGTTTTTTACCTTTAATAGTAAATTCATCTAACTTAACAAATCCTTCTTCACCTGTTTTTATAAAGTCAAATCCATATTCGTGTAATAACATAGTAAGTTCAGAATTTATTTCATAGAAAACTAATTGATAGCCATATCGATCTGATAAAGTTACTAATTCATGAACAGCTTCTTGAATATAATCTTGATTTCCAACTGGTTCTCCCATAATAATAATTTTATCCGCCTTAATTTGATACATTAAGAATAATTGATCTTCATTATCTTTCCGATAAATATAAATCATTTTATCTTTTAAATATGCTAGATGACTTACCTCGTTGCCTCCATAACTTTCAATTATTTGAGTAACACGTTTTTCCGGAAATTTTTGATTTATAAATGGATCTTTTCCCTTTGTAAAATAATGCATCATTACTACTAGAATAATTCCTGCGATAATCATTCCAATCAACCCATATAACCAAACTTGTTGATCAGGAAATAGAAGTCCACTAGGTATATGATGATGATTTGTTGGACGATTTAATAATCCTACAAGCATATATAACAAAAATGCTCCACCAAACATCAACATATTTAATAAAATACTTTCAAACGAAAATTGCATTTTTTCGCGATACAGTTCTTTTCGCGAAAATACAATACAAATCATTACAAATACAAGAAAGACTGCTAAAGTAGGCGTATATTCTTTCCAAAGAGTGTTAATTACTCCAACTCCTAAAATTATAATTGTTGGAATAAAAGCTTTTTTTTGCTTTAATTGAATTGCACGTGCCATTCCTAATAATAAAAAGGCAAAAATTATATTTGTCATTTGATTTAGGAAGAAAAATGTATATGAAACAAGCCGTGCAAGTATAGAATTAGAAAATGTAAAATTAGGAATTGCAGATTCTAATAACATAAAAATTCCTGAAAAATACATAAAAAGCGTTACTAAACCATGGGCTACTTTTTGTACAATTGTTTGTGGAATACCATCTAAACTTTCATTAATTTGATGTCCCATATCATGAACAAAAAACACACTTCCAATTAAAAATGGAACAACGTAATAGAATAAGCGGAAAAATAAAATCCAAACAACCGCAATTTCACTTGAAACTCCCAGTTTTGTTAATTCCAAAATCATAAAAACATCAAATGATCCTAATCCACCTGGAACCATTGATATTATTCCTAAAATTTCGGCAATAATATATAAGGGAATTACATCAATTAGATGGATATGAACTTGCATTAACCAACCAATAATCATAAAAAATAATGCTGCACAAGCCCATTCAATTGTTGAGCCTAGAATTAATGCAAACTCTCGCTTCCATGTTAAGTCTTTAAAAAAGCTGTTATTTTTAAATTTTGTTACTAAAAACAAAATTGGAAAATATGCTCCCCCACCGAGCAACCAAATCGAATATTTATGAAAACCATTTTCTGATGGTAAAATAAACATCATTATTAGTGAAACCCAACAAAGGATTGACAATCCTGCTAATAGAAATAAAGCAATTTTAGAAATTGCATATAAAATTTGTTTTCTATTTGCACCCTTCTTATAAAAACTAGCACGAAGAGTAGCACCTAATAATCCTCCAAATCCCGCAATATTTGTAAATGTATTTGTCACCCATCCACTTCTAGCAATATATTTTTTAGAAAAATTTCCAGGTAAAAATTTTACAATTACAAAATCATAAATCAACATTGGACAAACAGCAATAATACCACATATTAGCATCACTAAAATTACTATAGGAGATTGATCAGAGAGAGCCACCCCAACTTGGTGCCAATTTAATTGATGAAAAATTTTCCCTAATTCTGTAAATACAAAAAGTAGTACAGAAAAAATAAAAATCATTTTTAATAAAACTGCATGTTTATTATAAAATTCTTTTATTCGTGTTAGCCCCTTATACATTAATATCCTCCTAATATAATTCTAAATTATTTAAATACATATTTTATAATAATATAATATTCAATATCATAAAAGGTATAATAATTTAAATTTGATAATTACGTAATAAAAAAAGACTATGACAATTGTCATAGTCTTTTTTTAGATATAGCTAAATCAACTAATTATTTAAGAGTGATCTTAGCGCCAACTTCTTCAAGTTTAGCCTTCATATCTTCAGCTTCGTCCTTAGCAACGCCTTCTTTAATTACTGAAGGAGCGTTGTCAACTAAGCCCTTAGCATCTTTCAAGCCAAGACCTGTGATGTCCTTAACAGCTTTAATAACTTTAACCTTAGCTGAACCTGCGTCTGTTAATTCAACGTCAAATTCTGATTTTTCAGCAGCGCCATCTGCACCTGCTGCACCTGCTGCAGCAACTGGAGCTGCAGCTGAAACGCCAAATTCATCTTCGATAGCTTTTACTAAATCGTTTAATTCAAGAATGCTAGCTTCTTTTAAGTCAGCAATAATCTTTTCTGTATCTAATGCCATTTTATTTTCCTCCGAAATATTTAAATTCTATTTAATAGTTAATGATGCTTTTATTCAGCATCTTCTTCCTTACTTTCAGCAACAGCCTTAACTGCGTATGCAACATTGCGAACTGGTGCTTGTAATACAGATAGCAACATTGAAAGTAATCCGTCGCGATCTGGAAGTTTTGATAATGCATTAATTTCATCAAGTGATGCTACTTTACCTTCAATCATACCACCCTTAACTTCAAGAGCTTCATGATCTTCAGCAAATTTAACTAAGATACGAGCAGGTGCTGTAACATCTTCTTCTTCTGAAAATGCAACAGCTGTAGGTCCTACAAATACATCATCCATACCTTCGATACCAGCTTTAGCAGCTGCACGTTTTAAATAAGTATTTTTGATAACTCGCATTTCTACGCCTGCTTCACGCAATTGTTTACGTAAATCTGTTACTTCTTCAACAGTTAGGCCACGATAGTCAACTACTACGTTAGCAACTGAACTGTCTAATTTTTCAGCAACTTCATCAACAATTGCAGCTTTCTTAGCGATAATTTCCTTACTCATAATTTCACCTCCTAATGTAAAATTAGAGTTAAAAAAACTCTATGTCTACACTAAGACATAGAGAAAGAACCGTATTCTCCTCGGCAGGTAAATTAAGGCGTGCGCCACCTGAGTCTTAGGTAGAACTATTTATAACTTTAATAGTTTAACATATTGCTCACAAGTGAGTCAATATTAAAGTGAATTAATATCGATTGTTACACTTGGGCCAAATGTTGATGCAACTGATAAGTGCTTGATGTAAGTACCCTTAACAGCAGCTGGACGTGCTTTAGCAATAACTTCATAAATTGCTTCAAAGTTACCAACTAATGCATCTACATCAAATGATACCTTACCAACTGGTACATGAACGTTACCATCACGATCAGTACGGTATGTAACTTGACCTGACTTAGCATCAGTAACAGCTTTCTTAACATCCATTGTTACTGTACCAGTCTTAGGGTTTGGCATTAAACCTTTAGGTCCAAGTACACGACCTAAGCGACCAACTTGAGCCATCATATCTGGTGTTGCGATTGCAACATCAAAGTCTAACCAACCGTCTTGAATGCGTTGTACTAAGTCATCATCACCAACAACATCTGCACCGGCATCTTTAGCTTCTTGAGCTTTAGGACCCTTTGCAAATACGATAACACGTTGGTCTTTACCTGTACCATTAGGTAAAACCATAGCGCCACGTAATTGTTGGTCTGCTTGTTTTGTATCTACATTTAAGTTAAATGCAGCTTCAACTGTTGCGTCAAAATTTGCAAAGTCAATGTCTTTTACTAACTTAAGAGCTTCTTCAGCTGTGTAACTCTTATTCTTATCAACTTGCTTTGCAGCTTCTAAATATTTTTTGCTTTTCTTTTTAGCCATTAGTGATTTTCCTCCTTGCAAAATGTGGTCATCGGATAAACCTCCCACTTGACATCTTTACTTTCATAAAGTGTCCGCCTGGGAAACAAGTGCTTAATTAGTCTTCAACAACAAAGCCCATGCTTCGTGCAGTACCTTCAATCATGCGCATAGCAGCTTCAACATCTGCAGCGTTTAGATCTTGCATTTTTGTCTCAGCGATTTCCTTAACTTGTGCTTTTGTCACTGTTGCGACTTTGTTTGTGTTAGGTTCGCCTGAGCCTTTTTCTACACCAGCAGCCTTCTTAAGTAAAACTGAAGCAGGTGGTGTCTTTGTAATGAAATCGAATGAACGATCTTCATATACATTAATTACAACAGGAATAATCATACCAGCTTGATCAGCTGTACGAGCATTAAATTCCTTTGTAAATCCCATAATATTGATACCTGCTTGTCCTAAAGCTGGACCTACAGGAGGAGCTGGAGTTGCTTTTCCAGCAGGAATTTGTAATTTAACAACGTTTACTACGTTCTTTGCCACGGTAAAAACCTCCTCTTTCCGTGTTTGTGGTTCGGCTGGTCATCTAAATTTGACCTCCCACTAAATATGTCTAAAACATACTCACATAATATAGCATAAAAAAATGTATTATACAAGGGGAACATTATCCTATATATAATTATTTTATACAATTACTGTAACTGCTGCTGCTCCAATTATTAAAATTAATCCTAATACTGTGATCCACATTTCTTTAATTGTTTTTTTCTGTCCTAAGAACCAAATTCCCGTTAATGTAGCTAATACAACAGATGTCTGTGATAAAATGAATCCTGTTGCTAGTCCATACATATTAGGTTGTGCGGAAATCAAATACGTTAACGCAGCAAAAGCAAAAAAGAAACCAGATATAATTTGTTTATATGTTACAGTTTGCGAAAATGGTGATTTTTCATTTGATCTAACAGATTTAATTACACCATATAATATTCCTACAATTACCATTCCTATTGCCTGTGGTAAAAAGGCTTGTTTTCCAGTAATTGATGTTGCTTGCGGCGCAGCTGAATAAGCCCAGTATCCAATTTCTCCAATTAATAAAATTAAAATTGCTTTTTTTAAATTTCCGCGTGACTCTTTAGTTTTCTTCTCACTCCAAACTGTCATCCATGCTCCAATAATAATTATAACTAAAGCAATAAATCCAACAACTTTGTCCATAAGTGTAGGCCAATCTCCTAAAGCTATTACGCCCCATAAAGAAGCCCCTAAAAGTTGAAATGCAGTTGTAATCGGCATTGCTCTTGAAGATCCAATCAAAGTGAAGGAATAAAATGTAATAATCTGAGCAATAGCCCATCCAATGCCTGAAATAATTGAAAATACTAAATTTCTTCCACTAGGAAAACCTAGGTTTAAAACCTGGTTAAAAACAATTGCAAAAATCAATGTTCCAATCGTAGATCCTAAAATTTGATTTACAGGTTTCCCACCAAATTTTGATGCTATAGTAGGATAAATTCCCCATCCTATTAATGGTCCTAACCCAATAATAATTGCAATAGTATTCAAATCATCACCTCATACTTTAATCTTTTATTAATAAATAATTTATATCTGCACAGCTATTAAAGTATCAACTATCAACGCAAGAATTCTTCAATTTTATTATCTATATCTTCATTTTCATGTAACAAACTATGTGCTGCATGTTTTCCATAAACGATAAATTCATGATACTGTCTAGTTGCATCTCTTAAAAGATAACGTAATGATAGTACCGAATTGACAGATACTTGACCATCAGATTTAGTTCCATTTTGCAAATTACCAGCAATATTTAGAAATTCGGTTTCTAATGGAATCCCTATATTATTTTTTCTCATCCATTTATATAATGGAGACATTTTAACTGGCCCATCATTTGTTAAACGATGATTTTCAATATAAGGTGTTCTCTTACCAACCTCAACATCATTAAACGGTGCCCCCATTGTTACAACTTTTGAAATGTGTGCATTAATTGAATTATATGCAAATTGGTTTAGATACTTCAATATAGAAATGCATCCCATTGAATGAGCAACTATATTAACTGAGGAAATTCCATATTTATTTTTCAAAATATTCAAAATCTTCCAAATCCAATTAACTTGATGATCAACAATATCACGATTTTCTAAAAATAAAACCTGAATTAATGACTTAGGTTCCCCTTTTATTAAAAGTTTTCCTTTAGGAGATACTATAATTGTACAATTCTTTTTCCCCCATTTTTTTCTTTCGAATCTTTTAATCATACGTACAAATGAAAAATAGTTTCCTGCATATCCATGTATAAATAATGTTGGTTCTTTGATTTCAAAATTTTGCTTTCCTTTATTTGCTGATGAATAATGGCTTCGATATGCGAATAGCAGCGCTGTAAACAGAGCTGCTATTGAATACTTATTCATATTAAACTAAACTATCTACTTGATCAAAGTCCACTTCAACATTTGTTTCGTGGCCCATCATCAAGATGTTTCCCTTAATTTTTTGATGCTCGCCATCAACATCAGTAACTTTAACTACTTGACCTTTAAATGGTCCGTCAATAATTGAAACTGAATCACCAACATTAACTTTAAAATTATTTTCATGTGTACTAATTCCTAATTGACGTAAAATATTATTAATTTCTGAGTCTAATAAAGGAGCTGGTTTACTTCCTGAACCGTGAGAACCGACAAATCCAGTAACTCCAGGTGTATTACGAACAACATACCATGATTGATCTGTCATAACCATTTCAACTAAAACATATCCAGGAAAAGTTTTTAATTTTTCAATTTTTTCTTTTCCTGTTTTAGTTGTTTCATGCTTTTCTTCTTCAGGTACAACTACACGAAAAATATAATCTTCCATTCCCATTGATTGAGCTCGTGATAAAAGATTTTCTTTAACTTTATTTTCATATCCAGAGTATGTATGTAACACATACCATTTCTTTTCCATTGTTTCTGACATAAAAAATCCCTTCATTGATGTAAAATAAAAAAACTCCGCACTGCGAAGCTTTTCAGTTATCTGTAGTATAACAGAATTTTCATTTTTTGACTAGATTAAGGCGATTAAACCTTGAATACATGCGTCTACAATCGCAAAGAAAGCTACTAATGCTAGTGACATTACAACAACTGTTGAGGTATCCTTACGCGTTTCTTTTGCTGTTTCCCAAGTTGTGTCTTTCATTGTTTGAATTACTTCTTTAATAAATCTCACTATCTCCACTCCCTTTTACTTTGTTTCTCGATGAATAGTATGCTTATTACAATATTTACAGAATTTTTTTACTTCAAGTCTTTCTGTTCGATTAGGATTCTCTGTGATTGTATAATTTCGAGAACCACATTCAGAACATGCTAATGCAATTTTTCGTTTTGCAGACATATCTTTTCTCCTTCTAAAACCTAAAGGTAAATATACAATTAATCTAATATAAATGTCAAGATTCCTGTGACAAATTATCTCGCAATTCCGCAAGTTTACTCAACTGTGTATTGTCCCAAGGAGATCTCCTTTTTATAGTCCCTTGTAATTGATACTTTTTAGTTGCTTGAGTAACTTGTATTCTAGCATTTTTAATATCTTGATAAAGTTCCCATGCAGGTTTACGTAAAGCACCTTGTGAAAAAATGGTCCATTGTTCTGCTTGATCACTTGTTGCAACTGTTACTATAGTTAATGGATTAAGCAATTCTCCTGCAAGTGATTCTATATAACTATCTGCCGTTTGACCTTCATCTGTCCAAACAATTTTCAAATTATACTGTTCATATTTTTGTGATTGTCCTGAAACGTACATCGCATCAAAAACAACGATAATTTCCATTTGTATTTGCTTGTAATAGTTTGAAAGTACTCTTAATAGTTGATTTCGTGCATCCTCAAGTCTATTTGCCTTTTTTAATCGTTTTAGTTCTGGCCAATTACCAATCATATTGTATGCATCAACGATTAAAATTCGTTTTTTCATAGTCGTTTATACTCCTCGAGAGGTAAAGGCTTGATACATTAATAGACTAGCAGCAACACTTGCGTTTAAACTTTGTACATGACCTACCATTGGAATAGTAAGCATTTCATCACATTCTTTCTTTAGTAATGGTGAAATTCCCTTACCTTCATTACCAATAACCATTGCTGTAGGCCCTTTAGCATTCCATTTACGAAAATCTGTACCTTTCATATCAGTACCAAAAACCCATAAGCCTTTTTCTTTTAATTGTTTTACAGTCTGTACCAAATTAGTTACACGAACCACTGGTACGTATTCAATTGCCCCTGTTGAAGTTTTAGCTACTGTTGCTGTTAGCTGTACTGCCCTTCTTTTAGGAATAATAATTCCATGAATTCCAACTGCATCCGCAGTTCTTAAGATAGATCCTAAATTATGCGGATCTTCTATCCCATCTAAAATTAAAAATAGCGGATCCTCATTCTTAGATTTTGCTCTCAAAAATAAGTCATCTAATGTTGCATATTCAAATGCAGCAACTTTTAAAACAACTCCTTGATGATTTTGATTATCACACATTTGATCCAATTTACTTTTAGGAACTTGGGAAACAATTATCCCCTTTTTTCTAGCTTTTGTTACAATCTCAGCAATTGCATCAGAATTAGAATTGGCTTGGACAAAAACTTTATTAATCGTTTGATTAGACTTTAAAGCCGCAATTGCAGGATGTCTTCCAATTATTGTTTCATTATTTAATTGCTTTTCCATGCAAATTTCCCTCCTCAATCTTTGCAATACACCAATTAGCTAATTCTGTTAACCGTTCATTTTGCTCACTAAGATATAAATAGCCAAACAATGCTTCAAATCCAGTAGAAATTCGATAAGTCATTACTGAAGTATTTTTAGCAGATGTATGACTTTTAGCATTTCTACCACGTCGGAAATATTCTAATTCATCTTGACTTAAAAAATCAGCTTTTTCCATCTCATTTACTAAAAATGCCTGTGCTTTAGCTGAAACGTATCTAGTTGCTAAATGATGTAATTTGGTTGGTTTAGTAAAACCCTTTTGTAATAAATGTTGTCGTACATATACTTCATAAATTGCATCACCAATATATGCTAAAGCAATTCCGTTCATTTGATTATAATCTGCAATCATTAGTCTCTTCTCCATCTAGTACCTTGAGCAGTATCCTCTAAAATAATACCTTGTTGTTTTAGAGAATCACGAATCTCATCACTCAATTCATAATTTTTATCAGCACGCGCTTGATTGCGCTTTTCTATCATTGCTTCAATTTCAGAATCTAATAATTCTTTTTTAGGTATTTTAATTCCTATAACACCAATTAATTTTTCAAATTCATTAACCATGAATTGACCAACTTCATGATCAATTTGATCTTTTTGCGCATATATATTCATTAATTTAGCCATTTCATATAACGAACTCATCGCATTTTGAACATTAAAATCATCATCCATTGCTTCAACATATTGGTTAATTAATTTTTCAAATGCCTTTTTTTCTTCTGATGATTCTACTTTTCCTGCATCATTTAAACGATAATCCAAATTACGATAAGCAGTAATTAATTTTTCTAAATTAGTTTTTGCATCTGCTAAATTTTCTTCTGTATATTGGATTGGGCGTCGATAATGTGTTGTTGACATAAAGAAACGAATTACTTGTGGGTCAACTTTTTTTAATAAGTCATGAACGGTAATAAAATTCCCTAATGACTTACTCATCTTTTCGTTTTCTTTTCCAATAGTTACAAAGCCATTATGCATCCAATAATTTGCAAATTTTTGCCCCGTTTTAGTCTCACTTTGAGCAATTTCGTTTTCATGGTGTGGGAATTCAAGATCAATTCCCCCCGCATGAATATCAATTGTATCCGCTAAATATTTAGTAGCCATCACAGAACATTCAATATGCCATCCTGGTCGACCCTTTCCCCAAGGTGAATCCCAAGAAATTTCATTTGGTTTAGCTTTTTTCCATAATACAAAATCAAGAGGATCAGCTTTTTTTGCCTGTTCTTCACTTGTAATTCTTTCACTAGCACCTTGTTCTAAATCATTGATCGATTGTCCAGATAATTCGCCATAATTTTTAAATTTTCGTGTTTTGTAAAAAACATTTCCATCTACAACATATGCATAGCCTTTATTAATTAAATCAGTAACAAAATTAATAATATCTTCCATATTTTCCGTAACTTTAGGATTATATGTCGCTCTTTTTATATTTAATGCATCTGTATCTTCATAAAAAGCGTTAATAAAGTTATCAGTTAATTCATGAACTTCAACATTTGTTTCATTGCTTGCTTTAATAATCTTATCATCAACATCAGTAAAGTTAGAAACGTAAGTCACTTCATACCCACGATATTCTAAATAACGTCTAACAGTATCAAAAGCAACTGCACTTCTTGCATTTCCTATATGAATGTAATTATATACAGTAGGACCACATACATACATCATTACTTTACCTTTATGAATTGGTTTAAAATCCTCTTTGCGATTAGTTAATGTATTATAAATTTGCATATTGCTCTCCTATTACACAAAGAGGCTGTAACTATTAAGTAGCAGCCTCTTCCTCATTTTATTTAGTTCACATTAAAATTATGATTGTAAAAATTACTTACCAATTTCTTTCAATGTTTGTTTTAAATGTTCTAATGCTTTTTCGCGACCTAACAATTCAATTGATGGTGCTAAATCTGGTCCATGCATTGCACGTGTTGTAGCAATTCTAATTGGCATATATAAAGCGCGGCCCTTAATTTTTGTATCTTTTTGAATAGCTTTAATTGTTGCTTGAATTTCAGTAGCATCAAAAATAGGTAATTCTGCTACTCGCTTAGCAAATTCATTTAATACAACAGGAGCTGTTTCATTAGCTAATTCTTCTTTAGCTGCATCAGATAATTTTTCTGGTTCACTAAAGAATACATCTGCCATTTCAACAATTTGATGTGTGTATGACATTTGTTGTTTGTATAAACGAATTAATTGTCTTGCCCATTCAATTGTTTTTGCATCTGGATTTTGTTGAACTTTTTCAGCATTAATTAATTGTTTCAATGCTGAATCAGTAATCATATCATCATCTGCATTTTTGATATATTGATTGTTGATCCATTCTAGTTTCTTTTCATCAAAAGCAGCTGGGGATTTACTTAATCTGTTAGGATCAAACATCTTAATAAATTCTCGTTTATTAAAGATTTCTGATTCTCCAACTGGGGACCAACCTAATAGTGTAATAAAGTTAAACATTGCATCAGGTAAGTATCCTAATGAACGATATTGTTCAATAAATTGTAAAATTGTTTCATCACGTTTACTTAATTTCTTACCAGTTTCTGAATTAATAATTAATGACATATGTCCAAATTCTGGTGGTTGCCATCCAAATGCTTCATAAACTACAAGTTGTTTTGGAGTATTTGCAACATGGTCATCTCCACGTAATACATGTGAAATTTCCATCATATGATCATCTACTACCACAGCAAAATTATATGTTGGCATTCCATCACGTTTTTGAATAACAAAGTCTCCACCAATAGTGTCAGAATTAAAACTGATATGTCCCTTTACAATGTCATCCCATTCATATGTTTTATTGTGTGGTACTCGAATACGAATAACAGGTTTAATACCATTAGCACGAGCTTCTTCCTGCTTTTCTTTAATCTGTTCTTCTGTCATACCTTCATATTCATATACGTAACGAGGAGCTTCACCGCGTGCTTTTTGGTCTTCACGTTGCTTTTCAAGTTCTTCTTCTGTCATATATGATTCATATGCTAATCCTTTTTCTAATAATTCCTTAATTAAAGGAGTATATATTTCTTTACGTTCAGATTGACGATATGGGCCATATTTACCTGGTTTATCTGGGCCTTCATCCCAGTCAATTCCTAGCCAAGCCAAATTATCCATTTGACTCTTTTCACCATCAGCAACATTCCGTTTAGTATCTGTATCTTCAATTCTTAAAATAAATTTACCCTTATTATGACGAGCAAATAAGTAATTAAATAATGCAGTCCGGGCATTACCAATATGCAAGTGCCCTGTTGGACTTGGTGCATAACGCACTCTGACTTTTTGTTTAGCCATTTTAACGCCTCTTCCTTTTAGATTATAAATTCAAATCTTTATATACTATTAATTAATTTTACACTGATTCTATTAAAAAATAAATGTTTCTATTAACAAATATTAATTTTTTTCTTTAATCTCTCGACTAGAATGAGCTAATTTTGCAAAAATCATTCTTCCAGCGTCCGTTTGAAGAGCGCTAGTAACTTCCACATCAACTGTCTTATTCATAAAGTATTTTCCATCCTCAACAACAATCATAGTCCCATCATCAAGATATGCTACCCCTTGTTGTCGTTCTGTTCCATTTTTTATGATAGTAACACGCAATTTTTCACCAGGAATTACACGTGGCTTAAGTGATTTTGCAAGCTGATTAATATTTAAAACACGGACATTTTGAAACTCACTTACTTTATTTAAATTATAATCATTCGTTACAATTTCAGCATCTATTAATTTAGCTAATTTAATTAATTTACTATCTACCTCTTGAATATCATCAAAATCCCCATCATACATTTCAATAGGCACTATTTTTTCTTCACGTAATTTATTTAATATATCTAAGCCTCGTCTTCCACGTACTCGTTTAATACTATCTCCGGAATCAGCAATATATTGTAATTCGTACAAAACAAAATTGGGCACAACTAAGGTTCCTTCCAAAAAACCAGTTTTTGCCAAATCATAAATTCGACCATCAATTAAAATATTTGTATCTAATAATTTATAATGATAGAAATTTTGGCCAGCTTTTCTTTCTAAAATTGTTCCCTTGGAGTTTTCTTTTTTACGCTTAAATAATCCTCTAAATTCACGAGTACGTGATCTTCCTACTACAAATCCTAAATAACCAAAAATCAGTAATAATACAATTGGTAAAAAGGTATTTACAAAAATTGAATGTGCTCTCGTTAAAGGTGTAGTCACTAAAAATCCCAGTATTAAAGCCAAGATAATTGCAACTACCTCAGATAATAAATTTTCAGTTTTTTGTCTAAGTAATAACTTTTCAATTTTTTGAATAAACTGATCAAGTATATCTGCAATTAAAAATGAAATAATTGTAAAAATAACCATTCCAATAATCATATTCGTTAGTGGGTTTGTTATCCAAGGATTAGAAAAATGTATTAATGACCAAAAAATAGGTAAGAAAGAATAACCCGCTCCTATTCCAAGTACAATCAGCACAATATGAATTAATTTTTTCCGCATTCTATCACTTCTTTTCTAATTAAAAACATATTTTAAAGTTTCTGATAATGTTTGTACTCCAATTACTTGAATGTTTTGTGGAATCTTCCACCCATCAAGATTATTCTTAGGAATAAATACACGTTTGAATCCAAGTTTAGCTGCTTCTGCAACTCTTTGCTCAATTCGATTAACTCGACGTACTTCGCCAGTAAGTCCTAATTCACCTATAAAACAATCTGTTGGTGCAGTTTCTGCATCACGATAACTTGAAACAATGCTTATAGCAATGGATAAATCAATTGCTGGTTCATCTAACTTTACTCCACCAGCTGCTTTTAAATATGCATCTTGGTTTTGTAATAATAATCCAGCCCTTTTTTCTAAAACAGCCATTATTAATGCTACACGGTTATGATCTAAACCAGTTGTAGTACGTTTAGCATTACCGAATGCTGTAGGTGTTACTAAAGCTTGTATTTCAACTAAAATCGGACGTGTACCTTCCAATGATACAACAACAGAGGATCCTGTCGCACCCTTTAACCGTTCTTCTAAGAAAACCTCAGATGGATTATCGACCTCTGCTAATCCGCCCTGTTTCATCTCGAAGATACCAATTTCATTTGTTGAACCGAAACGATTTTTTACTGCTCGTAAAATTCTATATGCACGATGCTGATCGCCTTCAAAATATAAAACAGTATCTACCATATGTTCTAAAATTTTTGGTCCAGCAATTGCGCCACCCTTGGTTACATGTCCAACAACAAAAACAGTAATTCCATTAGTTTTAGCAATTTTCATCAAATCAGAAGTAACTTCACGAATTTGAGCAACACTACCTACTGCTGATGTCATTTCTGGTTCCTGCATTGTTTGTACTGAATCAATAATGACGTAGTCTGGTTTTAATTCTTCAATATTTTGTCTAATACGATCCATATTAGTTTCAGGATATAAATAAAAATTATTATTTCCTACACCTAGACGATTAGCACGCAACTTAATTTGCATTGCACTTTCTTCTCCAGAAATATAAAGAACCGTCTGTTTTTGCGCTAATTGGCCAGATACTTGTAATAGTAAAGTCGATTTTCCAATCCCAGGATCTCCTCCAATTAATACTAACGATCCTGGAACAATTCCTCCTCCTAAAACACGATTAAACTCTTCATAATTTGTTTTTACTCTTGGTGTTTCATTAGTTGAGACCTCACCAATAAGTTTAGGTTTAATCTCATTACCAGAAAAAGATACTCGTGCCTTTTGTTTCAATGTACTTGCCTGTTCTTTAATTTCTTCCACTAATGTATTCCATGCACCACAATTAGGACATCTTCCTAAATATCTTGGTGAAACATAACCACATTCCTGACAGACATACTGTGTTTTTGTTTTTGCCATTTTAAATCCTTACTTTCCTGATGAACCAAAACCGCCTACTCTTTCAGTAATAGGTGCATCCTCATCATCTGCAGTTAGAAATGGAAGGAAAATTCCCTGACCAATTCTTTCTCCTTTTTTAATTGTATAATCTTTAACACCAAAATTAACTAATTGAAAGAAAATTTCGCCTTCATTTGATGGATTATTATAATAATCTGCATCCACAATTCCAACACCATTTGGTAAAATCAAACCACGTTTTAATGGTGCACTTGAGCGATTTGCAAGCATTAAAAATTCATTATCTTTCATATATGCTTTAATTCCAGTTGGAACTAAATAAGGTTTTAGTACTTGAGTTGCATCTTCATAGTCTTGATTAGTTAATTCTTTCTGGTTACGCAATGCTTTAAAAATTTTCACAAAGTTAAGTTTCCAAATACTTGGAAGAACAAAGTCTTGTGAAGCACAAAAATCATATCCTGCCGCATTTTTTGTTTGTCTCTTAGGGAGAATTAAATTTTCATTTTTATATTTCGATACAATTTCAAATCCACGATTCATATTTTATTATCCTCTTTCTTTTTGCCATTTAATATATCATAACATTAAAGTTTTTTTTTTAATAACTTTATTTCTTTCAGTATGATAAAATTTAATTAGATGTACAGCAAAATATAAGAGATTACTCTCCTATGATTTTTATACACTAAAGGAGGAAATATAATGGATCAAAATCAATTAAAAAAATTAGTTGGTGAAAAATCAGTTGAATTCGTTGAAGATCACATGATTTTAGGTTTAGGAACAGGTACAACCGTTCGTTATATGGTAGATGCTTTAGGTAAACGTGTTAAAGAGGAAGGATTAGATATTATCGGTGTGACTACTTCAGATAGAACTGCTGAACAGGCACGTAAGTTAGGGATTCCATTAAAATCTGTTGATGAAGTGGATCATATTGATTTAACAATTGATGGTGCTGATGAAATTAGTTCTGACTTTCAAGGAATTAAAGGTGGCGGCGCTGCATTGCTCTTTGAAAAAATTGTTGCTATAAATTCTGATAAGGTAATGTGGATTGTAGATGAAACTAAACTTTCACCTAAATTAGGTTCATTTCCATTGCCAGTTGAAGTAATTCCATATGGAAGTCAAAAAGTTTTTGAGCGTTTTGAAAAAAAGGGATTAAATCCCAAATTTAGAAGAGATGCACAAACAAATGAATTAGTACGTACTGATTCAAATAATTATGTCATCGATTTATATTTACATGAAATTGATGAGCCACATTCACTTGCAGAATATCTAATTAATCAAGTAGGAGTTGTAGAACAAGGTCTCTTCCTAGATATGGTAAATACTGTCATCGTTGGTCGTGAAAACGGGCCAGAAATTATTCCTGTAAAACGTTAATTGAAGGTGCTTTATTATGAAAAAGGAAATTAGTTTAGAACAATTAAAAAATTTTCAATCAAACTTAGATGATCTTAAAGGACATGAAATTTCTGAACGCGCCGTAACTAAAAATGGTATTTTAAATGTATGCAAAGATTATCGTTCAGAAATTAATATGGATCCGGTTTTTTCTATTAATTTAGAAACTGGAAAAGTAGCAGATCAAAAAAGATCTGGCCGTTGCTGGATGTTTGCCGCTTTAAATACTATGCGTCATTCTATGCGTGAAAAATTAAATATGCGCGATGATTTTGAATTATCGCAAAACTATACATTTTTCTGGGATAAGTTAGAAAAATCAAATTATTTTTACGAAAATATCATTGCAACTGCAGATTTAGAAACATCTGATCGTAAAGTAAGTTGGTTATTGCAAACCCCTCAACAAGATGGTGGTCAATGGGATATGATCGTTGCTCTAATCCAAAAATATGGTGTAGTTCCTAAATCTGTTATGCCAGAAACATTTAACTCTTCAAATTCAACTGAGATAAATAAACAATTAAATTTAAAGTTACGTAAAGATGCAGTTAAGCTTAGAGAGTTAATTCATGCTAATACTGATATGACTGAAGTTAGAAGAGTCAAACAAGAAATGTTAACAGAAGTATATCGTATGCTTGCATATTCATTTGGAGAACCAGTCAATGAATTTAATTTTGAATACTATGATAAGGATAATCAATATCATAGTATTCAAAATATTACACCACAAGAATTTTTCAACAAATATGTTGGTTGGAATTTAGATGATTATGTTTCAATTATCAACGCTCCTACTAAAGACAAGCCATTCAATCACATGTATACCGTTGAAATGCTTGGAAACGTTCTAGGTGGTCGAGAAGTAAGACATTTGAATGTTGATATGAATACTTTCCGAAAAGTTGCAATCGAACAATTAAAGAATGGTCAAAGTGTCTGGTTTGGATCAGATGTTGGACAAGAATCAGATCGCAAGGAAGGTATTATGGATCCAGAATTGTACCATCAAGATGAACTTTTTGATATTGACTTTTCAATGTCAAAAGCTGAACGTTTAGATTATTGTGAAAGTTTAATGACACACGCAATGGTTCTTACTGGTGTAGATTTAGTTAATGACCAACCTACAAAATGGAAAGTCGAAAATTCTTGGGGCGAAAAAGTTGGTGAAAAAGGCTTTTTCGTAATGAGTGACAGTTGGATGGAAGAATTTTGTTATCAAATTGTTGTAAACAAAAAGTACCTTCCAAAAGAACTACAAAAAATCTTAAATGAAAAACCTACAATTTTAAAGCCTTGGGACCCTATGGGGAGCTTAGCTTAACATTTTATTTCTTTTCATATTGTTTAATAAACCGCGTAACATCAACGTTTATTAAGAATTTAGTTTTTAATTGCGTTTCATG
>CALVCU010000019.1 GCA_944326135.1 uncultured Ligilactobacillus sp. | reverse complement strand
CAACCAGCGAAAATTGTCAAGCCTGTAAAAATTAAATATTGGATATATTAATAAAACGGATTGAGTGCATGTACAATGAAAAAATTGGTGGAAGTTTTCCTTCTTTCTATTTGTTAAATTAACGTTTGGATTGGCACTCACAATCAGGACGTTATCCTTTAAAAAGCGTAAGCGATTAAATAGTGTAAATAAAGGAGTTTCCTTCTTTCTATATTTTGATTGTTTTTCGTTGAATTACGCCAACTTCAACAAGGTAACTACACCTTAAAGCCTAGTCAGCGACTTGCACGCTGATTAAACACTCTGTCTAGACTCTGCCATTTATTTAGGAGAAATATGTCAATAACACAGCTTTATATTTGTAATCGGTATGGCAGAACCGAAAATCTAGTGGCGGAGTTGAACCGCCTTGACCGTACTAGATTAATAATATGGAATGTGATCAGTTGCAAAATCTCCAGTTTCTTTAAGAAACTTTTTCAAATCTTTTGCCATTTCCTTAAATTCCACTTTTGTATTCTTTTTAGTTATTTCACTTTTAACTATTTCACACGCTTGACCAACGCATGCCTCTGCCATTGAAAACAATTCACAAACTAATCCATACTTATCATCATTTGCTTTTGCATTTTCTATATCTATCATTGAAATATCAAGTTTATTCATTGCTACCATCTCCATTTATTTTTTCCATTAGCTTATTTATTTCAGCCCTAGTTTCTTTTTTACTCTCTTGATCTTTTTCAACTTGATTATTATTTTTATCATCAAACCAATATGGCATCTTTTCTTCTCTTGGCTTTCTCATATAGCTTTTCTTTTTTCCATATTTAAGTTCCATCTTTTTTCGATGCTCAATATCATCTGCTTCTATATCTGATAATGATTTGATATTTTTCTCTTTCCATGAATTTAGAATCGTTCTTGCATATTTCCATTTATTTGATGCTTGTGCACCTATTGCATTTTTAAGTGCTTCAATAATTATTTTTTCTGATTCTTCAGAATTAATTTGATTCCATTCTTCAATTTCATATTCAATATCTTCTCTAAGTGTTGGTGCTAAGAAACCAATATTTTTTTCATAGAAGTCAGTAACGTAACAACCTAACTTATTATCTTTCTCTTCTAAAGATGATGTGCTTAATTTTTTGTCCTTATTGTTGTTAGTATTCTCTGATGTAATCTCTGGTAGTCTATTGGTATTGGTTAGATCATTTTGTTTCATTGCATTGGTACAATTTGTTCCAATCGTTAGGTCATTTTGACCCAATCGTTGGGTCACACATGTATCTAATTTTTCATAATTAATTCGATACCACTTAGTCTTATCAAATTTTGCCTTATTATAGTTTGCAGAAATTAAGTATTCATTTTTTTCTAGACTATTAATTGTTCTTTTAACAGTTTCTCTACTCCAAAAAGGAAACTGCTTTGTCCAATTTGTTATTGAATTATATATCCATTTATATCCATCTTTAATATTATTTGAACGTTGTAGCCAGTAATGAAATTGTTGAAGTACAAGTGCTTCATTAAGCCCTATCTTACAAGCTAGACTTGGCAAGACTTGTAAAGGTGGCTCTGAAATTAATAAATTACTCATTACTTACATCTCCCAAAACAAATCTTCAATTTTACAATTAAATAATTTTGCTAATAAGAAACATGTTTCTAATGATGGTGTCCTATATTGTTTTTCATAACCACTATATGATTGTGGACTAACATATATTTTCTTAGCGACTTCCTTTTCTGTAAGATCATTTCGTTCTCTCATCTCTTGCAATCTGTTTAGAATCATCTTTTGTCACTCCTTCCAATCAAGTAATCAATTGAAACATTAAAGTAATCAGCTATTTTGATAATATCTTTTAATCTCGGAGTTCTTTTACCGGTACAGTATTGTGCAATTGTATTTGCATGTATTCCAATATTCTTACTAAATGCAATGTTAGTGCCATCTTTTTCTTTTATTAATTCTCTAAGTCGTTTCATCATTAATCCTCCCTAGATGAAATCTCTTTGCTATTTCTGGCGTTACTTTAATTGGTTTCAAATGATATTTTTGTATAAAATCCAAAACACCTATATTATGTCTTTCATTGTGGTGAGCTCTGCAAAGCGTCATAATATGCATTCCAACATGAACTATTTTTTCTCGATTTCTTCCCATTCCCACAGTATCAAAGTGATCTATATCAGCTTTTCGTCCACAAATAACACATCGTTTTTGTTTTAATGCTAGTGCTTGTTTTGGAAAATCATCAGGTATGCTATCCCAAACCTTAGTTTTAAATGGAATATCATGTTGAAACAGAAATTCTAAAATTACTAAAATCATGTAATTACCAACTGTCATCGAGCAATTACTCAAACTGAAATCATCTATTTTAAAAATTGTTTCAACCATGAACTTAAATTTTTCTTTCCAGTATTCTGGAACATCTCCTGTGTACTCACAAAGGTCATTAATCAACGCATAAATCTTTTTTCTTTGGTCTGGTGTAATTCTTCGTTCATCTGAAATATCGACTTCTACGGTTGGCTTTTTTCCATCTGACAATCTTTGAACCTTATACATGTCAATCTTTTCATCAAGTGTTATTAAAATTTGATTACCTTGAATTTTTTCGAGCTTTCCAAACATTTCTATACCTCATTAGCGTGAGTAAGTTTTAAAATATGTTTTGTTGCTCGACAATATTCACACTGCTCACATCTTTTAGGCATTTCTTTACCAGCAATCACATTCCAAATGTGCGGTTGTTTTTCAATGATATTTTGCAATGCTTCATCCATTAATTCCTGTGCTTCATCAGAATTAAAATCGATTAATGCTTTATCTGGCGGAGTTTGTTTTGATACTGCAAAGATAAATGGTTGACAGTCAATATTGAACGTCTGCCTGATTAGTTCAGTATATACAGCCATTTGATAATAATAACCATATGCTTTAATGAAATTTTCTTTCTGTCGTGTATCTTCATTCCAAATTTTTTGATGAATATCACGCGTAGTTTTTAAATCGCAGAAAAAGCCTTGTACTTTTCGCAAACTATCAATTTTTCCTTTCCACGGATAACCACCAATTTTTCCAGTTACGATAACCTCTTTTTCACCTGGTTTATAAAATGATTCAAATAATTTTTCATTTTCCAACGATTCAATCATTTCATCAGCAATCTTATATGGAGCTTTTAGTTTGCCTTTTGATGCTCCTCTGCTTGACATCATAGTGCCTTTATTTTCATCAATAAATTTTTGATGACTTTCTTCACTCTCAAAATATGAGTGAATATAGTTTCCAACTAACAAAGCGGTTTTATCTTCTTTTGGTTGCCACTCATCATTCAATTTTGCTAATGCACAGGCTTCACATTTAAGGAAGTCTTTGAATAATGAAACTGACATGTATTGTTTATCTGTTTCATGAGTATAATAATTACTTTGCGTCAGTTGGATCTCCCCAATGGTCGAGTAATTCTCCTTGTTCATTAGCTTGTTCCTCCTTTTCTGAAACTTCTTCATGTTGTGTCTGTTCTTGTTTTTCATCTTGTGTTTGTTCTGATTTTAATGCTTGTTCTACCAAATCTTGAGCTTGTTTTTCCTTTTCTTTAGGCGTTACATCTTTACGACCTAATTCCTTATTCTCAAATTCATTGCTTGTTGTCCGATTAATTGCATCCGTTAATAAATCACTATCATCAGATGTATTGATATACATTTTCGCAGCCCTATTTAATACCGTTCTTTTTGCCATTTCATCACTAAAATTCTTTTGAACCTTATTATCTTTTTGACGTGTTTGCGACCAACTTTGATCAATTTGTTTTTTAGTCATTACAGTATAATCAAGTTGCCCATCTTTACGCTTAATAATTGCAAATGCACCGATCAAATCATTATCAAGATTTTCAAATTTAGGATTGAATTTTGATACAATAGTTTCCATATTGTCATTTGTGCCAATCTCAAAATCATCACCTTCATGGATTACTTCGGCTTTGACATCATCAATATCATTTAATCGTTTCAAAACTGCGACTGTCCCAAAATATGAACGTTGCATTTGTAGTTTGTTTCCATATGGAATGAAATAACATTGGTTTTTAGCAGGACTTAATCCTTGAGTTACCATATCTAATAAAGTATTTGCGATTGATGCTTTATCGCATGCAACTAATACAGATTCACCATTTCTTGTTTGAGTTCCACTTAGTGTGAAAAATGCTGATTTTAAAGCATTCTGTGCATTATAATGTTTAGGTAACTGTAATCCTGTACTTTCTAATTCGTTAATTTTTGAGCTTACTTGATCTGTAATATCTTTTTGAATTAATGCGATTTGATTTGTCATTTTAAAATTCCTCCATTATTTTTTGTTCTTCAAATTCATTTGCTTGTTCAATAGCTTTTGCTAATTTTTGTTTATTAAAAATATGAGCAATTTTTACAAAAATATAATCATATGTTTCTAATGCTTTCATTTCTTCTATTGATAGCCATTTATAAATAGTTTCATGAGTATCTGAATTATATTCACTACATAAATTTTTGATTTCAATATCCATTGTCTTATTCTTCTTTCTCAATAAACTCATGGAATCTAAATCATTGATAATCACTAGACTAACTATTGTTAGTAATGTTAAAATAACAATAGTTAGTATTTTAAATATTTATCGATTTTTAGATTCCTTTCCGTCGGCATAGTGCCGACTTTTTATTTTTCAAGACCTTTTATCAATTTATCGATGATCATCAATTCATCTGCATCGTCTGTGGTATTTTTTAATCCTGTTAACAATACTTTTTTATCTTTTAAGTCTTCTAATGCACTTAAAGTATTACGAATGTATCTTTCGTAATTTGTCATTCGATTAGCCTTATCAATAATTTCAGAACCAATTTTTGCAACTGCTTCATAATAATTTTTAAAATCAGTTTCTGTGACTAATAAAATTGGTTTATCAATAATTGCTTGATATTCAATTTGTAATTGTTCGATAAAATCTTTCATGATATAATCATCCCTGTTTATCAGTTTCCAATCGAGTATTTATTACTCGGTTTTTTTATTTTCCAAAAATATATTCAACCCATTCTTCTGCATAATCTTTGTCAATTAACCAATGAATTAGAAGAATAATCAGAAACGAAAGCCAAATCATTCCAACTGTTCTTGAAGAAATTAATCCGACAATAAAAGTTGCAAAAAACAAAAAACTTTCAACATATCTCATTGCATCTGAAATTTTCTCTAACATTTCCATTGTTCCTTTCTAATTGGTATATCGTGCATTTTTTACTTTTGCTTTAAATCTTTTTTCTGATTTAAAAATTAAGAATTCTTGATAAATATCTTCATCTATCCATAATTCATATTTAGTAGGCTGAATGAATGCTTTTCGATATGGACTAGATAAACACTCTTCTCTTCTACGAATAAATGTGGACTCTTCGTAACCATATTTATTCATAAATTCTTGCTTGTTTAACCAATTTCTACTCATTTTTAAATGCTCCCTCTGTTATAATTTAGTTATCTCCTTTTGAAAGGAGGTGATTCTAATGTGTAAAAATAATAAAGAACTTGCTGTTGAATTAGCATGTAGCTATATAACAGCTCTTTCAAATATCAAAAATCCTTATCACGCTGTTACAAATAAAATGGCGGGAATTAATGGCGGTGGTAATAAATATGTCATTACTCCTGATGATGTAACCAAGGCTTTTGATATTTTTTATAAACACATTAGCGAAACGAATTAATTATTTAGTTCTAAAAAGTCCTTTAATTATAGGGGCTTTTTTATTTTAGAAACTTGCAAGTTCAAATCAGATACATGCTTATTTTTTAATAAAGAAATTATTTTTTTAATTTCCTCTTCTGATTCATTTTCATTAACATTTATCGAAATACTTAAATTAATTTGAAACTGATTGTTCATTTTTATAACCTCCTTACTTAATTCCCAACACTTTATAGATTTTCTTTCTAGCACGCCGACAATTTGGTGCCATGTCACCATGAATTGCTCGACTGATGATAGATTTATGGATTTTTAACAAATCTACTAGGTCTTGTTGCTTCCAACCACGTTCAAGCAACGCCTTTTTAATTGTCATTTCTGTTTCGGTCATTTGCTTAACTAATTTTTCTTCAACTTCTGGCAAGTTTTGTCACCTCTTTTGCTTTATGTTCGTAAACTTGTTGACTTATTTTAGCTTTAAGACTAAACTATATTTATAAAAAATAACGTTTTAGCTGACGTTACGCTTTTTATTTAGCTCTGCTATTAATCATTAACTTGTTTACGTTTATTATATTACGCTCATGAGCTTAATTTGTAAAGTGTTTTTAGGCTAAAAACTAAAATAAATTTTTTGTAAAAAGGTGGAATCATTGATATGACAACATTTGAGCGTATTAAAAAAATTGCTAAAAAAAGAAAAATGAGTTTATTGGAATTAAATGAGAAGGCAAAATTAGGAAAAAATGTTATTTATGGATGGAAAACCAAAGACCCTAATACTGAAAGTTTAAAAAAAGTTGCTGATGTATTAGGAGTTTCAGTTGATTATTTACTTGGAAAAGAAAATCCTTCTCATAAACACACTGTTGACCTAGCAGACGAAGACGCCATCTTTACATACGAAGGACGCAAAATACCTAAGGAAGATTTGGAAATGATTAAAAGATTTATGAGAGGTAAAGAATAAGGAGAAGAAATTAATGGAAGAAAATATTTATATTAATGGAAATGCTCATATTAAGGAATGCCATATGCTAGTTGATGTTCCAGAATATTGTCCTATGTGTGAACATAACATGTGTCCAATAATACTTAGCAATGCAATAATTTCTGATGTTCCCATTATAAAAAAATCAGCTATCAGTTCTGATATATATCAAGTATCTTTCATTGCAAGATGTACAAAATGTAGACATCTGTATACTAATATATTTGAAGTTTATCCTGATAATCAATACAGACCACAAATTCTTAAAGATGTATATTTTGAAATACGAATGCCAACTGTAAATGTAGAACTTCCAGAAATTATAAATTCAGTATCTCCTAAGTTTGTAAAAATTTACACTCAAGCTCTTCAGGCAGAAAAACTTAATCTTGATGAATTAGCTGGTATGGGACTTCGAAAAGCTATTGAATTCTTAATTAAAGATTACGCTATAAAGAATAATCCTAAAAGTAAAGAAGATATTAAAAAATATTTCCTTTCAAAAGTTATCAATGACTTTATTGAGGATAATACATTAAAAAAGTTGGCTGAAGGCGCTGTTTGGATAGCCAATGATGAAACACATTATGTAAAAGAATGGCCTAATAAAGATATTAATGATATCAAACAATATATAAAATGCTTTATAAATTATATTGAATTGAAATCTAATATCGCTGATATTGAGGATATGAGACAGCAAAGAAATGAAAAGAAAAAATAGAATAGCCAAAACTTACTTTATTCTGTAGTGTGATCATAAGAAGCAATTAATCTACAATTTTTAATGTCATACAAACTTGTTATCTCACGTACTGGGTCTTCTTTTGTTCCTGAACCTATTACTTCAGTAACTTCAATTACTTTTTTTATTTCTAATTTGCGTGGCGTAGGTTCTTGAATTTGTTTTAATGTTTCATTTTCACGTTTGAGTTTTTCAATTTCGTCCATTTGATGTGTGGAAAGTTGAATTAAATTTTGTTGTTCTTTTTTGCTTAACATAAGTAGCAACTCCTATCTTTTTATTTGATGACTTAATTATACAACAGAAAGGACGGTTTATATATGAATCCATTACCAATTTTAAAACAAAAAGCTAATGATTTAGACATTAAGGTCGGTTGGTTGCCATTAAATGAATATACTCCGCCCTGCGCTTCGGCCACATATAATAAAATTGTGATGAATACTAATTGGCATAATCCAAATGAACTTGCTTTTCAACTTGCTCACGAAATTGCACACATTCAAAATCACGATGATTGTGAAATGGCTTTTTATCATGCATCATATTCATCACAAGAACGAATGGAACGTGAAGCAAATTTAGGAGCAATTAAATTATTATTACCAATATTTAAAGATATGGGATATGAAAGTAATCCTGTTACATTCATGCAAGTATTTAATGTTCCAGGATATTTATTTGATAATGTTATTAAAAGTATGAAAAATAGTTAATTTACTATGTCCAATACCTTGATAACAGTAAAAGCTGAAAAAAGAAGGAAGTAAGTGCATTACATAATATTTGGAGGAATTAATATGAAAAAATTAGCATTAGTCTGCAGTGCACTTTTTTTAAGCTTGAGTTTAGCTGGATGTGGTAATCAAGATAATCATTCAGAAAAACATAGTAGCGTTAAATCTGAAAAAGTTAAAAGCGATAGTAGCTCAAAGAAAAGTTCTAGTTCTTCAAAATCAAGCAGTTTAA
>CALVCU010000018.1 GCA_944326135.1 uncultured Ligilactobacillus sp. | reverse complement strand
CTGCATCAGAAGCTGAACAACAAAAACAAGCTCAAGAAGCTGCTGCTCAACAAGCTGCCGCTGAAGCTGAACAACAAAAGCAAGCTCAAGAAGCTGCTGCTCAACAAACTCAAACTGAATCAAATTCATCAAACCAACAATCTACTTCACGTTCATCAAGTAATTTATCTTCATCTGAAGAAGAAGCTCGTGCTTGGATTGTATCCCGTGAATCTGGTGGAGACTATTCAGCTCGTAATGGACAATACATTGGTAAATATCAATTAAGTGAAAGTTACTTAAATGGTGATTATTCTGAAGAAAACCAAGATTATGTTGCTGGACAATATGTTGCAAGTCGTTATGGTTCTTGGCAAAATGCCAAAGAACATTGGGAAACATTTGGTTGGTACTAAAATATTTAAAAACACAGTTTTGAAACTGTGTTTTTTTTTATAATAAAAATTAAAAAGACTTGATTGTTATAACAATCAAGTCTTTTATACTGAGATATTAAATTATTTAACACTAATAATTTTTACAATCATATCTCCACCAGGTGTTGTAATACTTACCTTTTCACCCTTTTTATGACCTACCAATCCTTGTGCAATTGGTGATTCATTTGATATCTTACCGTTAAATGGATCTGCTTCAGCCGCACCAACAATTTGATAAGTTTCAGCTTCTTCACCATCTTCTTGAAATGTAACTGTTTTCCCTACTGAAACCTCGTCTGAATCTACATTTTCATTATCAATGATTTCAGCATGGTTAAGCATATTAGAAATTTCTTTAATTCTACCCTCTACAAATGATTGTTCATCTTTTGCAGACTCATATTCAGAATTTTCAGATAAATCACCAAATGATCTTGCAATTTTAATACGTTCAATTATTTCTGCTCTTTTATTTGTTTTTAATTCTTCTAATTCTTCTTCTAATTTCTTTTTTCCTTCTGCAGTCATCGGAAAAGTTTTTTCTTCTGCCATTAATTTTCCTCCTAAATATAATTAATTACAATTCATTTTTTTGAATAATATCACGAATTTTTGTTACTAATAAATCAATAGCAACTTGATTTTCTCCACCTTCTGGAACAATAATGTCAGCATAACGTTTTGATGGTTCAATAAATTGATGATACATTGGTTTAACTGTTGCCAAATATTGATCAATTACAGATTGTAATGAGCGGCCACGTTCTTCAATATCACGTTGAATTCTACGAATAATACGGATGTCATCATCTGTATCAACAAAAATTTTAATATCCATTAAATCACGTAGTCTTGGATCATTTAATACTAAAATACCTTCAACCAAGATAACATCTTTTGGTTCTTGATGAATAACTTGGTCGCTACGTGTGTGAATCGTATAATCATAAACTGGGATATCAATTGGTTTCCATTGTAATAATTCTTTTAATTGATCAACTAATAAATCTGTATCAAACGCATTAGGATGATCGTAGTTTACTTTTTCACGTTGATCAAATGGAACATCATCTTGTTTTTTATAATATGCATCTTCTTGAATCATTGCCAAAGAATGTCCATGTAATTGTTCCAAGATTGCATTTGATACAGTTGTTTTACCACTTCCTGAACCACCAGTTACACCAATAATTACAGGACGATGATTTTTTTTATTTTCTGACATTATAAATTCCTCGGTTCTTTATTTTTTGTATTCATTATCTTTTTGAACTTTTTCAACATTTTGCTGGTGTTCTTCATATGTTTTCGAATAATAAATTTTACCCGTCTTCATATTTGCAACAAAATATAAGTATCCTTTATCTCGATCTTTAGGATTAAGAACTGCTTTTAAAGCAGAGATTGGTGGATTATTACATGGACCAGGTCCTAATCCATTATTCTTATAAAGATTATATGGTGAATCCACTTCTAAATCTTTATAAGAAATGTTTTGTTTATGTTTACCTAATGCATAGGTTACCGCAACGTCTGTTTGAAGTTTCATATTTTTTTGCAATCGATTTTCAAAAATTCCTGCGATAATATAACGGCTTTCTTGCGTTGTTCCTTCTCCTTCAACAATTGAAGCTAATGTCAATGCTTGTTGGACCGTCATATTTTCTTCTTTAATTTTTTTATAATATGGCTTCAATTCTTGATTTTCTTTTTTTACCATATTTTCAACTAATTGCTCTAATGTTTCATGTCTATTTATACCATACGTTGCAGGATATAAATATCCTTCAAGTTGATATTTTACATCTTTTGCACCTATTGCAGATGATAATAAATCTGGATATTTATCTTTTAATTTATTCAAAAAATCCTGATTTTTCATTAAATTTAAAAAATCACTCTTTTTAAATTTTGTATTTTTTTGAATTTCATCACCAATTTGTTCTATTGTGACGCCTTCTCTAACTACAACTTTTCCAGAATCAATAGGCGTGCTTGACCCACCCTTCTGTAACGTTTTTGAAATCTGCATTAGAGACATTGAAGGTTTAAAATTATAATATCCGGCTTTAAATGCACCTAAGCGCTTTGATTTAACATAATAATTAAATACAAAACCGCTGCGTATAACATGTTTCTTTTGTAAAATATCACCAATCTCTTTATTAGTACTTCCAATTGGAATCTTAACTTCTATTGATTGATTTGAGTTAGGATCTAATGGCTTAAGTGATTTCTGTACAAATCTATATCCCAAAAAGCAAAAGAAAAGAAAAACAACTATTAATAGTCCAACTGTCCAATGTATAATTTTTTGAGCAGCTGAATTTTTTGCAACATGAGAACTTTTGCAAGTTGAATTTGTACCTGATGGAGTTGATGATACTTTTTTATTTTTTTTATTTTGAATCAAGAGTATTCCCCTCCCCAAGATTCGTTATTATTTTACTAAATCTCAATAAATATTTCATTATAAAATTTAATTTAAAAGAAATATTTATAGAATATTAATATAGTAATTTTAACGCACCTTGATATTTAATTCTTCTTTTAATTTATCAGTAACTTTATTAAAAGCATCATTTACTTTTTCATCATTAAGTGTTCCAGAATTATCTGAATATACTAGTGTATATGCAAGAGATTTGAAACCATCGTCAATGTTCTTACCTTGATATAAATCAAATAATTTTACATCAACTAAGTATTGACCGCCATTTTTCTTAATTGTTTTTACAATTTGTTCATTTGTGATGTTATTTGGTACTAGTAATGCCATATCACGTTTTATTTCAGGATATTTAGAAATTGGAATATAAATTTCATTATCTTTTGGTAATTCAATTATTTTTTGTAAATCCAATTCAAATATATAAGTTGTTTTAATTTTTAATTCTTTTAATAAGTTTGGATGAACTTCACCAATCAATCCAATAAATTCATTATTAATAAATATTTTTGCTGTACGTCCTGGATGCATTTCTTCAAATTCATCTGTTGCAATGTATGAAATATTTTGAGTAATTCCTAATGAATTTAATAAATGTTGCACAATCCCTTTTACAAGATAAAAATCAACAACTTTTTTATCATCATGCCAAGTTGCTTCGTGGAATAATCCGCTTAATGCACCTGCAATATATTCAATATCTTCAGGTCGTTCTTGATCTTTATTGCGTATAAATACCCTTCCTTGTTCATAAAGTGCTACATTATTCACTTTTCGAGCTTGATTATATGCAACGTCATCTAATAATCCGCTAATTAGATTCATTCTCAAAGTCGTATGATCTGAACTCATTGGGAAATCTAATTGTGTAGTTTCGGATTCAGCTAACACAAATCGTTTTGCCTTTGTTTCAGTTGTTAATCCATATGAAATTGCTTGAGTTAATCCTGAACTTTCTAATAACTTTCTAGCTGACCTAATAATTTTTTGAGATTTAGTATAATGTCCTTCTGTTAATGGCATTATAGGTAATGTAGTAGGTATATTGTCATATCCATAAATCCGGGCTACTTCTTCTATCAAATCTGCTGGAATTTGAATATCCCATCTTCTAGATGGAACATTGACAATTAGCGTTCCTAGTTCATCTTTTGATGTTTTAAAACCTAAACGTTCAAAAATATCAATAATTTCTTCATCACATAATGATGTACCTAAAACTTTATTAATTCGTTCTGATGTAATTTCAATATTTACATTTTTTTCCTGTTCTTGATTTATTTCTAACGTATCAGAAATAATATCCCCTTCACATAAATCTGAAACTAACATAACGGCATAATCAATTGCTTCTTGAATTGTTTGAATGTTAATACCACGTTCAAATCTTTGTGAAGACTCTGAATGTATATTTTCACGACGAGCAGTTTTTCTTACAAGTGATGGATTATATTTTGCAGCACATAAAACAACATTTTGAGTCATTTCAGTTACACTAGTTTCTTGTCCACCAATGATACCAGCTAAAGAAATTGGTTCATCATTAACTGTAACAACTACATCTGATTCTTTAAGCTCTATTTTATCTTCATTTATAGTTGTTAATTTTTCTCCATTTGAAGCATATCTAATTTTGATTTCTTTATCTTTTAATTTATCAAAATCATAAGCTTCAATTGGTTGACCATAATCCATTAAAACATAATTAGTAACATCAACAACATTATTTACTGGTTTAATTCCAGCATTCCAGAGACGTCTTTGTAGCCATAATGGACTTGGCTTAACTTTAACGTTTTTTACCATTCTAACTTTATATGGTGATACCAAATCATTTGATGTAGCATCTAAAGTTAAATAATCTTCAATGTGTAAGTCAGCATCTTCTTGTACTTGTGGAGTTGGAAACTTTACATTACGGTTGTAAATTGCAGCAACTTCATAAGCTACTCCACGCATACTTAACATATCTCCTCTATTTGGAGTTATATCAATATCAATAACATCTTCATTCATCCCTAAATAATCAAAGATTGAATCACCCGGAATTGCAGTCTCTGGTAAAACATAAATTCCATCAGAAAATTCTTCTGGAACAATTTTATCTGGAAAACCAATTTCTTGTAATCCACAAATCATTCCCATTGAAATTTCGCCACGCATCTTTCCCTTTTTAATTTTCACGTGTCCAGCAATCCATGAATTAGGTAAAGCTACAATTACATTTTGCCCCTTTTTAACATTTGGAGCACCACAAACTATTTGATAAGGTTCTTCTTCTCCAACGTCAACTTGACAAATATGAAGATGATCAGAATTAGGATGAGGAACACATTCTAAAATGTGACCAACAACAATTTTCTTTTGCCCATCTTCACGTCGACTAACATCATCAACTTCAACCGCAGTTCTTTCAATTTTTTCGCCTAAGTCTACTGGTTTAATATCATCAACTTTTACATATTCATTAAGCCATTTTGTTGAAACTTTCACTATAATTACCTCCTATCCCTTTTGAGAGAATTGATTTAAGAATCTTAAATCATTTAAATAAAATTCACGAATATCATCTACACCATATTTAAGCATTGCAAAACGGTCTGGCCCTAATCCAAAAGCAAATCCTCCATATACATCCGGATCAACTCCAGCCATTTGTAATACATTTGGATGAACCATTCCTGCACCTAATACTTCAATCCATCCACTTTGCTTACATACTTGGCAACCTTTGCCACCACACTTAAAACATGAAACATCTACTTCAGCTGATGGTTCTGTAAATGGAAAATAACTTGGACGCAAACGGATGTCACGATCTTCACCAAAAATTGTTTTAGCAACTAATTCTAGAGTACCTTTTAAATCAGCCATAGAAATATTTTCACCAACTACTAAACCTTCTACTTGATGAAATTGATGTGAATGAGTTGCATCATCTGTATCACGACGATAAACTTTTCCTGGAGAAATCATTTTAAGTGGTCCCTTTGAAAAATCATGTTTTTCTAATGTACGTGCCTGAACAGGTGATGTCTGCGTTCTCATTAATGTTTTATCTGTAATGTAAAATGTATCTTGCATATCTCTTGCTGGATGATCAGGCGGCAAGTTTAGCATTTCAAAATTATAGTGATCTTCTTCAACTTCTGGTCCCTCAATTATTTGAAAACCTAATCCCAAAAATAGTTTTTCAATTTCATCAATAATTTGAGCTAAAACATGAGCTTGTCCTTCTTTGACTGGTACACCAGGAAGTGTAACATCAATTTTTTCTTTTTCTAATTTCTTGGCAATCTTTTCAGCTTCTATTTCATTTTGACGAGTTACAATTGCATTGCTAAGTTCATCACGAATTTTATTTGCTAATGCACCTACTTTAGGACGTTCTTCTTTATCTAATTCACGCATTCCGCGTAATACTTCAGTAATAGATCCCTTTTTCCCTAAAAGTTTAACCCGAATGTCATTAATCATTTCTGAGTTTTCTGCACTTTGAATATCTTTTAATCCCTGATCTCGTAATTCAGTTAGTCGTGTTTGTAAACTCATTTATTTCATTCCCTTCACATTAATTAATTGCGTAAAAAAAGACCTCAATCCCAAAAGGGACGAGGTCTTCGCGGTACCACCCTTATTTTGTTTATAATTACATAAACAACACTTAATTAGATAACGGCCTAATACCGGATTACTTTCGATAATTTCCCAGTAATCACTCAGGAAGTGAATTCAGTCAATATCAACTAAGCCCTTTTCACTATCAGGCTCTCACTAAAAGTTAATTTCTGACTTACTATTTTCCGTCTACGCTTTTCCTAATATAGAATTTTAACTTTTTAAACAACAAACGTCAAGTTTATTTATGATTTTGCATTATCTGCATTGCACCATTTATCTGCCCACAAATGAATAGCTTCCATCACAATTTTCAAGTCTTTACCTCGTTCAGTCAATTGGTACATATTGTGACAAGAATCAAAAGCTATTTTTTTTACTATATTTTCATTTTCTAATTCTTTTAAACGTTCTACTAAAACTCTATCACTACATTTAGAAACTTTTAATGCAATATCTTTAAATCGTTGAGGTCCTTCTTTAAGCAAAACTTCAATAATTAAGCCATTCCACTTTCGTCCTAAAATGCTAAAAGTTTTACTAAATTTAGGACATATTTTAAATTCTTCATTACTGATATTTGTCATGCTAAAATCACCCTTTACACAAAACAAGACTGTGATTAAATCGCAGTCTTAAATTAAGATAATTAAATTATTTTATTCATGAACATGCATTACTTTTTCTGCCCGATCAAGCAGATGATGACTATACTCTTCAACCGCCGAAATTTTATCAACTACTGTTACGATATAACCCTCTGGATATTTAGGAGGAACAATTGTTGCTCCCCACATATGCTTGATAATGATGTCTTTTTCTTTAGGGCTCAAAGTCGTTATCTTCTCTGCATTTCTTACAGCAACTCTTGGATGAATCCATGCATGAGTTCCTAAATCAAACTTTGTATCTCGCCAGTCATAATAAAACAGATCATGCAAAAGTCCAGCTCTTGCAACTGCACGTGCATCAAGATGTAATTTTTTAGCAATCTTATATGAAGTATAGGATACATTAATTACATGATCTAATCTGCTTTCATAATGATGCTGCTGATATTCAGACAACTTTTGAACTTCTGGCTTTAATAGTAAATTTCCCACATAACTCATGTATTCACAATCATTACGCCATTCATTTTCTTTCATATAAGCCTCACTGTCTTTTATTAAATTTCTTTCTAGCGTTTATAATATAGAGCTTTACATCAAAAATCAAGTAATTCTATCATAAAAAATAATTAAATTAATTTTTTAATTGGAACATTAAAATTCCAGCTGCTACTGCAACATTTAATGATTCTGCCTTACCAACAATTGGAATATATAAATTCAATGATGTCTTTGAAAGTAAATCTTTTTGCATTCCGTTGCCTTCATTTCCCATGATTAACGCAAAATCAGAATGTTTTCCTACTTCATTATATGGACGAGCTTTAGGATTTAGTTCTGTTCCAAATACTGGTTTTTTTTGTTCTTTAAATGCATCAATCCATGGATCTAATGGAGCTGAAACCATTTTTAAATGAAATTGACTTCCCTGCATTGAACGTACAATCTTTGAATTATATATATCAGTTGTTCCATTCCCAAAAACAATACCAGTAAATCCGGCAGCATCTGCAGTTCTAACCATTGTTCCAATGTTTCCAGGATCCTGAACATTATCCATAAATAACCATGCTCCAGTAGCATTTTCAGGTTGAACATCCTGCTGCATTTCAATACGAACCACCGCAAAAATTCCTTGAGGATGCTTTGTGTCACTTAAATGCTTAACTACATTATCAGTTATTTGAATCATATCAGTGCCCTCTGGAACTGTTATCTCTTGCATATGTTTAAAATTAGGATCAACCATAATTGTTTCAATTGAAGCATTTGTTCGAATTGCCTCTTTAACTAAATGCCAGCCATCTAATAAATATTTTCCTTGCTTTAATCGGCCCTTTTTGGTATTTAGTTTCGTCCACGCTTTAACCTGTGAATTATTGACAGAAGTAATAACTTTCACTTTATGAAAATCCCCTCAATTATAAATTTCTGATTTTAATTATACTATATTGGCAAAATAAAAAGTATCATTATTTAAATTATTTTTTACTCAATATAATTATTTAACCATAATACCAAGTTGTTTATAAAAATTAAAAACTGTATTTTGATATGTATTCCAATCAGTTAATAAACTTATATCATGAGGAGCATCAGGAATTATCAATAATTGTTTATTCTTTGAATTACATTTTTGAAAATTTTCTTTTGCCATCTCACATGGAACATAATGATCACTACCTCCATGGATAAACAATATTGGCTTATTCGTATGCATAACTGAATCAGATGCTGTTGCTTCTTCAAGATTAAAATGTCCTAAAAGTTTAGCTGCAAATTTTACAAAAGTATAGATAAAGTTTGCTGGCAAGTACATTGATTTAATAACCTTTATTATTATCTCTTTAGGTGAAGTATAGGCACTATCTGCAATTATAGCTACTACGTTACTTGGCAAGTCCAAATTAGAAGCCATTAGTACTGTTGCACCCCCTAATGAACCGCCAATCAATATAATTTTCATTTTAGTTCCAAAGCGTTGATTTATATAATTTACCCATGATAAAACATCAAATCTTTCTTTTATTCCAAATGAAATCACAGTCCCATCACTTTTTCCAGTTGCACGTTGATCTACTATCAATATATTATGACCTGCTTTTCGTGCTAATTGAAAAATTCCACCTGCATCATGTACCCCAGTTGTTCGATATCCATTAAAAGCAATTTCTATTGGAGCGTTTTCATCTCTCATATATAATCTTCCTCGCAATGTTAATCCATCTACTGATACAGTAGAAACTGCTTCAAACGGCTCTTGATTTAATTTATCAATTAAACTAATCATCTCATTATAATAAGGTTTATACTGATTAGTATTTGGCACATCATGTATATCATCAATTCTATTTGGCTTTGCATAAAAAGCAGTATTAAAACAATAAATTGTTAATATTGAAATAAGTAAAATTGCTAATAACATATCTTCACCTTCAAAATATTATATACATTAGACTTATCATAAATAATATAATGAATGTCAAAGAAAAACAAAAAATAAATAAGCACTGACAACGTCAGTGCTTAAAATAAATAAATTACTTCTTAAATGCTTCTTCTAATGGAGGCACAATTTGTTTCTTTCTTGAAACAACACCTGGTAAGTCCATTTTGTTATCTTCAAGTTTTTTACCAAATGCATCTTCAACAACATCTTGTGGTTCACCAATTACCAATAAACGAGTATCAGAATTAAGAATATTTGTAACCATTAAAATGAATAGATCATAACCATTTTCTTTGTTTTGCTTTTCAATCGCTGCACGTAATCCATCTTCACGATCGAAAACTTCCTTCAAATCAACTGTATTAATTTGATCTACACGTACAGTTGTTCCATTCATATCAAATGATTTTGCATCTTGTGAAATTAATACATCATCAGATTTGCTAGATAAGTTAGTTCCAGCTTTTAACATTTCTAATCCATATTTTTCATAATCAACGTCAGCAATTTCTGCTAATTCTTTAACTGCAGCACGGTCTTCATCTGTAGTTGTTGGTGACTTTAATAATAAAGTATCTGAAATAATTGCTGACAACATCATCCCTGCAATATTTTTAGGAACATCAATATTGTGTTCTTTATATTCTTTTAAAATAATTGTACTACTGCATCCAAGTGGTTCTGCATGATAGTATAAAGGTGCTGCTGTTTCAAAGTTTGCAATTCTATGGTGATCAACAACGTGTGTAACTTGAACCTTATCAATATCATCAACACTTTGTTGTTTTTCGTTATGATCAACTAACATAACAGCTTCTACCTCATTTGATGCTGTTTTAATAACACGAGGAGAAGGTTCATTAAAGTAATCTAAAACAAACTTTGTTTCTTCATTAGGTTCACCCAACGCAACTGCTTCTGTATCAGCACCTAATTTATTTTGTAAATATGAATATTCTTTTGCTGCAACAATTGCATCTGTATCAGGATTTTTATGACCAAAGATTAATTCTTTCATTAATAACTCTCCTTTATAAAATTTATCTAATTAAAAGATTATGCCTTTTCACTAAGCTCTGTCAAGCGTGAAACGTAATCTTTTTTTGCTAAATAGTTATCAAATTCATTTAATAAATTTTCGATACGTGGAATTTTTTCTTTTCCTTTTCGATATACAAATGAAAGTTCAAATTGAATTTTGGGATCAAATGAAGCTGTATGCATTTTTTTAATGCCATTATTATTTGCTTGAACATATGAAGCAGGTAAAGCAGTACTTACACCTACTTCACTTGCAAATCGGTAAATCGAATCCGATTTAGTAAAATGAGCAACTTCATTAGGAGAATCTATCATTTGTTTCTTATAAAATTCATTTATTATATTACTCAAGTAATAATCTTTAGGGTATGTAACCCAGTCATCTTTAAGTGTTTTCTTTAGTGAAATTTTAACTGATTTTTTTAAATTATCATTATGATGTAGATATTTTAACTCATCACTTATAATTTTCTTACTTTCATATGGCTTCCAATTCTTAATACTTGAATCAGGTAAATACATTATTCCTAAATCAATTCGATTATCTTCTAATTTTTGCCAAAGTTCTTTTCTCGTTAAAACATGAAATGAAATATTAACCTCTGAATGTTTTTGATAATATTTAACTGCAAAATCAGTGAAAACGTCATTTTCAATTGATGAAAGCACTCCTATGTCAATAGATCCCTGGTTCATTTCAGTTGAACGTTGAATTTGATCTGTAGCGCTACTTACAGTCTCATAAATTTGATGCGTTGCATCAAGCAAAGTATATCCTGCATCAGATAAATGTAACTTTTTCCCTACATTATAAAATAATGGTGCACCTACACTATGCTCTAACTTTTTTATTTGTTGTGTAAGTGCTGGTTGGGAAATCCCTAAGATTTGAGCAGCTTGCGTATAATTCATTGTTTCTGTAAGTTGCAAAAAATAATCAAGGGCTTTAGAAGGTAAAAAACTTCCTTTTGTATTCTTCATATTCGAATTCCTTTCAATAAGTTTATTAACTTTTATACCGGACGTATTTGCATACATATTCTTTTATAACATACTGACAGTTATAAATACATATATAATTCTAAAAATTTTAATTAATAAAACAAAAAAATAGAAGATCTTAGCATAAAGCTAAGTTTCCCCTATTTATTTCAACGTTTTTTTAAGTGCTTGTTGAATTTTTGTTAAATTACTTTCTGGGACTACTTCATAATCAACTCCATCAATTTCTTGCGTTTGACCTTGCAATTGAAGTTGAGTTATATTCTTTCCTCCACGATAATTAATAAAGATTTTTTGCATATCCTCAAATGATAAATTAGTTTTCATATTAGCTGAGAGAACATTTAAAATGCTCTTATATTTAAGAATGCTATTAACAGAAGCCAATTTCTGTAACATTGCTGTAACTACTTGCCGCTGTCTTAATTGGCGTCCATAATCTCCTCGTGGATCTTCATGACGCATTCGAGTATATGCTAAAATATTATTACTATCAATAGTAATTTCACCTTTTTCAAAATGAATTCCATCACTAGTAAAATCTAAATCATTATCCACTTTTACAGGACCAATTGCTGAAGATAATTCTTTTAATCCCTTCATATTGATTTCAATATAATAATTAATCGGAATTTTTAAATAATCCTCAACCGTATTAATGGCTCCACTAACACCATCATATGAATAAGCCGCATTAATTTTATTATTATCTCCATGACCTGCGATTGATACTTTAGTATCACGTGGAATACTTACCAACGTTGTCTTTTTATTATTTACTGCTGCAACCATAATAGTATCTGAACGACCACGATATGTTCTACCGAATTCTCCTGTATCAGAACCTAATATCAAAATCGAAAATGGATGTTTACCATCTAACTTTGTAGTCTGTTCATTCTTGACACTTTGATATGTATTTCCTATTGAATTTTTTGCATCATAGTACATCTTTGCAATCGCTAATGCATCAATTAATAAAAATACACCAATTACTATAGCTATTTTTTTACCCCAACCCATCTTTTTACCTTTATGGTGATGACGATGGCGATGATGATGGTGGTGCAAATCACCGTGTTCAGTCATATTCGAACCTCCATAAATTAAACTCAAACAAAATAATTATAGCAATATGTCAAACAATGGTAAAGTTTAGAAAAATTTAATTAATCCAATCTTCAGGTTCTTCACGCCATTTTTTTAATATCTCTACTTGAGAATCTGTAATATAATTCATATCTAGTGCCTGATCTATTAATTCTGAATAATTAGTTAATGTTAAGAATTCTAAATTCTTCTTTTCAAAGTTTTGATATACAGCAGGTAATTCATAACTAAAAATAGCTCCTACACCAATAACATCTGCTCCCTCACCTTTTGCAGCATCAACTGCTTTTAATACACTACCTCCAGTAGAAAGCAAATCATCTATTAAAACAGTTTTTGCTCCAGGTTTTAATACACCTTCAATTTGTTTTCCTCGACCATGATCTTTTGGCTTAGAACGAACATAAATCAATGGTAGACCTAACTTTTCAGCAACCAATGTAGCATGTGGTATTCCAGCGGTTGCAACTCCACCAATAACCTCTACATCTGGAAATTTTTCAATAATTTTTTTTGCTAAACCATCTGCAATTTGTTTTCTAATTTCTGGATAACTAATAGTTAATCGGTTATCACAATATATTGGACTTTTAATTCCACTTGCCCAAGTAAATGGATTTTCAGGCGATAATTTTACAGCTTCTATTTTTAATAAATCTTTTGCAATTTTTTTCATTATTTTCCCTCCAACCATTGTTTCTTTACTGTTTTATAAGCTTCAATCACATTTGAAGCTTGAGTAATTGACCGCCCAACAACCAATCCATTTGAATGTTGTTCAGCTGCTTTCTGTGGTGTCATAACGCGTTTTTGATCACCTACATCTTCTCCAAGCAAACGAATTCCAGGAGTTATTTTTAAAAATTCCTCTCCACAATTTTTATAAATTAAATTTGCTTCATTTCCAGAACAAACAACACCATCAATACCATTATTTTGTGCTAATTTTGCATAATTTATTACACTCTTTTCTAATGGAACATCAACTAATTGTTCATTCTTTAACATCTTAGGTGTAATTGAAGTTAATTGTGTCACTGCTAAAATTTTTGTAGGGTTATTAGAGCTACATCCATTTAAAATCCCTTCTTTTGCAGCTTTCATCATTTCTGACCCACCAGCCGCATGTATTGTTGTTAAATCAACATCAAGTTTGCCAATGACTGTCATTGCTTTTTCTACTGTATGAGGAATATCATGGCATTTTAAATCTAAAAAGATAGAATATCCTCTATCTTTTAATTTTCGAATTAAATCTTGCCCTTCACTAAAAAATAATTCCATGCCAACCTTTACAAATAAATGTTGGTCTGTAGGAAATTTATTTAAAAATGCAAATGTATCTTCTTTATTTGGAAAATCTAATGCAATTATTGGTTCATTAATTTTCATCATTAAACTCCTTTTTAACTTGCTTTCTCAAACTTTCTAAGCTATCAATATTTAATTCGTCCATTCTTGCAATTAAATTTTCAGCAAGATGAGGGATAATCTCAGCATCATTAAAATGTGCTGATCCAACTGCCACTGCAGATGCCCCTGCTAAATACATTTCAATAACATCATCAACGGTTTCAACACCACCCATTCCAATAATAGGAATATTAACAGCATGTGCAACTTGGTAAATCATTCTAACAGCAATTGGTTTAATTGAACTACCAGAAAATCCTCCCATTTTATTACCAATAACTGGCTTACGCGTTTTAACATCTATATGCATTCCTAAAATTGTATTAATCATCGAAATTCCATCTGCGCCACCATTTTCAACTGCTTTAGCAATTTCTACTATATCTGTAACATTTGGAGAAAGCTTAACATATACTGGAATTTGACCAGTTACTTGTTTAACTGCTTTTGTAATTTGCTTAGCAATTTCTGAATTTGTACCAAATGCCATACCTCCCTGTCTGACATTAGGACAAGAAATATTTAATTCTAATGCATCTAGTTGACCTGTTGATGCCAATTTATCAGCAACTTCCACATAATCATCAATAGTTGTTCCACCAATACTTCCCATAATTGGTAAATCAGGATATTTCTCACGTAAAGCAGGAATTTTTTCACTAATCACAACATCAACACCAGGATTTTTTAACCCTACAGAATTTAAAACTCCATTTGCTAAAACAGCAATTTTTGGATCTGGATTTCCTATTTTTTCATTAAGAGTTGTAGTTTTAATTACTAATGCCCCTAACTTATTTAAATCAAATTTTTCTGCTAAAGCCACATCGCCAAATCCAAAGGTCCCACTCGCTGGCATCAATGGATTTTTCATTGAAAGTCCTGGTATTTTAATTGCTAATCGGTTATTCATTAAAATTCCTCCTTGATGAAAATTATTTTATCTATAATGCACTTGTACTTAAAGCGCGATTTTCAATTGATTTTAACAATGCATCTGCCGTAGATAAAGCAGTAACTAATGGAATATTATGTTGAATTGTACTTTGGCGAATTATAAATCCATCTGAGTTGTGTTCAATATCATGCCCCATAGTATTAATTACTAAATTAATATCTTGATTTTGAATTTTATTAATCAAGTTTGGATGATCTTCATGAATTTTATTTACTTTAGTAACATGAATTTTATTTTCTTCAAAGTATTTAGCAGTACCTGAAGTTGCGATTATTTGATATCCAATTTTTTCAAATCTTTTAGCTAAGAGTAAAGCATCTTTTTTATCATGATCATCAATTGTAAATAATACTTTTCCATTAAGTGGTAATTTCATATTTGCAGCTTCAAATGCTTTATACAATGCTTTTTCAAATGTTCTATCTTGTCCCATTACTTCACCAGTTGATTTCATTTCAGGTCCAAGTAAACTATCTACATCTGTCAACTTATTAAATGAAAATACAGGTGCTTTCACATAAACATTCTCTTTAATCGGTGCTAATCCACTAATATATCCTTGATCTTTAAGAGATTCACCCAACATAACTTTTGTTGCTACTTGAGTCATTGGAATATTTGTAATTTTACTCAAAAATGGAACAGTACGGCTTGCACGTGGATTGACTTCTAAAACATAAACTTGATCATTATGAATAATAAATTGGATATTCATCATTCCAATACAATTTAATTCCAGTGAAAGTTTTTCTGTAATTTCAACAATTGATTGTTGAATTTCAAATGAAAGTGATTGTGGAGGATATACAGCCATTGAATCACCAGAATGAATACCTGCTTGTTCAATATGTTCCATAATTCCAGGGATTAAAATATCTTTTCCATCACAAATTGCATCAACTTCACATTCTTTTCCTGTTAAATATGCATCAACTAAAATTGGATGAGACTGATTAGCTACTTGATGTTCTTTTAAGTATGTATCTAATTCATTTTCAGAATAAATTATTTCCATTGCTCGTCCACCTAATACGTAACTTGGACGTACTAAAACAGGATAACCAATTTCCTTTGCAATTGACTTAACTTCATCATTAGTCGTTGCCGTTCTACCTTCTGGTTGTTTCAAATCTAATTTTTGAATTGCTTTATCAAATAATTCACGGTCTTCAGCTCGATTTAAATCTTCTACAGTTGTTCCTAAGACTTTGACGCCATTATTACTTAATTTCTCTGCTAAATTAATTGCAGTTTGCCCACCAAATTGTAAAATAACGCCTTCTGGTTTTTCCAAATCAATTACATTTAATACATCTTCAATTGTTAGAGGTTCAAAGTATAATTTATCTGAAATTGAGTAATCCGTAGAAACAGTTTCTGGATTAGAGTTCATTACTAATGCTTCATATCCCATTTTTTGTAAGGCTTTTACACAGTGTACGGTTGCATAATCAAATTCAACACCTTGCCCGATTCTAATAGGACCTGATCCTATTACTAAAACTGATTTTTTTGAAGTTCTAATACTTTCATTTTCTTCTTCATATGTGCTATAAAAATATGGTGTTTGTGATTCAAATTCTGCTGCACATGTATCTACCATTTTGTAAACTGGGACAATATGGTTTTTAATTCTAAATTTTCGTACTTCAGATTCTTTCATTTTCCAAAGACGCGCAATTGTATAATCACTAAAACCATATTCTTTTGCATCCTTTAAGCTTTCAACATTTTTGCAATTATTCAATAAATCTTTCTCAATCTCTACAATATGCTGAATAATACTTAGGAAATATCCATCAATTTGAGTCAATTCATGAATTTCTTCAATAGAGTAACCTCTTCTAAATGCTTCAGCTAAATAGAAGATCCGATCATCTTGAATATTGACAAGATGATTTTCCACTTCTTCATCGCTGATTGAACTATCATCGAAATCTAACAAATCAGTTTGGTCAATTTCTAGTGAACGTACAGCTTTTTGGATTGATTCTTCTAAATTACGTCCAATTGCCATTACTTCACCAGTTGCTTTCATTTGACTTCCTAAATTACGATTTGCATCTCTAAATTTATCAAATGGGAAGCGAGGAATTTTAGTTACAACATAATCTAATGCAGGTTCAAATTCAGCAAAAGTTGTTTTTGTAACAGGATTTTTAATTTCATCAAGTGTCAAGCCCACAGCAATCTTAGCAGCTAATTTTGCAATTGGATAACCAGTAGCTTTAGATGCAAGTGCAGATGAGCGTGAAACACGAGGATTTACTTCAATTACATAATATTGATAACTATTTGGACTCAATGCTAATTGAACATTACATCCGCCTTCGATTTTTAATGCTCTGATTAATTTTAGTGAACAATCACGTAACATTTGATATTCACGATCAGATAATGTCTGAGTTGGAGAAACAACAATTGAATCTCCTGTATGTGTTCCAACTGGATCAACATTTTCCATTGAACATACAACCATTGCATTATTATTTTTATCACGCATGACTTCAAACTCAATTTCTTTAAATCCAGCAATAGATTTTTCAATCAAACATTGAGAAACTGGAGATAAATCCAATCCATTACTTGCAATTTTTTCTAATTGTTCTGGATTATCACACATACCTCCACCAGTTCCACCCATTGTAAATGCTGGTCGAACAATTACAGGATAACCAATTTCTTTTGCGAAAGACAATGCCTCTTCAACTGTATTAACTGTCTTTGAAGGTGGTATTGGTTCGTTAAGATCTTCCATTAATTTTTTAAATTTTTCACGATCTTCTGCTTCATCAATTGCTTTTAAATTTGTTCCAAGTAATTCAATATTGAATTCATCTAAAATACCTTTTTTATTTAATTCAACAGCTAAGTTAAGACCGATTTGTCCACCTAAAGTTGGAAGCAATGCATCTGGATATTCTTGTCGAATAATTCTTTCGACTGATTCAACGGTTAAAGGTTCAAGATATACCTTATCTGCAATTTCTTCATCAGTCATAATAGTTGCTGGATTAGAATTAACAAGTACAACTTCATATCCTTCTTCTTTAAGAGATAAACATGCTTGTGTACCCGAGTAGTCAAATTCAGCTGCCTGACCAATAATAATAGGGCCAGAACCTAAAACCATAATCTTGTGAATATCTGTTTTTTTAGTCACGATTTTCATCCTTTCTTAAATCAACCATTCGCATAAAATCATCATATAAACTTACCGCATCATGAGGTCCAGGAGCGGCATCTGGATGAAATTGCACAGAAAATGCGGGATATTTGCGATGTCTAACGCCTTCAATTGTATGGTCATTTATTTCAATATGAGTTGGCATTAAATCTGTATTCTTTAATGAATTTGGATCTACTGCATATCCATGATTTTGTGAAGTAAATGCAATTTCTCCTGTTGCAATTTCTTGAACCGGATGATTAAATCCTCTATGACCAAATTTCATCTTAAATGTATCAGCTCCATTTGCTAAACACATTAATTGATGCCCTAAACAAACACCCATAATAGGTAATTTACCCATCAAATTTTGAATCATTGTAATAGCATTTGGAAGACTCTTAGGATCACCAGGTCCATTTGATAGTAATACTCCATCTGGATGTAAACGTAAAATTTCTTCTGCTTTCACAGTATATGGCATAACAATGGTATTGCAGTCTCTTTGACTTAATTCTCTTAAAATGCTATGTTTTGCTCCAAAATCCACAACAACAATATTTCTTTTAGTGCCTGGGTTTGGATATGGCTGTTTAGTTGATACTTGATCTACTAATTGATCTGTCAATACCGTTGCTTTTAACTGCTCAATTGTATGATTTTTGTCTTCAATAGAGTTTACTAAACAACCTTTCATTGTCCCGTGATTTCGAATTATTTTAGTTAATTTTCTAGTATCGATTCCACTAATACCAGGAATTGAATTTTGTGTTAAGAAATGATCCAGTGTATCTTGCTTACGCCAACTATTGGAATATCTTGCAACTTCACGACAAACTACACCACGACATTTTGGTTGCAAAGATTCATAATCATCTAAGTTAACACCATAATTTCCAATTAATGGGTTAGTAAATACTAATATTTGATTTGCATATGATTGATCTGTAATTGCTTCTTGATATCCTGTCATTCCTGTAGAAAAAACTACTTCTCCAGTTGCAATTTGTTTTGATCCAAATGCTTTTCCTTCAAAAACACTTCCGTCTTCTAAAACTAAATACCTCTTCAAATTATTTAACTCCTTCTTCAGAATATGCTATTTTGCCACTTACAAACGTTAAAACAGTTTTACCAAATAATTTTGTATTTACAAAAGGCGTATTCTTACCCTTTGATAAGAAATCATTTTCATTTAATTCAAATGGATGATTTAAATCAAAAACTGCAATATCTGCTTGATCAGAAATTCTAAGCATCCCTGCATCCTTTAAATTAAATAGACTAGCTGGCTTAATTGCCATCCAATTTACTAGTTGTGTTAATGTAAACACATTATTTTTAACAAATTTTGTATATAAACTTGCAAATGCAGTTTCGCTTCCGGTAATTCCAAAACATGCATTTTTAAATCCATGCTGTTTTTCTTCTTTGGAATGAGGTGCATGATCTGTAGCAATCATATCTATTGTTCCATCAAGTAATCCTTCAATTAATGCAGCTTGGTCTTCCTTAGTTCTTAATGGAGGATTCATTTTAAAATATGCATCATCTTTAGTAATCATGTCATCCGTTAATAATAAATGATGAGGTGCAACCTCACATGTTACATTTACACCATGTTGCTTAGCTAGTCTAATTAATTCTACGCTTTCTTTTGTAGATACATGACAAGCATGATAATGAACTTTAGTTCTAGCTGCCAATACTAAATCTCGTGCTAATTGAGCTGATTCACATTCACTTAAAATTCCTGATAATCCCAATTTCTCCGCATTTTCCCCTGCGTTCATAACTCCATCGAATTTCAAGGAATCATCTTCAATATGCTCTGCTAATGGTAATCCAGTTTTTTGAATGTGCTTCATTGCTTGAAACATTGTTCCACCTTTTTGTACACCATGTCCATCATTACTGAAGCCACAAACTCCTGCATTTTTCATTGCTTGATAATCAATTAATTTATCTGAAGTTAAATCTTCAGTAATTGGGGCATATTGAAAAATATGTACTATACTTTCTTTTCTATTATGTTCAATCATACTTTTAACTTCATTTAATCCATTAGGAACCGGTTCAACATTTGCCATAACACAAACTGTAGTAAAGCCACCATGTGCAGCAGCCAAACTTCCACTATGAACATTTTCTTTATATGTTTGACCTGGATCTCTATAATGCACATGTACATCAACTAATCCTGGTGTTACAATTTTTCCAGTAATGTCAATAACTTTCATTTCACTACTTGGTTTTATTTTACCTATTGCAGCAATTTTATTATCTTTTATTAAAACATCTGCATTAACAAAAGCCTCATTTTGATATACATGTCCATTTTGTAATAAAATTTGCATTATTTTAATCCTCCTAATTTATTTCCTCTTAAAACTGCCTCTATCATTGCCATTCTCATATAAACACCATTTTGCATTTGATTGAAAAATCTTGATCTCTCAGCTTCAACTAAATTTGAAGATAATTCAACATCACGATTAATTGGTCCTGGATGCATGATAATTGCTTCCTTCTTCATTTGTTGGTAACGTTTATTAGTTAAACCATATTTCTCATGATAATTTACAGCTGAAAAATCATTTTCATTATTGTCGCCTGCATGTCTTTCATGTTGAACACGCAATAACATAACCGCATCAAGTTGATCAATTACATCATCTAGTTCACATCTTTCACCGTATTTTTCAAATTTTTGATCATACCAATATTCTGGGCCTGCAAAATAAAGTTTTGCGCCTAGTTGATGAAGAAGTTCCATATTGCTACGGGCTACTCTAGAACTGGTGATATCTCCTGCAATCGCAATTTTTAAATCTTTAAAATGTCCAAATTCTTCATAAATTGTCATTAAATCTAACATACATTGTGAAGGATGTTGTCCACTTCCATCACCACCGTTTAAAATTGGCATTTCTAAATGTTGATCTTCATTTAATGAAATTAAAGATTTGTAATATTCATTTTGAGAATGACGAATGACACACATATTTACCCCTAAAGCATTTAAAGTTAATAAAGTATCATACAAAGTTTCACCCTTATTAATTGATGAATGTTCTGGATCAAATGAAATTACTTGAATTCCTAATTTCTTTTCTGCCATTTCAAAACTTGTATGTGTACGTGTTGAACTTTCAAAAAAAAGATTTGATGCATATACAGGTTCTGTTAACTCTAATTGATATGTATTATCTTTAAATTTTTCTGCATGTTCAATCAAACTTAATACTTGATCATTTGTTAAATCTTCAACAGTTACAAAATTCTTTAATGCTACATTCTTCATAATCAATTCACCTCATTTTTTTTATAAAAAATAGCCTATCTGAATCCAGATAGGCTTTGTTAATATGGCTTGTCATTTTTGTGTATCACAACAGAAATACCAACCGTTTTGCCCTCTCTGGAGTCAATTAAATGGTTACTATTTAAAAATCAGTCATTTTCTTTTATAAGATCAATTCCATCTTTGCCATCAATTTCTTCAACAAAAACTGATACTTGCTCATTCAAAGCAGTTGGAATATTTTTTCCGACAAAGTCTGCTCGTATTGGTAATTCACGGTGTCCACGATCAACTAAAACTGCTAAATTTATTTTTTTAGGTCTTCCTTGATCCATTAATGCATCTAAAGCGGCACGAATAGTCCGACCAGTATATAAAACATCATCAACTAATATTACATGTTTTCCAGTAATATCAAATGAAAGTTGAGAGTCTCTTACAACTGGATCTTCTTTATGTTCACGATCATCACGATACATTGAAATGTCTAACTCTCCAACAGGAATTTTAGCACCTCCCAGTTGCTCTAAACGTTTAGCGATACGTTGAGCTAAGTACACACCACGTGTTTTAATACCAACTAAAACTAAGTTATCAATTCCCTTATTACGTTCGATAATTTCATATGTCATACGTGTTAGTGAACGCTTAACAGCCATTGAATCGTAGATTTCTTTTGACAAAATTATTCCTCCTAACAAAAAAGACTTAGCCATATACAAAACTGATTTCGCATAGACTAAGCCAGTAATCACTCTGCTTACCTTGTTAGCCTCACGGGACTAGTTTTAAAGGTCTTTTTCTATTTCTTTTAATTTACCTTTATTTGTTTAAATTGTCAAGCTTTCTTAACATTTTTTGAAAATTTTGTGGCAAATCGGCTGAAAATAATAGTTCTTTGCCAGTTGTAGGATGCTTAAATCCTAATACAGCAGCATGTAAATATTGTCCTGTATTACCAATAACTTTTTTAGGACCATATAATGGATCACCAACTAATGGATGACCAATATATTTCATATGAACGCGTATTTGATGCGTTCTTCCTGTTTCTAAAATACATTTTACTAAAGTAAAGTTTTGATATCGTTTTAATACTTCAAAATGTGTGACTGCCCTTCTACCATTTTTCACAACTGCTTGTTTTTTCCTGTCTTGAGGATTCCTACCTATTGGTGCATCAATTGTCCCCTTATCTTCTTTTATGTTTCCATAAACTAATGCAATATACTCTCGTTTATTAGTTTTCTCTTTTAATTGTTTTGCCAAACTTTGATGTGCCACATCATTTTTAGCAACCATTAGTAATCCAGAAGTATCTTTATCAATTCTATGTACTATTCCTGGTCGAAAAGTACCATTGATTGTTGATAGCGGAGAATGATAAAGTAGCGCATTGACTAATGTATGTTTTTCATGTCCTGGTGCAGGATGAACAACCATTCCTTGTGGTTTATTTACTACAATTACATCGTTATCTTCATAGACAATATCAAGATCAATATTTTCTGGTTCCAAATCTATTTTTTTAGGTTTAGGTTTTATTAGTTTGATTTGGTCTCCAGATTTAACCTTATACTTCGGTTTTTCACTTTTGTTATTTACTGTTACATTACCATTTTCAATTAAATTTTTAATTTGGGATCTAGAAATCTCCGGTAAAAGTATAGCTAAGACTTTATCTAATCTTCCTTTTTCATCTAAAATTTCAAATTCATACATTATCTTCACCTTTAAATAAAGCAATAATTAGTAAAACAACTCCAATTGTTAATGCACAGTCAGCGATATTAAAAATCGGAAAATTAATAAAATCTAATGTAAACATATCTATAACATAACCTAATCTCAACCTATCTAAAAAGTTTCCTAATGTACCACCAATCATAAAAGCTAATGCTAATGCAAATAATTTATCATGATTATTTCTTTTTAGTAGAACAACCATTACGATCAATGCAATTATTGAAATGATAAAAAATAATAATTGTTGTCCAGCAAAAATGCTCCACGCCGCTCCAGTATTACGTACATTGCTTAATGATAAAATATGTGGAATAAATGAAATTGTAGTATTTAATGGTATATGAATTACAATTTGCCATTTAACTATTTGATCAATTACTAAAATAATAAAACTAATAAAAATATATCCTAAAAATGACATTGAATGCCTCCAAGCCCTTAAAATGCAATTTTATAATACAAAATATTATTTACTTAATGCAGTTGTTAATTTATTTGCTATTTTAGGTAAAGTTAGAAATTCATAAACATTCGACGCTGTTTCGATTTTTATAAGTCCCCATTTGTTTGTTGAAATTGTTTTGATTGCAGATTTCTTAATTACAATATTATTATATAAAATTAAAGCATGATAATTAATTTCATCTTCTGATATTGTTAAATATCTGCCTCTTATTTGTATAAAAGCAACTAAAATAAATAAAATTAATATAATTAAAGTCCAAATTTGAAATACCGTAATTTCAAGCCATAGGAGCATACTAGTTAAAAATATCATCCATGTAAATGACCAACACGTGATTGATGTAGGTATATCTGGTTGACAAAAATATTTTTTATTTTCATTCATTTTATAACTCCTCATTTAAATTTATCTAATTTTTTTACCCCAATATTGGAATAAGTCAGTTCTTAAAGAACCATTATATAATTTACGCTTTTTTGAGGCAATTTGACCATAATATTTTTCAAACTGTAGATCGCTAGTTAAGATATATTTGCTCCAACTTGTTAATGGACGATATATTTCTCCCATTTGATTATAAATTTTATGAACCGATTCACGATCACTTAATCGTTTACCATATGGGGGATTTGATACTATTATTCCATTTACTTTTTCAGTATGGAAATCTTTAAGTGCCATTTGTTTAAACTTAATATTATCTAACACACCTGCTGCTTTTGCATTCACAGTTGAAATATTAATCATTCTACCATCAATATCGTATCCTGAAATATCCAGTTCAATATCACTTTTTATCTTACTTTTAGCTTTTTCTCTTTGACATTTAATTTTTGGGCAAGAAACTTGTTGCCAATTTTCAAATGCGAATTTTCTTTTTAGTCCTGGGGCAATATTTTTCCCTATCATTGCTGCTTCGATCGGAATAGTTCCAGAACCACATGTTGGATCTACAAATGGTAACTCTGGATACCAATGTGAAAGTAACACAAGTGCTGCTCCCATATTTTCTTTTAGTGGAGCTCCTCCTTTATCTAATCGATATCCTCTTTTAAAAAGACTAGAGCCACTTGTGTCTAATGTAACCATTACTTTATTTTTATTAATAATTACTTCAATTGGATATACACTGCCAGTTTCAGGAAATTTTGTTCGCCTATGATATGTTTGATTCATTTTTTCAACAATAGCTTTTTTAGCAATAGATTGAATACTTGGAACATTATGAAGCTGAGATTTTTGACTTTTAGCATTAACTGGAAAAGCAGAATCTAAAGCAAGCCAATCTTCCCAATGAATTTCCTTAACATTTTCAAAAAGTTCTTCAAATGTTTTAGCAGTAAATTGCGACAATACAATTTTAATTCTATCAGCAGTTCTTAACCACAAATTTGTAAAAATCACATCATCAAAGTCACCATCAAAACAAACTCTTCCGTTTTCTACATTGGCTGAATATCCAAGATGTTTCATTTCATTTCCTAATACGCTTTCTATGCCAGCAGCACAAGTAGCAATTAATTTCATAAAATTTCATCCTCACAAAATTTATTTCAGATTAATCTCTAAATTAGTATATAAAATTAAAAAGAGACTATGACTTAAGCCACAGCCTCTTAACCTGTTATATGCAGTGCTCTATAAGCCACGTTCCGTACGTCATCCAACCAGGAATTGGAATCAGTGGTAATCATCTATCTCCGAGTTAAAAACTCGCCCCCATGATTAGTTCATTTCCGTCATGAAGCGCCCCTACCAAAATTTGGGTTACCTGCTCGAGGGGTTTACCGCGTTCCACTAATAATGTTTCCATTATTACTTCGTCACTGTGGCACTTTTCAAGACTACTCAGACATGGCATAATGCTTTAGCCCTTTTGTCTGCCGTTACCTAGAATACACTAGATACCTTGCCTTATTTTTTCAGCAAGCACGATCACTACAGGCATCTCAGCCTGTGCAAGCTTGGACTTTCCTCAGGCTGCAAATGCAACCCGCGATTACCCGAACACTACACAAAATAATTATTTAATTAAAACCGATTACTTTGGTCGTCATCACTGTTAAGTTGAGCACCAAAAACCCGTCGTTCCAAATTAGAAAGACGTTTCAAAATGTCCATATTGGTCATGTTTGAAGTAGGTCTTGCAGTTTGTCCAGATTTACCTACTGCAACCTGTTTTGTAAGTTCATCGACCTTACTTACAAGACGATCGTTTTCCATTTGTAACCGTTGATTTTCTTTAGTAAAAGTTTCATAGTCTTGAATAACTTTATCTAAAAATTCATCAACATCTGCAGGATCATATCCTCGCATTTTAGGTTTAAAATGTTTATTTACGATTTCTTTAGGCGTAAGATTGACATTTTCCATAAAATTACACCTCATCTCCGAATAGGTACTTAACTCATAACATGAGTTATTATATCAGATTTCAATCATTTTGCCAATTATTTTTTTCTTGAAATTCATTCGCGGCTGATTGCAAATCATCCATATTAAATAAGTTAAATTTGTACCTATGATTATAACTATAATTTTTTATTGCTACGAAATCAAATTTAGACTTTCCAGGATATTCTGGATCATAGATTAATGTGGCTTGATCAGTATGTGTTAACATAAATTTTTGAAAATTTTTTAATTGTTGTACTGATTCATATGGACTATTGCTAACACTTGCACAAAAATCAACCTTTTCTTCTAGTTCATGTAACTTTGCCTGATTTGTTTCATTCCATCTGTTTCCAAACTCATTAAAAGGATACATTATTGATGTTTTTAATTCAGGATAATCTGCTTTCATTTCAAGCGCAACTTCTATTGCTAATTGTTCAATTCCTAATTGCCCACTTGAAATTATCCACTCTAATCCTTCGTTAAATTTGCTTTCAAAATGTTTTTTTAATAAATATTTAATAACTGTTACTTTAGGGTCATTATTACTAAAAATTCCTAGTTCATAGTTACGATATCCACTTACCCATAATCTCATAATTAACCTCACTATTTAAAGTTTCTTTGCCTTAAATTTCGATAAATGGTAAAATACCGGGATAGGAGCGTGGTTTTAGATGACATTCAATTATCCAAATGGGAAACCTTACTCACAAAAGAAGAGTAACATATTTCATGAAAAACATAAATCAAAAATCATCTATGGAAATCGCGGAATGTCTTTAGAACAAGAAATTAACGATAGTAATGCTTATTATTTGGAAAATGAAATTGCAGTAATACATAAGAAACCAATTCCTATCCAAATTGTTGATGTTGATTATCCCAAGCGAAGTGCTGCTGTAATCAAAAAAGCTTATTTTAAGACTCCATCAACAACAGATTATAATGGTATTTATCGCGGATATTATTTAGATTTTGAAGCAAAAGAAACTAAAAATAAAACCTCTTTTCCTTTAAGTAATTTTCATGCACATCAAATTAAACATATGAAAGCATGTTTAAAGCAGAAAGGAATTTGTTTTACCATAGTTCGTTTTGTTTTAACTGATGAATTATTTCTGATGCCTTGCAATTTACTCTTTAAATATTGGGATAACCAACAAAATGAACGCAAGTCAATTCCCAAATCAGAAATTCAAAAAAACAGTTTTAAAATCAATTACTCTTTACAACCACGAATTCCATATCTTAAATATGTAGATTTATTAATTAAACAAATTGAAGGAGAAGAAAATGAAGGAACAAGATCCTAAATATTCAAGGGTTGCTCGTCGTCAATCAGAACAAAGAGCGAGCAAAAAATCCCCATCGCAAATAATTAAACGGATTTTTTTGATTATATTTGTAACCTTAATAATAGGTATTGCTTTAGGTGCTACCCTATTCTTTTATTATGTACAAAGTGCTCCTAAATTAAGTGAAAGTAAATTATCTAGTCCTGGTTCAACTGTTATTTACGACGCAAATAATAAAAAAATAACCTCACTTGGATCTGATAATCGAATTTCTATTTCTGCTAATAAAGTACCAAAACAATTAAAAGATGCAATTGTATCAATTGAGGACCGCCGTTTCTATGAACAAAATGGTATCGACTTTAAGCGTATTTTAGGTGCATTTTTAAATAATTTGGCTCCTGGTTCTGGTTTGCAAGGAGGAAGTACAATTGATCAACAGTTAATTAAATTGTCATATTTCTCAACTGCAAAATCTGATCAAACTTTAAAGCGAAAAGCTCAAGAAGCATGGCTTGCCATTCAATTAGATAAACACTATTCCAAAGATCAGATTTTAACATTCTATATTAATAAAGTGTTTATGGGAAATGGAAATTATGGGATGGAAACTGCTGCTAAATTTTATTATGGAAAATCATTAAATAAACTTAATCTAGCACAAACAGCTTTAATTGCTGGAATACCAAATGCCCCTTCTTCTTATAATCCATATGCTAATCCTGATCTAGCATTAAAACGTCGTAATGAAGTTTTACAAGCAATGTATGAAAATAAAAAAATATCTGCTGCAGAATTACGTGATGCTAAATCTAAAGATATTAATGATGGATTATTACCAAAACATTCTAATACTGAACAATATAGTGAAAACACCAAAATAGCCGATTCATATATTAAAGAGGTTATTACTGCTGCAGAAAAGAAGGGATATAAACCATATTCTCAAAGTTTAAAAATCTATACTAATTTGGATATGGATATCCAAAAGAGAATGTATGAAGTAGCTAATACTAATGATTACATAACTTTTCCAAATGATGAAATTCAAATTGCTTCAACCGTAGTTGATCCAAATAATGGTAAAGTTGTTGCAATGATTGGTGGTCGTAAAAATAGCGATGTAACTTTTGGATTAAACCGAGCAGTTCAAACAGATCGTACTGACGGCTCCACTGCTAAGCCATTAATGGATTACGCTCCTGCAATTGAATATAATAGTTGGGCAACGTATCATTTACTCGAAGATGAACCATATACTTATCCAGGCACTGATATACAACTTTATGACTTTGATCATAAATACGAAGGTAATATGACAATGCGTGAAGCTTTGATCGAATCACGTAATATTCCTGCAATTCATGCCTTATCTAGCGTTGGAATTGATAAAGCAACTACTTTCTTAAAGGGACTTGGATTTAGTTTTAAAAATAAATTAAATTATCAAAATGGGATTGGAATTCCATCTTCAACTTTACAAAATGCTGCTGCATATGCTGCTTTTGCAAATGGCGGAATTTACTACAAGCCACAATATATCAATGCAATTGAAACGCCAGATGGAACTGTCAAAGAATTCTCTAGTCATGGTAAACGTGCAATGAAAACATCTACTGCATATATGATTACTGATATGCTTAAACAAGTTATTACATCCTCAAAAGGTACAGGTACAAAAGCAAATATCAGTGGCTTATATCAAGCTGGTAAAACTGGGACAAATGCTTATCCATCTGATGTAGCAAGTAAATTCCCTTCTGGTGCTATAATGGATTCGTGGTTTAACGGGTATACAAAGAACTACTCTGTTTCAGTTTGGTTAGGATATGACCATCAGTATGAATCAGGAAATTATATGGTTCAGTCTACTGCAAGTTTAGCATCACAATATTATAAAGAAATTATGTCATATATGTCTCAAGGTGTAACAAATACTGATTGGACAAAACCAGCTGATGTTTATGTTAAATACATCAATGGTGTTCGAGAACTATACTTATCAGGTTCAGAACCACCTTCAAGTTTATTATATAGTTCTTCAAGTTCTAAAAAATCTATTTCTTCATATAAGAGTGTATTTTCTGAACTTTCAAAATCCTCTTCTGAAGTAAAAAGTTCTTCTCAAAGTTCAGAAGCAACAAGTAGCTCAGTAAATGCAAATAGTGAACAAGAAAATCAAAATGTACAAAACACTCAATCAAATAGTGAACAACATAATGAAAATACACAACAGAACGAAGAAAACAAGCAACAAGAAAATACAAATACTAGTCATTAAAAAAGAGATGGTATTATACCATCTCTTTTTTTATAAGTGTATTGTTATATAAATGCTTATTAATGCCCTCTTTATAAATTTTATTATATAATAAAATTGTAAGTTAAAGGAGGCTATTCATTATGTCATTAAAAAATGATTTAAAGAATATTGTAATTAATGAAAAGATTTCGGGACCTTTTATTTCAATGTATTTGCCTTTATATCCAAATAATGGCAATTATCGCTTTGATGATACTGAATTTAATAGTTTGTTATCAAAAGCAAAAAAATTGTATGCTCAACAATTTGGGGATAAAGGTTGGCAAAAATACGATAAAAAAATTAAAGATACTAAAAATGATATAATCTTTGATTATGCACAGTCAAAATCACTAGCTGTCATTATTGGTAAAGAAGCAACATATCATTATTATTTACCACGTAAAGTTGATTTACAAGTACATGTTAGTGAAAGCCCTTATATCCTACCTATTATTTCAGGAATTGAATTTATGCCAACATATAATATTCTTAAAATAAGCCGGTCTGGTTTTGAGATGTTTAGTGTTAAAAATGGATTAGTAATTAAAAAGAATTTACCTAAAGAAGCTCCTACTTCTGCAGTAAAAGCATTAGATATTGATACACCCGATCAAAAAATTCGTATGGAACAACGTGGTGGTGCTTCATACGATCAATTTAGAGGAAATGATGTAAAATCTGAAGCAGAGCAGTCAAATATGGAACGCTACTTCCGCATTGTTGATGAATATGTAAATAAACATATTAGTTTAAAAGATCATTTAAATGTTGTATTAATGGCAACTGATGCAGATGCAGGTGAATTCAAGAAAATTTCTCATAATCAATTTTTAAATGTGAAATATGTAATAACAACACCATCTATTATTAACCATGAATCATTAGAAAAAGTTACTAAAAAGATAAATGAGGACTTCATCAATAAAAAACAACAAAATATTGAGCAAGCTATTGATATTGCTCATTCAAAAAAGCGATTCTTAGATAATCTAGAAGATATTAAGCAAGCTGCTATTGAAGGACGTCTGGATCAATTAATTATTGCATGTCAAGATGTTGATAATGAAATCGAGTCTGAAAAACAAATTCAGGAAAATGAAATTGCAATTTACACATTAGTATATGGCGGACAAGTTACAATGATTAATCATAATGTTATAAATAATAAAGAAATTGTCGGCATCTTACGTGGAATTTAATAATAAAAATAAAGGACTATGGATAAAATCCATAGTCCTTTATTTTTAATTATTATTTGAAAATTTTATTAATGGAATTTTAGGCTTAGAGGTATTCCCTGAAAGCTTAGGCTTTTCTTTTCCTCTACGTTGGTCTCTTACTCTTTGAACATCATTAGCATTCTTTATTCCTCTATTTTCCCATGAAATTAAAATCTTATCCATATATTTCAAACTATAAGCATTACTTAATATAGCCTCTTTTAATGCTAATATGATTAATTCAGCAGAATAGTTATCTTCTGTTAGCCAATTATCTACCATTTCAATTTCAAAAGATGATAATTGTCTACCAAATTCCTTTTGAATCCTTAAAAATACATCTTCACGACTAGTATTATTTTTTTTAGTTTCTTCTTCTTTCTCATTTTCATTTAAAACTTTTACTATCTTTTTGTATAAAGGAGTAAAACTATATTTATCATCGTTTCTGCCTTGACTATCTTTTACAGAATTCAAACTTATTATGCCCTTTTGAATTAAACTATTTAAAAGAGAATAAACTTCAGCATCTGTTTTATCCATTATTTGAGAGATCTCCTGAAAATTTAAAATATAATTTTCACTTTTTAAGACAGAAAGCAATTCAATTAAAAATACAAATTCAGTATCATTTAATCCTAGTTTTTTATAATTATAAAGGATTACATTCGGAATATTTGTACTTCCATCATTTAAAATTTTAAATGCAATATCTTTACCCATAAAAATCTCCCTTCTAACTTAATTATATAACAAAAAACAGAGAGGCTGTTACATAAAATGCACAATCTCTCTTAAATTAATAAATATTAAGGATAAATACGATTTAATAAACGTGGGAATGGAATAGCTTCACGTATATGATCTTCTCCAGTAATCCAAGTTACTGCTCGTTCTAATCCAAGACCAAACCCTGAATGAGGAACACTTCCATAACGACGCAAATCTAAGTACCATTCATAATCTTTGATGTTTAATCCAGCATTCTTAATTTGTTCTTCTAAATACTCTGCATCAGTTGCACGTTCTGATCCACCAATAATTTCACCATATCCCTCAGGTGCTAATAAATCTGCACAAATTACAATATCATCACGTGTTGGATGTGGTTTCATATAAAATGGTTTAATTGCCTTAGGATAATTCATTACAAATACTGGTTTACTAAAATGTTCTGCCAAGTATGTTTCTTCAGGAGATCCAAAATCTTCTCCCCACTTAACATCTGGAAATTCTCCAGATTCTTGTAATAATTCAATTGCATCATCATATGAAATACGTGGATATGGAAGTTCAGTATAACGTTTTAATGTTGTTTTATCTCTTCCTAAAATATCTAATTCATAATCACAATGATCTAATACGTTTTGTACTAAATATGCAATATATCTTTCTTGGAGCTCCAAACTTTCTTCTTGGTGCATAAATGCCATTTCAGGTTCAATCATCCAAAATTCAATTAGATGTCTACGAGTTTTAGATTTTTCTGCACGGAATGTTGGTCCAAATGAAAATACTTTTCCATATGCCATTGCGCCAGCTTCTTCATAAAGTTGACCAGATTGTGATAAATATGCATCACGATCAAAATACTTTGTATGGAATAATTCAGTTGTGCCTTCTGGTGCACTTCCTGTTAGAATAGGAGCATCAATTTTAATAAATCCTTCATTGTTAAAGAATTCATATGTTGCACGAATAATTTCGTTACGGATCTTCATAATTGCAAATTGACGCTTTGAACGTAACCATAAATGACGATGATCCATTAAGAAATCTGTTCCATGATCCTTAGGAGTAATTGGATAATTTTCACTTTCACCGACTATTTCTATATCTTCGATTTCAATTTCATATCCAAAATGTGAACGAGAATCTTCATGAATTGTTCCCACCACATACATGCTTGTTTCTTGCTTTACTTCTTTAGCAATCTTAAACACTTCTTCGGAAACATTATTTTTTACTACAACTCCTTGAAAATAAGCTGATCCATCTCGCAATTGTAGAAAAGCAATTTTTCCGCTTGAACGTTTATTTGTCAACCAAACTCCAATTTTAACTTTTTCGTTAACATGGTTTTTGGAATCAATAATACTAATTGTCTTCACAAGCTGTTCCTCCTTAATAAAAATTTTTGGTCTTCTATATAATATATTATTGTTCTACTAAATTATAAACTATCTTTGATAATGTGTCATTAAAAAATTAATCATAAATTACTGATATTTTGTAAGATCTTACCATCCTTAAACTCTACCTGTGCATAACATAAATTTCCTTGTTTATTTTTATATGCAACTTCCCAAATTGGAGTTTTACCATCTTTCATTCCAAAAACAGTTTTAATTATTTTCTTAGGTGCAAATTTATTTTCTACAATTTTTTGAGCATCATTTAAAGATATTCCCTTATTTTTATCATAAATAAATATTTTATTTCCTTTTTTAGGAATAGTTACATATATTTTTTGATTATTGTTATTTTCACCTTCGACCGTGTAATATGTGTTATCACGATTATAAATATAGAAGTTATCTACATTTTCAATTTTTGCATATTTTTCTGCCATTTGTGTTGCTTCATGTTTTGCTTCTCTATATGGCATTTGAGCAATCATATAAAATCCCCAAATTAAAATGAAAACCAAAGCAATAATACCGTAAATAATCAAGTGTTTATTACGTTTAATTTGACGTTCAATCCGTGTTGTCATAATTTTCTCCTATCTTATTACTTATCAAAAAAACTTTGAATCGTACTTTCTAAATTATCCTGAATAATTTTATCTACAGGCATTTTATTTGGTAATGATTTAAAAAATTCTTGTCCGTAATTTCGGGTTAAAATTCTTGAATCAAGTAAAATTGCTAACCCCTTATCATTTTGAGTTCGAATTAATCTTCCTATTCCTTGCGTGAATCGCATTACAGCTTCTGGTAAACTTATATCATTAAATGCATTTCCACCCTTTTGTTCCTCTTTTCGATAACGTATTTGATTATATGAACTTTGAAAAGCTTGAAATGGTAATCTTGTTATTACTAAAGTTTCAAGTTTTTTTTGAGGTAAGTCTATTCCCTCCCAAAATGTTCCAGTAGCTAATAACAATTGTGAGAAATTACTATCATTAATAAAACGCTTCTTTACTTTTTCAGAACTTCCTGTGATTCCCTGTGCTAAAATTTCCCAATTTTCATTTAAACTTGAATCAATTAAGCAATTATACACTTTTTCTATGACTTCATTTGAATTAAATAAAACCATTGTTTGTTTATTTTGTGCATGACATATTTGTTTTATTGAATGTACTAAATATTTTATATATTCTTCCTTAGCTGAATATGAAACATCTGGAGCATCCTTTATTACAACGAGTTTTGAATTTTTTTGATAATCAAATGATGTTTTATATACATAATTCGAAGTTTTTAAATCTAAACCTAATTGTTGACTAATGTAAGAATATGTTTGTTTTGAAAAATGATTTCCACTAAATAAAAATACTTTAGTAAATTGTTTATATACAGAATTTGTTAAAAAATCAGAAGCTTCAAAAAGGCCAAAATGAATTCGCAGGTGTGCTCCTTCTTGATTGACAGGATAACTTAACCAAATCAAACTTTGATCTTGATTATGCTCAAGTTCTTCAACTGATAGTAAATTCCAATTTTTTAATAAGTCTAAAAGTTGGTTACATAACTTAAAATATGATTTAAACAAACTAAATGATTGATTATCTAATCTATTATTATCAAGCAATTCAATAAAATGTTGATATAAACTTTGATTTTTTTTATTTATAAATTTTATAGAGTTATCAATTTTTTTCCATATATTTACATTCGATTTAAAAAATCCAAATAAACGTTTAAATTTTATAGGTATTTCATTGATACCTAAATTATTTTTTTTCTGAATAAAATTGAAATATAAATCATCACGAATTACTGGTACTTGATGATCAATAGTTCTAATATGCAACAATAATTTATGATATTCTGCTTCTGTAATTAAATTTTGTTTAACTAAATTATTAAATGAATAAGAAACACGAGATTCCATCTTTACTAAAAGTGTATCAGCTAAAATCTTAACTTCATCTAAATCTAAAATTTGATTATTATTCTGCAATGTTGTTGCAACAAGCTGTTGTGCTTCATCAATAATCAAAACTCGATTTAATTTTTGAAATTCAGAAGCATGTTTCAGTAAATATGCATGATTTGTAACTATAAAATCCGCATTTTTTATTTCTTGTGATCTTCGTTGAACAAAATCATATTTATAATACATGCTATCTGGATTAAGTCCCTTTATACCATGATGTACTATTTCATCAAATAACGGCAATTGCTTTACAGTTAATTGTAATTCATCTAAATCACCTGTTTTAGTTTCAGAAAGCCACACTAATATCCTCATTTGTACCATCTTTGTATAATCATTTTGCACCAAGTCCAATGTATGAGCAAACTTATCCAAATCAATATAGTGCTGACTTCCCTTAATAGAAACAACATTAGGTTTATAAGACAATATATTATTTAATTTAGGAAATTCTTTTTCTATCAATTGATTCTGTAAAGCATTTGTTGTGGTACTAATTAAAAATTTTTGACCATGAATTGACTGTAATGTACATGGCAATAAATATCCTAGTGTCTTTCCAATCCCTGTAGGAGCTTCAAAAAAGGCAGTTTTATTTGCCCCTCTTAATTCTTTATATACATCATCAATTAACTGATTTTGCTCTGGCCTCTTTTCAAATTTTTCAGCCCACTTTTTCTGCCAACTATTATTTAAATTTGATTTATCTTCAATTGTTTCATCTTGTTTATGTAATGTAATTTTTCCAACTTTAATATAGTTCTTTTCAATAGTTTTATTTCTTTTAATTACATTAAATAAATCACCTGTTTCATATAGTAATACATTACTCATTTTTGATAATTGTATTACTAATGTATAAGGTAACTTTTGAATTTTTTGTTTTAACTTTATTAATAATTTAGCTGTTACTAACGCATCGCTATCTGCTTGATGAGGATGATCATGCACAATCTTTAAAGACTGTGCTAAATCTTGGAGTCTATAAGAGTTCATACATGGATATAGTATTTGACTTAACTGAACAGTATCTATTCCAGATAAATCCAACCGAGGATATCCTACACGCTCTAACTCATCATTTAGGAAACGATAATCAAATTGAATATTATGTGCAACAAAAATCGTATCTTGTAATAATGCGTATATTGTACCCGCAACGTCTTCAAAAATTGGAGCTTTGCGTAAATCTGTTTGTGATATTCCAGTTAAATGTTGTATTTCTGATGGAACATTACACTGTGGATTAACTAATGTATTAAACTTATTTACAATTTTATATCCTTCAACAAAAACACAACTAAACTGAATTATTCTATTTGTACCATCCATTTTAGTTCCCGTTGTTTCTAAATCAACTACGGCAAATGTCTTTTTTTTCATTTTTGCATTTCTCTCTCTATAAATTCCTATAATAGATTTTACAAAAAAAATTAATTTAACTCAAAAAAAGATATACATTTTAGTCTTTTAAAGTTTGCAATTAAAGATTTAAATGTTAAAATTCGGTAGACTAACTTTATAATTATTATTGTTACATTTTGTAAATGTAATGTATAATTAAAATGATTTTACCAATAGGTAAATTGATCGGAATAACTTATATGAAAGGAAGCTTAGCCTTGACTGAGACAAAAAGAATTCAAGCTCAAGGAATAAGTAACGCAAAAATCATATTGATTGGCGAACATTCTGTTGTATACGGTCAACCTGCAATTGCACTTCCTCTTACAACAGTTAATGTTAAAGTTACAATTGAGAAATCAGATTTGACTGATATAAATATCGAAAGTACATATTTTAATGGTCAGTTAGATACTTTACCTAATTCAATGATTGGTTTTAAACATTTAATTGATTATCTAACAAATAAAAATAATGTATTTGAATCATTAAATATCAAAATTGATAGTTCTTTACCCGCAGAACGAGGTATGGGATCTTCAGCAGCTGTTTCAATTGCTTTAATTCGAGCTTTTTATAACTATATTAATAAACCTTTAACAAAAACTAGACTTCTAAATTTAGCTAATATAGCAGAAAAAGATACACATAAAAACCCTAGCGGCTTAGATGCTGCAACATGCGCAAGCCAAGAACCCATTTGGATGGTTAGAAACCAAGAATTAAAAAATATTCCAGTTAATCTAAATGGCTACTTAGTAATTGCAGATAGTGGTATTAAAGGAAAAACAAGTGAAGCTATTTCTATTGTAAAGGAACGTTTAATTCAGCATCCTGATGAAACACAAAAATTAATTGAAAATCTTGGACAATTAACTTACAGTGCAAAAGATGCTTTATCTAATAATAAAATTGAGCTTTTAGGCGATATATTTAATGATGCACAAGAAAATCTCGTTAAACTTGGTGTAAGTTGTAGCGAATTAAATAATTTAATTAGTGTTAGCTTATCTAATGGTGCTTTAGGTAGCAAATTAACTGGCGGTGGTAAAGGTGGCTGCTTTATTAATCTTGTAAAAAGTCAAAGTGACGCTTTACACCTTTCTAATATTTTAAAGCAAAATGGGGCTACTAAAACATGGATAGAACCATTATTTAAGGAGGATATTAATTAATGTTGAGTCCTCAAATAACTGTACGTGCGCATACAAATATTGCATTAGTAAAATATTGGGGAAAAGAGAATCAAGATCTTATAATTCCAATGAATGGATCCCTTTCCTTAACGTTAGATCATTTTTATACAGACACAAGCGTACAGTTTGATAGCAATTTAAAAAATGATATTTTTTCATTAAATGGTAATATACAAAATAATTTACAAGTTTCCAAGTTCCTAGATATTGTCCGAAAAAAAGCAAATATCAAATTATTTGCTCGAATTGATTCAGTTAATCATGTGCCATCAACTGCTGGATTAGCATCTTCAGCATCTGCATATGCCGCATTAGCCGCTGCTGCAAGTAAAGCTGCTGGTTTAAATTTAAATCGTCAAGACTTATCTAAATTAGCTCGAAAAGGATCTGGCTCAGCGTGTCGATCAATTTACGGCGGATTTGTTGAATGGGTAAAAGGATATGACGATGATAGTTCTTATGCTGTTCCTATAGAAGAAGAATTAGATTGGGAAATTGGCATGCTGGTTGCAATGGTTAATCGTAATGAAAAAAAAGTATCATCAAGAGCAGGAATGCAATGTGTTGTTGAAACTTCTCCTTTCTATTCAGCATGGGTTAAAAGCGTTAATAATGATTTAATAAATATAAAAGATGCTATTAAAAAACGAGACTTTAAATTACTAGGTGAAATAACTGAAAGTAATGCTTTAAGAATGCACTCTTTAAATTTAAGTGCTACCCCACATTTTAATTATTTTGAACCGATGAGTTTAGAAATTATGCAAGCTGTTGAAAAAATTCGAGAAGAACAAAATATTTTATGCTACTACACTCTTGATGCTGGTCCAAACGTAAAAATTTTATGTCAACAAAAAGATGCAGCAATAATTAAAAATGAATTATCTCAAAAATTCTCAAATATCGAATTTGAGTTTGCTAAACCTGGACCAGGAATTAAGTATCTAAATAAATAAGGATGTGGTTGTGTGATTAATATTAAAGTCCCTGGGAAATTATATATTGCTGGTGAGTATGCAGTTGTTGAAAATGGTTTTCCTGCTGTTGTAACAACAATTAATAGATTTATTAATTTATCAATAAAAGAATCATCTGAACAACATGGTACAATTTTCTCTAAGCAATATCAGGATACTCCCCTTTCATGGATTCGCGATAAGAATCAAGTTAATTTAATTAATCACACAGATTCATTAGATTATGTTTTATCAGCAATTCATGTAACTGAAAAATTTTTAATTGAAAATCATATTCAATTAAAAAATTTTGATTTAATTATTGATAGTCAATTAGATAATGGTGATGGTAAAAAATATGGATTAGGTTCTTCAGCAGCCGTTACAGTAGGTGTAGTCAAAGTTCTTTGTGCATTTTATAACTTTAAAATTGATCGACTAACCTTATTTAAACTTGCAGCTCTTGCACATTATAATATACAAGGAAATGGTTCGCTTGGAGATATTGCAGCAATTGCTTATACTGGTTGGATTGGATATCATTCAGTAAACCGCGATTGGTTAGAAAAGCAAAATCAAAAATCATTACTACCTTTAATTCAACAAAACTGGCCAGATTTAAAAATTGAAACGCTAACTGCACCATCTGATTTAAAATTATTAATTGGATGGACTGGCATACCAGCATCTACTAGTCACTTAATAAAAGAAGTTAAAGCTTATCATGAGGCTAACTATCAAGATTTTATTTTAAAAAGTAAAGATTGTGTATCAAAATTAATTGAAGGATTTAAAAAACAAAATCTCGCATTAATTCAAAAAGAGATAAATACTAACCACCACCTATTAAATAATTTAGGAAAATTAAGTGGCGTTGAAATTGAGACACCTAAGTTAAAAAGATTAATTGAAATTGCTAATAATAATGGTGGTTCTGCAAAAACATCAGGTGCAGGTGGTGGCGATTGTGGTATTGCCATTTTTAACAAAAATGATAACTATAAAAATGTAATTCAAGAATGGAAAAAAAATAACATTATCCCCCTTCAATTATCAATCTATCAAGAGGAAAGTTTATCATGAATATTCAAGAACATCGAAAAGACGAACATGTAATTATAGCCGAAAAACAATATCACGATAAAAGTTTTAATCAACTGGATCAAGTAGAGTTAATGCTTGATAATCTACCTGAAATTAGTCGAGATGAAGTTTCACTAAAAACAACATTAATGGGATATCAAATAGATAGTCCCTTTTTTATTAATGCAATTACTGGGGGAAGTCCTGAAACTGATAAATATAATTTTCAGTTAGCAGAAGCTGCAAACTATTGTAAAATTCCTTTTGCAACAGGATCAATAAGTGTTGCATTAAAAAATAAAAATTGCCAAGCAGGTTTTGCTAAATTACGAGAAATAACTCAAGATACTTTATTATTCACTAATTTAGGTGCTGGAAACACATTAGAAAATGCTCAAAAAGCACTTAAAATTTGTCAAGCTGACGGATTGCAGATTCATTTAAATGTTGCTCAAGAAATTGTAATGCCTGAAGGAGATCGTGAATTTTATTGGAAAGACAATATTGAGCAAATTGTCTCTAATTTAAATAAACCAATAATGATTAAAGAAGTTGGACAAGGAATTTCACCTACAACCATCAACAAGCTTGCCTCAATTGGAATCCAAAACATTGATCTAGGTGCTAAAGGTGGTACTAATTTTATAAGAATTGAAAATCAACGTAGACACGATTCTCATGATTACCAATATATAAATGATTTAGGTTTTAGTTTAGCGCAATGTTTGCTTAGTATTAAACCTTATACAAATTATATTTCATTTACTGCTTCTGGAGGAATTCGAAATCCACTAGATATAGTTAAAGCACTTTGTCTCGGTGCGGATAATGTAGGAATTTCAGGATATTTTTTACATATATTAATTAAATATGGAAAAAATGAATTAATTGAAACAATTGAAAAATTTAAAGAAGAAATAAAAGATATTATGGTCCTTTTAGGATGTAAAAACATTGCTGAATTACATGAAACAAAATATTTTCTAAGCCCTGAGCTTTTAACTTTTAAAAATCAATTATAAATAAAAAGACACAAGAATTACAATTCTTGTGTCTTTTTATTTATTTAAATCGAATTTTTTTAGGTATGAAATTTTTAACAATTCCATTTACTACTTTGCCAAATGAAAATGCTTTTTGATTACAAGTTAACAAATACCAACCATTCATAACCTGTACATCAATATTCACAGTTTCACCTCTCAAATATTTTGCCCATTGATCATTTGTAAATTCAATTTTTTTATTTGTATGTTCGGGATTCAAAGTAAGAGCTAAAGCATAACTTGGTTCAAATCTCTTTTTCTTAAATTCACCTAGGTATAAACCTGGGCGCATAAATTTTAGTTTACTGATATCTGGCCAATCATTTTTATAAAAATATAAATGATTATTGAATACTTTAAAATTATCAATATTTTGATTAGCTAAATCATCAGAAAAAGGTTTAATAAATTGTCGCCATAACTCAAACTCTGTTTTATTTAATTGAAAATTATTTTGTTTATTCCTTTTTCTTTTCTTCTTTTTAATTACTTTTTGTGGTTCTGTAGATTCAAATTTTGCAATAAACTGTCCTTCCCCTTTAAAATGATGTGGCATAAGACGAACACATTTAACTAGTTCTGGATTACCATTTGCAAAATCTGGTCTACCAGCATCCATTCCATCACATTTTTCAATATTAGCTAATCTTAAAGTTCTATAATTGTCTAAAATCCATTGTACTACTTGTTCATCTTCTTCGGGTGCAAAGGTACATGTGGAATAAATCAATTCTCCGCCTGGTTTTAAAACTTTAATTACATCACTTAAAATGTTTTTTTGGCGAACTGAACATTCATTTGGATAATCCTTGTGCCAATATTTAATTGCATCATGATTTTTTCTAAACATACCTTCTCCTGAACATGGAGCATCTACAATAATTTTATCAAATATTGGAGGAAAGTTTTGCGAAATATTTTCAGGACTTTCATTTAAAATAATTACATTTTTAGCACCAAATCGTTCTAAATTTTCCACTAAAATTTCTGCTCGCTTATGATTTATTTCATTACTTACTAATAACCCTTCATTATTTAATTGTTGAGCTATATGGGTAGATTTTCCACCTGGAGCAGCACATAAATCTAATATAAATTCTCCTGGTTTTGCATTTACAACTTGACCAACATACATAGCACTAACATCTTGACTATATACATAACCAGATTGATGTTCTAATGATTTTCCGTGTATTTGCCCATAGTACCCATTATTTATAAACGGAATTGGTTCTCCTAAGGACATGCTTATATCTTTATAATTCAATTTTAGTGAATTTATCCTAAAAGCTTTTTGAGTATCTTCATTTAAACTATCAAAAAAGCTTTGTGCTTCATTTTCCAATAATTTTTTATACTTTTCAATAAAGTCTTTTGGTAATTGCAACATAAAAATAGAAGTGGTCCCTTTATTACCACTTCTGCTCCTTTCTGGAATTAATATTAATATTTAATATTTAATTTACTGATTTTCTTACGTACGATTATATAGAAAATTAAACTTGACATTAAGTAAAAAATAACAATAAATGGAATTAATTGTATATATGTACTTAACGTAAATATCATTGTTCCTAATAACGTCCCTATTATGATACCAATTCCATTGTAAATTGTAAATGAACGCCATTCATTAAATATAACTCGCTTTTTATCTCTTAAAGAAAATAACTCTTCACGATAATCTTTATTTCCAGCAACTGTCCATAAGATTATTGCTGCTAGCATTGCAAAAATAATCAAAACTAATCCCATTAATTGAACAAAATGGTTAGATACCCATGATCCACTTTGAACAAATGTGTTCTGTTTATTAATTTTTTTAACACTTGCAGCATTAAATGTTTTTTTCAACATCTTTGTAGAAAAATCTTTACGTCCATCTATTTTAATTAGAAAATCATTGGACATTAGATTTTCCATAATTTCTTTTCCTCCAGCAATAAAAATTTGGTTATCTAATTTTGAATGAGTTTGATCACCCATAACACCTAATACTGGAATATAATAATTTCCATAATGCAAATATGCTTGATCTTTAGGTTTATATAATTTTTTACTTAAATTTTGACCTACAACAGCTACATTTACAATTGAATCAAAATCATTTTTAGAAAAAAAAGATCCTGAAATCATTGGCGGAATTGGAAAATTTCCCTTTCCATAAAAATAAGTTACATTTTTGTCTTTCTTTGATTGAAAATGTACTTGAACATTATTTATTTTAGAACATTCATTTAATTCATCAGTAAACTTACTTAATTTTTCATTTTCTTTTAAATTGATTTGATAAGTTTGTGCTGTTAAATTATGATTATTTAATTGTAATGTTAAATCTCGTTGATTAATCTTTGAGAAAATAAATACACATGCAAAAGAAAGAATCGCCGCATATAAGATCGTTAAAAAATTTTTTTTAGCCATAAACTACATCCTAACTGATTAAAATTAAACATTTCATTACTATAAATTAATCAGTAAAATATTCTACAAATTTATCTGCCATTTCAACAGTTGTATCAAATGATACTTTATGTCCTGCCCCTTCTGTAGTTGTCATAGTCACATTTTTAGCATATGGTTTTCCACTTACTTCATCATAAAATTTCTTAGTTAAATCATAAGGTACCATTTTATCATCTGTGCCATGCCAAAAATGTAATGGTCGTCCTGCAATCTTCTCTGGGTTTAATGATAAATCAATCTCATTTAATCCAGCAAGTTGCTCATGTATAAAGTCTTCAGGAATATTTTCAATACCAGGTAAATTATCTATTAATAATTTTGCAAATGCTACTGGATTAGGTGTTCCTTCTAAACATACTGCACATTTAATCCATGGATAAACAGTAAAAATTGCACAAGTAGTAATTCCACCCATTGATAGACCACTAACTGCAACTTTATTATCTAATATTAAGTCTTGTTGTGCATATAGTTTAACAAATTTTGGAAATTCTTCAATTGATTTTTCAATTATTTGCCAAAATTGTAATTGGTGATCTTTTGTTGGTCCATCAGCACGTTCTCCATGAAATAACGCTTCTGGTAATACAACTCTAAAACCTCTTTTGGCAATTTCATATCCTTGAGTTAGTACATTTTCCTTTCTACCAAGCCAACCATGATAAAAAATAATTAGTGGTAAAGGATCATCTATTTTGCTTTCTTCCACTATTTCTAAAAATGGTAAATTTTCATACATTTTGTGAGAAATTGAAATCATAAATTTGCTCCTTATTATTTATAGTTGATTAATTATATTAAACATTATAACGCTTTATTATAAATAAACTCTAGCATTTATAATGTGTTTGTGTTAATTTTATATTAATTACGATTTTACAAGGGAGGTATAATATTGAATAGAAAACTAATTGCATTAGATTTAGATGGAACAACCTTAAATAGTAACTCTGAATTATCTTTTAAAACTAAGCAAGTTTTAAAAAAAGCTCAAGATGCTGGCCATATTGTTTCAATAGTAACTGGAAGACCTAACCGAAATTCTGTTAATTATTATGATGAACTTAATCTAATAAGTCCCATGATTAATTTTAATGGCGCTTTAGGTCATATTCCTCACAAAAAATGGGACAAAGAGTATGAATTAACATTTAATAAAAAAATTGCATTTGAAATTTTAAAAGAAAAGGAAAATTTAGGAATCAAAGTAATAGCTGCTGAAGGGAAAAACTTAGCACTTGCCGATGTTCCCAATCATACTTGGGGAGATTATTTTCCTACTGCATTAACTTCAAATGAAGTTCTTAATAAATTTAATCTTAAACAAGACCCTACTTCAATGATGTTACTTGTAGATAAAGAAAAAAAGGAACTGATTGTTAACGAGCTAAACTCAAGTTTTGGTGATCGCATAAGCGTTGGTGTATGGGGAGGACCAAATCCAATACTAGAACTATCTCCACGAGGAATTAATAAAACATATGGTATACGGTATTTAGCAAATCATTTTAAAATTGAGCAAAAAGATATCATTGCATTTGGAGATGAACACAATGATGCTGAAATGCTTACATATGCCGGATGGGGAGTTGCTATGAAAAATGGAACTGAACAAATTCGTTCATTAGCAAATGATGTTACTTCTTTAGATAATGATCATGATGGTATGGCTTATTATCTAGAAGATTATTTAGACTTGGCATAATAAAAAATAGTCTAAGAATTAATTTCTTAGACTATTTTTTTATTTTTCATCACTTTTTAAAACTCCGCCAACAGCATAACGATCTTTACGCATTTCTTCTAAGAATAATTTTAATAACATTTTAAAATCAATAAAGCTTAAAAGTGCTATAAAATAAGAGTTCATATTTAAATTAAATATATAAAAAACAATATGAATAAATTAAATGTGGGTTAACCCACATTTAATTTTACCCTCATTATATAAAATGCATATTAAATGCCTAAACCTCTATCAATATACTAATTACTTAAACTTATTTTATAATATAAAAACTTCGCTCCAAAATAGAGCGAAGTCTAGTTGATATTCTTTCGCTTACATAATAAAACGAAAACTCCCCATCAATTTTTTAAGTGTAATTCTAATAAATAAAAATGCAAATATTTAGATAGAAATAGAATATATATTTTTCAAATATATTCTAATAAATTAATATCATGAGGCACAAATAATGCGTATGATTTTGATAAACATAAAAATTATTTTATCTATTAGCCTATCAAATAGTCTTTGTAATATATTTGTAGAAACAATTACAAGATTTGGAATATTATCAAGAAAATTATCTTTTATATATTTCCGTGCTTTATACTTCGTAATAAATTTCTTCATATGAGTAGTATCATTACGATAACTATTTGAATTTTGAATTTCCTTTAACGTTTTCCAACAAATATGTATATCATCATAATTTAAATGATTCCACTCTGAACAAATCTTGTTGTTATTTCTATTTACTATAATATACATTAACGTTTCACCTACGCTTAATATACTTTAAATTCTTAACCCCTTCTTAAGAAAGTTTATCAAAATAAAAGAATATTGTAAATAAAATTTAATGCTATCCATAATGTTTTTTGGTATTTATACATACATATATTCAAATGTATTTTTTGCCGCTTTCAAATATTTTAAATTAATTCATTGAACATATCATACTTGATTAATTTATATAAATATAGTATTATTAAATTCTCCTGTTGAAAAAGGAGTATAGCATGTTTAATCTTACTCTTATCACATTATTAGTGATAAGAGTTTTTAATTATCTAATCTAATAACTAAATGCTATATCATTTTTATTATGTACATAAATATATACTTAATTAAAAAAGCATCCTAATTTTTTTAGGATGCTTTTTTAGTAACAATTATTTTTTAGAAAGTTCGAACCACTATATTTTAGCAAAAATATTTTTTAATATCAAATAATCAGGGTAATAAAACTAAAAAATTAATAAAATTCCAAATTATATGTGCTAATGTATTCACTCACCAATCTTTTGTATAACAATATAGAACACAAAAAGTTAATCCTAACACGCCAAATTGTATTGAATAAAGTATCAATGCTACTACTGAAATGTTCATAGTATCTAAATGTCCTACTTAACAATACAATATGTTTCGATTTCCCTATTATTCCTGTACGAAATAACCCTTCCTCTCCAACTGGTGTTACAACTATGACAAAAATAAAATCTCGAACTCTTTTAAAATACTATTTCCTAGACTTTTAATTATTTGTTTATCTTCTGGTAATGGGATATGCGCTATATTTAAAATTCCAGATATTACTAATACTATCATCATTAAACATGATTAATGCTATCAAAATAATTTTAAAATTTTTTTGAGCAATTTTAATTTTTGATTTCTTATTTTTTGATACCACGTTTGTAATATTAATATATAGTTAAAAATAAAAAGATTAAATCCTATTTGTTCAAATGTAAATATAACAATAAATAAACTGCGACATATAACCCATAGGTATTTCTCTTCTTTTATAATATTCCAATATATTAATATATATAAATAAAAAATCCTTATTGTAAAATGCAATAAAATTTAAATTATCTTCTTTTTAAGTAATAAAATAATTTTATTTTAAATTTGTTAGCTAACATCATGTATAATTAATATTTTTTTACTCTAAGTTAATTTTAACTTCTAATTTACTCACATAAATTATCACTGATTCGTTATTTTCCTTAATCTCTTTCAATATCCAATAAATATAATTTAAATCATTACATTCGAAATATACATCTATATTTTCATTCTTATCTATAACCTTTTTACTTTTATTTAAGTCAATAATAAGAAACACATTATTTACTAAATAAACTATATTTAAACTTGACTCTTTAGCATTAATGTAGATATAATTAAGTGTCTCCTAATAAGGAGTATTGCATTTTAACCCAGCACTTATTACCTAATGTAATAAGTGCTTCTTTAAATCTAAAAAATCTCATTATAGTTTTAATGAGATTATTAATTTGATTTCAATCACATGCATGTATTAGTTTATATGGGATAATATCCTCCTCTATATGAATCAATACGATATTATTTTGTAAAAATCAAATTAATATGCTAAAAAGTAGGATGTACCTTAGTTGGTACATCCTACTTTTTGAATCCGTACTTTTATTTCAAGATAAAAGAGACGTTAAAAGCAATTCATGTAACTGGAACACTGATATTTTAACACATTTCCAACATAAATCAAGTAGCGTTATAACATTTTATTATATACTCAATATCTAGTTTTTATTAAGTTTGAGTGACTTACAAGTTCTCAAGACCTAACACATCAATTAACAAATATTATATATGATAACTTATTAAATTATTATAATTACCTTATCTGAAATTCCTTTGAGAAATGAGTTGATATTGCAACTGTACCATATACGTCATCCTATATCTTTTATAATGCTTCTTTTTAATTGATTTATCCTTATCCCAACAATTATACAATATTAGTTCCTATTATATATAGTAGGAACTTTTTTATTTTTGCAATTATAATAATTGTCAGGGAGTTTATACTATGTCATTTTGGGAGTCTATTTTAAATTTTTGGACTAGAATTTTCGATTATAAAGGAAGGTCTACAAGAAAAGAATTTTGGATTGGAATATTACAAATTCTACTTATTCCAATTATTGCAACTATTATTGGAGTAGTTAGCTTGGGGTTTGATACATACGAAGATAAATATTTATCTATAATTGCTATTTGCTTAATAGTTTTATTAATTTTGCCTTATATCAGTTTAATTATACGACGTATGCGTGATATTGGATTTACTAATCTTGGCATTATTTTTATTATTTTAATAACTATCATTGCTAATGCTGCATTTAACGTCGTAATTTTTATTATTGCACTATTACCTACTAATGCTTTTATTTTAAATAATTCTAGTCTTATTAATAAAATTTTACGTAAAGAATAATAAAAAAGACATACTATATAGTATGTCTTTTTATAACAAACTCTTATCAATTAAATTAGGACTTTTTTATAAACAAGCAACCAATTATAAATAATCCAATAATTGCTCCTATAATCCATGCAGTTATCTTGCCTGTGAATTTATATCTATTGTTCTTATCACCGCTAAGCAATTTAGATAGTCCTACTATTAAAGCCATTAAAATTAAATATGTCGACAGCAAAATAACAGAAGCTATTATTAAAATACTACCAACTTTAGATAAAGTAATCCATCCCTTTAAATTATTTAAACAATTACCAATTAATTGAAGACCACCAAAAATTGCAAATGTTATAGCGGTAAATATACCTAAAATTGCAATGAAATCAGTATAAATATTTCTCTTAGTTTCTTGAATCTCTTCTAATTCTTTATTTGCAATAATTATATTTTCATCAATATAATTTTTTTGAACTATCGCTAAATGAATGTTTCTTAATGTATCATTTTTTATTTGATTTAAAAAATTATTGGGTTTAAATTTACTAAATTTTTCTTCTACTGATCTATCTAATTTTTCTAATTCAATCTCTGATTTACTATATATCTCTTTAGTTATAATCTCATATGGTACATGCCACTTATGGTTTTCATATAATTTTTTAGCAGCCTCTAATACGTTTTGAAATTGTTTCACTTCATTTTCATCTAACGGTGATTCACTTAAAATTAATTCTACAAATCGATTATTTAACTTATCTTTTGGACTCATTTATACTGACTCCAAAATTGATTCTGATAATTTGAATAATATTTTTTTGTTAATTCATTATTATAATCTAAAACTGTTTTATCACTCCATTGAGGTTCTTCATGCGACTTTTTTACTAAAAACGATGATGGAAAATTTAAAAATAAATCCAAATTCTCCTTTATAAAATGAAAATCACTTGGATCATTATTTTTAAAATGCTCTTCATTAAAATCATTATTTTTAATTTCAAAAAATCCCTGATTATCAACAGTAACAATTTGATGAGTAACAGGCTCCAAAATTAAATTTGCACCATTAAATGAGTACTCGCTATAAACAGAATGGATAACTGGTCCATAATCCCATTTTTCAAAATTTTGATCACTAACTAAAGGTTTATTTCTTTTTAGTAAGGATAGTGTATTTAAAAAATACATGACTTTTTGAAGCATTAAATTAGTAACAGGTTTACTTTCTTTTTTAGCTAATGTAATAATCTCATCAGCTACATTCATTGCTGTTGCCATAATAACTACCCCCATCCTCATTTCTAATATAATTTTATCATAGCATGTCAACCCCCAATATATAGAAATTTGCTCTCAGTATATTGTATATATCAAAAAAAGGGAACGTACCAATTAAGGCACGTTCCCTTTTTGAACATTAATTTGAATTTTTATTTTAACATATAAAAATAGAGATGTCTTATAACATCTCTATACCTCATTGGAATAATTAATACAATCCGGATTACTAATATTCTAACACTTCCCCAACATAAATCAAGTTAGGATTATTAATGCCATTTTTACTTGCTAAGTAAGATATTGAAAAACCTAACTTTTTAGCAATACCGCTTAATGTATCTCCGCTTTGAACGGTATAAGTCTTAGTAGCCGAATAAACTTGACGTGTGCCATATTCTTCGCCACCCATGCGACCCATAGCTACATAGTGATAGCTACCACTGTAACTCATGTATCTAGCCCATGCGTACCTGTCACGGATATAAACGTGATCGTAAACCAAGCTTTCGCCCGGTGCGTATGAACCCACAACGGCAGCGCTTGTGCTTGGAGCGGTACGAATGTTAAGCGTTGTGTTCGCTGTGAATACTCCTTGCTGTGCGTAATCTTCGTTTTGAGATTGCCCACTTTCTGCCGTCATGTTCTTATCTTGGTTAGGCTTGTTATTGTTGTTTCCGTTAACGTGTGACACATCGTGTGTATCTTGGTTGCTAATAACAGCGTTCTTGTCTTGACCACCAGTATAGTAATTATCATACAATTGACTTGCATCAAATCCGCCATAACTATCTTTGAATTGTTGTTTATCAGTCCATTGCCAAGCGTGACCTTTGGTATACAAATCTTTTGAAACATTATTTGGATATGATGCAATCCATCCCATATATTTCCATGGAATTACGCTATCACCCCATGAAGACATTGAATAAACATCAAATCTATAACCTGCACTTTCAACGATTTGTTTCATTGCTTCAATCGCTAGTGAGTTTGTGTATGTTCCTAAGTTACGTTGTTGGCTAGCTTCAATATCAGCACATAAAACAGCATTAACTGGTAAACCATCTTGTTTTGCCATTTGTACTGCATATTCTGCTTCTGCTTTAGCTTGTTCTACATTTTGATAACGACAGAAGTAATAACCATTGATATATAATCCAGCTGCTTGAACATTTTTGATATTGTTTGCAGCATATGGATCATGATAATAAGTTCCTTCACTAATTTTAGCAGTTACTTCTTTTACACCATAATTATTTCTCATTGAAACATATTCAGCAACAGTCATATTTCCATTATGATTGGATACATCGACACCATCTGTTCGTGCAGCATTAACTACACCACTACCAAATATTAATCCAGCTAACATTGCTGTACCCATGATTAATTTATTTTTCTTCATTAGCCTTACCTCCATTTAATTCGCTTTTAATATTTCCATTTGTGTCAGTTGTTTCAGATAATGAATAAACCTTATCATTATGATCATCTTTGTAAACTGATTCGATTTCATCTTTCAATTCACAATAAGCATGTTCAATACAACCAGATAGCAAATTTTCATCTTGTTTACTAAATCCAGCACTTTCTAACATTTCTTGTAATTTACAAATTGCAAATTTCTTCTTATCTAAATAATCATCTTTAACACCAGTTTGTTCAGCTAAAACAACCGCATCTTTTGCAAATTGTTCAAGTGCTTGTAGTAATGATTTTTTTGGAATATATTTCTTAATTAAATTTGCTACATATACACAAATGGCAGGCGTTACAACACTTGCCACAGCAACAATAATTTGAGTTATTAAATCTGTACTATTCATTTTTAGCATTTTCCTCCTGCTCTAAAATTTTTAAACGTGCTTCATGATCAGTTACTTTATCATTTATTTTATCTACTTGTTTTGATACATTATCAATATTTTTTTGATGATCTTGTAATTGATATTTAAGCATATTTATGACATCACTAAGCTTCTCAATATTTTCATTTAGTGGTTTAGAATTTTTAGCAAAATTATCATTTACTGTATGAACTAACCAACCAATAAAGCCACCAAAAACAACTGAAAAAACTCCAATAATACTTGCTAACTCATCCCAGCCAAAGCCAAGTATTTGATGTGGCATTTTGCTCACCTCCCAAAATATATTCAAACGCATAAATATATGATATAATTTAAAAGCATAGATTTATCCACAAAATAAGACCTACAAGAAATTGCAGGTCTTATTTTTTATGTTATAATTTACTTGTAAATAAGAATTCATGACAAAAAGACTTCGATGGTTAGATGGTTCCAGCATCTAATCAAAGAAGCCTTTTTATTTTGCTGTTACTCAGTCATCATCTCCTATGTTTAAGCCATTCTTTGAACAGTTCAGTGACACAATTAACAATGATTGGTGCTACAACAAGTGTAAATAAGAATTTCATGACTACCCTCCTTTCACAAGAAGGATATTTTTATTTTATTCCAATTTTAAATTGAATTGAACCCACTCTGTACCATTCCAACTTTTAATTGCTGTAATATTGTTGCTATCATCACTAACTAACCAATATCTCCTTTAGTTGGTACATTAGGAACATCTTTACTAATCGTACTTGTTGGTTTGCTTTCTCCGCCGAAAACCTGCATACGAATTGTAGAAGCTGCCATTTTTCCATATGGATTATATGAACTATTTGAACCAATTTCAAAAATCGAATATCCTAACCACCAATCAAATTGACTAAAAACTGTATACCAAGCATCAAACCAATTAGATTGGACTACTTCGCTATATTTAGAAGTTTTATCCATTTGATTATCATAAGGTTTACTTGGAGCGTTTGAATATGGGGGTAAGCCTAATTCACCAAAGAAAATAGGTTTATTCCATTTGTCATAGAAATTCTTAATTTCAGTTACAATATCTTGTTTACGGTCATAAATTTCAGTTGCATGCAGTTCTTTTTGTAATGTTTCTGAACTTGGATTTTGTTCATCAGTTACTTCAAAATAAGCAGCGATTGCGATAACGTCAACATATTGCCAAAACTTACGGTTTAATGTTGCTTGATATGCTGTAACAGTTTCAGGAGCCCAACTTGCTGTTTTCCACCAGTTTGTTCTAAAAAATACTTTACCTGAATATGTTTTCTTAACATTTTGAATAATTGATACCCACTTATCTTCGTACTGTTCAAGATGTACAAGGTTAGTAGCTACATACATTCCATAAAGATTTTCAGATTGTGCGTATTCGGCAATTTGTTGTAGGATAGTTGAATAATTAGTAAACCATGTTGTTGTATCACTTGGATTCCAATCTACTTCAGCAATAGCTCCATCTGCAATATATGAATATGGCTGAATTAAAATTTTAAAGCCACGCTGTTTTAATGCTGCGACGTCTGCTTTTACCTTTGCCCAATCATCATCAGTAACAGTTAAGGTCGAACTGGTAACACTATCGCAACGAACTAAAAGTGATACTGTGATAGTATTTAAATTTAATGCTTCGCCTTGATTTTGAATTTCGTTATAATCCATGTTGCCGAATGCACTAACATTCCCACCTTTAATATTAGTTGGACTCATAACCATGCTTGAACTAGCAAATTTGGAAAGGT
>CALVCU010000017.1 GCA_944326135.1 uncultured Ligilactobacillus sp. | reverse complement strand
ACACAATCAACTTCCCAATGCCCAAAATATTTACGTTGATCAACCGTTTTAGGACGCTCTTCAATTAAGATGCGACGTTGACGCGCTGACACCCGTTGTTCTTCCATGACTTCTTGTTGCTGTTGTTGGCGGGCTTGTTGTTTTAATTTACGCATACTATCCGATAAACGTTTCGGATTATGACGCTCATGTAAGGGATTATTCAAATCCGTTAAACTAACATTGGGAATCCGTCCGGCTTTAATCCAAGTATAAATAGTCTGATGACTAACGTTAACTTCCGGACAACGTTGCGCAATCGCCCGTGGTGACCAATGGTGATTTAAAATCTTATCGGCAATCACTTCCCCCTGTTTAATCGTATATTTATCTGCTCGAGGTAAAGTTTTACTTTGCTTGCGCTGATCCGCTAACTCTTGAGCTAAACTAGCATCGTAGTGATAATTACGAAACCTTTTAGGCAATTTACGTTGCTTCGTGGAATGATGGTCTTGAAAATGTTGTACCCGCCGAATTTCACGATTAATCGTCCATTCTGGACGATGTAAAATACGGGTAATTTCTGCCATATTATGGAGATGTGCTTGATTCCAAAGGACATCAATTTGACACCGTTCATAATAAGTCAACGGGTGATAAAAATGTGGATTAGCGTGAATCAACATATATTCTGTCAACGAATCATAATGAGCTTTCAAATCCAAACACCTTACTTTCTAATAGCTTCAAAAACCAACTTCAATAATTAATAATGATAAAATTATTGATTATTATAAAAAAGCGGTTATTTAAAATCAATCGTATCTAGCAAAGTTTGCTGGTTAATATCATTTAAGCCTAAATAAGTAAGTGTCCGCTTCTCACTAGTGTAATTTAGTAACTTCATTACAAAAGTAATATTATGATGTGTTTGTTGGTAAATTTGATAAGCACCCGTTTTACGCATCGTATCCGTACCTAAATAGTCTAAATCCAATAAATCACCGATTTTTTGCATGATTTTATAATACTGATGTGGACTTAAAGATTTTTGTTGGTTTTGCATAGAAGGAAATAACCACATTGAATTAATCCGATGAGTTTCACGCCAAAGGCGATATCTGACTAAATCAACTTCAAGCGGATCTAAATATAATGCAGTTGATGAATTCAAATAAGCATTCAATTTAACCTTACCTTGTTCATCAAAAACGTCATGATAATGTAAACTAAGGACATCAGAAACCCGCAATAAGGTCATTTTACCGACTTGAAAAATCGTATAATTACGCATCCCATACTGAAATTTATTCAATAAAGTATCTTCAACTTGTTTTAAAATCTGTTCATCTTTAATTGGTAATATTTTTGCCTTCTTCATAAGACACCTCCTTTATAAGTTTAAAAATACAAATCAAAAAGACCATAAAAGTACATTAACTCTATTACCTTTACGGTCTTTTTTGATTAAACGAATTATCGACTGGATGATCTATCTTTATAATAAAACACTAAATTACTATGTCGATTATAATATTTAATTAAAAAATTTATTCATTGATTTTATATATTTTCTAATAATAATTAAACTATTTTAAGATATTCTTCTCTCTCATTTCTTTAAATAATCCATGAGTATCTTCACGACCATTATCTTCTACATAAAATTTTAATCCATAAATTTTAATTTTATCATCTTCATCTAAAACTTCAATATTTTGAGGATTTATCTTTTCAAGAAACTGTTCTTTCCATGAATCAGACTCAACAAATGCCTTACCTTTAGGCTCTAAAAAAAGTTGATAGATAAAATCTGTATCTTCAAGATATAAAATAAAATCTGGCATATAACCTGCATAATGAAATACATTTTTACCAAAGTCATGCAATTTAAAGTCAGTAGTACGTTCATCTATGCGCAGAAGATAGACATGCCCATATTGTTGACTTAGAGCAGGTATTATACTATTTATGCGATCAATAAAATGTTTTTCAAGAGTATCAACGATAGCATAATCATAAACATACCAGGCTTTATCTTTCATAGAATCTGAACCAATATCCGAAGCAACAGTTGAATTAAATCGATTACCAACTCGCTTTTGATAATCTTTTATAACTTCCTTAATAGCTATTGGCTCAAATTCATTAGTTCCAATAGATCTTCTAAAATTACTTGTAATAGCCTTTTGAACTCGAGTTAAATATTTTTTTACTGCAGTTAATTGTTGTTCTTTTGTTAATTTAGATGCATTAGTAGCAACCCTTACTCTTACAATTGCCTTTCCAAGCCACGCATCGCTTGTCAAAAATTCACGAATACTAGTTAATGTTGGGCAATAATGTTTAAGTGAATTAAATCTGAAAAAATCATTGCATGATATCGCTGTACGAATTAACGCTTTATCTTCATCGTTGCCGAATCTTGCGGCAATTTCAAGAGTAGATTCTATTGTGTTATTTTTATCAGCACCTGTATTATAACTACGTTCTGAAACCACATCCATCATATCGATTGGTCCTGCATTTTCTGGATCAAAGTCATATTTTCTAATAGAATCATAGTGTGATTCAGGCACGTTAATAGTTTTATTATAATAGATATTCCCATTTGTATATATTTTCGATTGTTTAAATGAAGATTTTACCTTTGCCGTATAAATTTTATACTTAATATCTTCATCTACTGGTAAGTCGATTGCATCTAGTGATTTTTTCAAATTCTCAAGATATTTTGGATCATTAATTGTATGATAGTAGAGTCTTTCCAATAATTGAATTTTTGATTTACGATCATCAAAACGTCGTTTATATGATCTTTTTCCATGATACAAGAATGGATTATATCTAGCACCTCGTCCAATTAATTGAGCTTCTGCATTAGTTTCTTTTTGATTAATATTTTTTTCCCCAATGCGCACTATATCATAAAGATTTAAGACATCCCATCCTTCACTTAATTTTGCAACAGCAAAAACCGAACGAATGGGGTTATTTGAATTTTCTAAAGAATTAAGCTTTCCTGAAACTGTCTCATCATCAAGAATATCCTTAGTGCCAGAGTCATTCGCATTGATTGTTGTAAATTTATTAAAATCACGTTTTAGTTCAGTTACTGTAGTCGCGAAATCCTGATTTAACCAATATTTATAAGTAAGACCAAGTGCTTCACTTTGTGTTGAGCGATTTTGTCTTTGTATAAATTGTTGCAATGTTTCGGCTGATAGACCATCAATCATAGACAAAAACTTTTCATTTATTTCTTTAGACTGTGCAACAGTGTTGGATTTAAATAAAATCACTGGCTTAAAATCAGGTATCCCCAAATTTTTTGCAATTCGTTTACGATATTGTGATAAAAGAACTGCGTTAAGCATTTTATTTTCATCACTATTATTTGCTTGTAATCTAAAAACATTCTTTGAATACCCATCCCTAATAAAGTTACTTAAATCATATTTTGCAATAATTTTATCTTTATATTTGTTGTATATGTCTAGATTATGCAAGTCAATGGTGGCTGTAAATTCTAGTTGCTTATTTTTAGGATTTAACTCTCTAATCTCATCAAGTAATTTTTCCCAACTTAAACTTTCTTGATTAGCTTTCTTACTACGACGAGTATTAGTATTAAAATGGTGGGCTTCATCAGCAAGAATTACTAATTTATGTCTAGCTAATGAATCCTTAGTAATTCCATTTTCACGTGGTGCATAATAATCATTTGATAATTGCTGGATACCGGAAAATTTAATATAAATAGTATTTTTCTCAAGATTTACAGGATAGCTATTGACTTGCTTAATTGTGATAGGATCGCCATTAATGACAATTGACTCAGTATATAAATATTTAGCAGAAGAATCATTAACCAAATTATCAATAGTTTTTTCTACAACAGCTGTTGTATTAGTTGTAAACAAAAAACATTGGTAATGCCAAATTTGATACAAATATAAAATAGTGGCAGCCATTATATCTGTTTTTCCTGACCCTGTTGCCATATAAAACATTAATTGATTGTGTGAATCGGCATCCTTCATGTTCATAACAGTATCTAGGTGATGAATTGCATCCATTTGATAATCACGTAATTTATGTTTTAAATTATCAATAATAAAAATAGGATTATCATCCATTGATGATTTTAATGAGAATAAATTAGTACTATTTAAACTATTAAGTAATTGAAGATCAATTTTTTTCAAAGTTTGCTTGTTTCGAACCATTAGTCTGATTCCTTTCCGCTATAAAAGCTTTTATTAAATGCGTAATCATTATTAGAAATAAGACTCTTAACATCCGCATCATCAATGTTAGCTTCGTTGTAGTAAAGTTGATTTTTATCTAGCATCTTAATTAAGAGCTTCTTTTGATCTGTAAATGATAAAGGATTTCGTTTAAGTTCATTTTCATATTTATCTAAATCCACACGAAAATCAAAATCAGCATCCTTTTTCATTCGCTGGTATACATTATTTAATTCATCAATGGTTGTTGCCTTTTGTAAATCTTTGAGAAAAATTTGATTCTTTTCCATCAGTTCAGCATAAACAAAGGAGCCACCGTCTTGCCAATTTACATCCTTGGAAATGCCACCTTGTTCTCCTTCAATGACTTTCTGAAGACGTGGTACAGAAACCGAATTAATGTAGTCCATTTGTTCGATACCAATAAAGCGTCGATGCATCTTCATTGCAACAGCTTGAGTAGTCCCAGATCCCATGAAGAAATCAAGAACTATATCATTTTCATTAGTACAACTTTTTATAATATCTTTTAATAAACGTTCGGGTTTTTGCCCCTGGCCAAAGCCTGTATTCCCTTCCTTATTTATATTTCCCATATCTCCTTCATAATTAACGTTCCAAAAATCTCCTCTTAAGGTTCCAACATTTAATTTATCATCAGTTAACTTCCAACTTAGTGGTTCTAAGCGTTCTAACTTGCCATTAGAATTTATTTTTAAAAGCTCATACTTAGTTCTATCGCTATTAAAAACTTTTTTTATACCAGAATAATATTCTTCAGTATTAATATTATTATTAAAATTTTTCTGTGCCCATTTAGAAGGTTGATGAGTCCGAAAAATATTGGATGAATTTTTTATAATAAATTCTTTTACTTTAGGAGAAGACAAATATTCTTTTTCCCCTATATTTCTTCCAAACATGTCATATAATTTTTTCTTCAATGTCATGCTACTATTACTTGTTAAGTAAATACTATAATGAGAATCGTATTCATATGTTGGATCAATAATAGGATGTATACTAATTGTTGATTTCTTATATACTGTTATAAACTCTTTATTTTTTATGAATTTAATATTTGCAAATCTTCTTTTTTGCCCACTTGATGGAGTCATTTTTACTGCGATAGTATTAACAAAATTATTTTTACCAAATACCTCATCCATCAGTACTTTTAAATAAGCCTGTTCATTGTCATCACACTGTATAGTTATAATACCATCATCACTCAATAAGTCTTTAGCAATTTCCAATCTATTCTTTATAAAAGTTAACCATGTAGAATGATTAAAATTATCATTATATTTAAATGAATCGTTTCCTGTATTATAAGGGACATCAATATATATTAATTTTATTTTTTCTCTATATCTTTTCTTAATACTATGTAAAGTAATTAAATTATTTCCTTTAATTACTAAGTTATCTTCATCATTAAATTTAGTGGCATTATGTTCACCATCTTTATTATAACGCTTAGCATTAATTAAAATTTTAGGTTCAAACAGTTCGCTAATTTCATTGCGAGCTAGAGTTTCATTTAAGAAAGGCTCATCCACTCCAACATCTGGATCAGAATCTTCTTTAGTCATTCCCGCTTTAAGAACAGAATCTTTATAAGGAAAATTAAGTACTACATCTGAAGAGTCATCGATAAATTTACCATCATTTGCAAGTCCAATTCGATTAGAGTATTGAGTAAAACTGTCTTGCCAAAATTCTTTATATTCAAACATTTCAATGAATTGATTCAATTTAAATACTTCTATATTTAAAATTTTTTCTGTATATGTATCATGAATTAGTTTATCTGATAATAATGCTTGCATTAATTCTTTATCATATTTATCTAAATCCTCAATAATTTTAGTACGTTTTAGATTATCATTATCAATATACTTATTTCCAAATTGTTTAAGTATACTTTTAACATGTTGCATAACCTTAGATTCAACTGGCATTATGCTACCACCTTTCTAGTGATGTAATTTTATACATAAAGATTATAACTCTTTTTCGTCGTTATTTAATGATAACAGTATCCCTTCATGAATAAAAAGTCTGTATTAATTACAATTATTACTTGTTTATTTAAAACTTTAGATTTTCCCACCATTTCAAAATAAATTTTCTATCTCCAATTTCATTTTCATGGCTCCTCGCCATACTCGCAAGCTGATGTCAGCTTGACCACATTACCCCCGCCTTTCAGGAGCGCGGAAAACAAAGGTTTGTTTTCCCGGTTTTAAGGGTCTTTTAGTTTTACGGTCAAGGGTTGCCTTTTCGCTTCGCTTCAAGCGTAATGCCCCTTGACTCTTAATTTAAATCCGTTCAAGCGCTTTGCTTTAAAACGGATTACAAATTTGTAAATTAAGTTTATGTCCAACCTCATCTAATTTTTTATTCAATTCAGCATTAATTAAATGTACTGTTTTTTTATCAACTAATGGACCTTCCTTGTTAATATCGTTGCTATAACAATAATTCCCATTATAATCAAGTATCATATTTTTTTTATTGTAAACATCCCAAGCAACACCATGAGCTAAATAATATTTAAAATGTTTAGTTGATAAAATAATATTAGTTTGATTTGATTTAAGAAAACCCATATCATAACATTCAATTTTTATATCATTATTTTTCAAAACAACGACATTTTTTGCGGAAAACCATACGAGAAATACCAAGGATCAGATAAATAATTAATCTTTTTTTCCAAAGAATAAGTATGGTTAAAATCATACCATCGTTTTCCACCTAAAAATGCTATAAACAGCAATATCAATAATATTACTGTAATCAATCTTTTTATAACTTTATATATCTTTTTTTCATAGCTTTTTAGTCTGTTCCCATGTAACACACCCAGCTTACCATTTATGATTTTACTACTAGTACTATAACCGCCTAAACTAGCGATTAAAGGGCCTTTGGTCAAGAGTTGCCTTTCGTTTCACTCAAGCGTAATGCCCCTTGACTCTTAATTTAATCCGTTCAAGCGCTTTGCTTTGAACTAATACTTTTAAATGAATTATGCTTGATAAATTTATTTTATGACCTATTCTATAAACTACCTTTATTTATAACAATTATTAACTAGCTTTTCTAAGTAATAAGTAATAGCATACCCATAAATTTATGATGATAAAAATTAAACAAAATATGGTTATCAATATAAAATGAATAATACTAAAATTCCATATCAAATTAATCAAAATACATGTTATAAAGAATGAGGTAATACCACCTACTAATCCCGGAACATATTTTTTCAAGTAAATTGATTGTACTATATGAAAAATTATATGAATATTATATGCACTCATAAATCCGGCATAAATTAAACTTGTAGTTTCATTTTTTTTGTATAAACATAAAAATGAAATTAAAAGTAACAAGATGAATTCTTCAAACACGACACTAGCAAATTTAGCAGTTGATAAACTTGTAATTTTTCGATTAACTTTAATAATAGATTTTGGCAAATTGTAATGATGAGAAAACTTTCCAAATTTTTTAAAATAAATGATTTCTTCCATTTCATGAAGCATAAAAATTGAAGGAAATATTGATATAACAAAAACTGTTTGTAGCATAATATTTCTTCTCCTAAAAAATTAAACTAATAATTCTTATTGATTACCTATCATCCTAAAAAAACCCATATTGATTTTATTCTTTAAGGTGATTAATTTCATATAGTTTCTTTAAATCACTTACTGGAAGAATTTCATCTTGATACTCGACATGATTTGTTTCTTTATCAACAATATATTGTTCAGTATACGTTGAACTATCACCTTTTTCTAAAGAAGTGACGGTAATTAAATAATCATTTCCTTCATCTGGATCATCATAAACAACAATCTTACTATTTTTTGAAGTAATCCAATTATTATGAAGATTTTCATGTTCATCTTTAATCACTGCGTTAATTGGTTTTTCATAAGTTTGTTCGATCATATAATGCTTAATCCCAAAGATACCACCAATTATTACAGCTACTAAAACAATCAATCCTCCAATACCGATAAACACTTTCTTTTTTTGATTATTCATTTATCTAACCTCCTTCATCTTAGAATTATTATAACATAACCATTTCGTTATTCTAAAATACCCTTAAATTTGTTACCTTGTCCTTTTGCTTGTTATACATAAATTGATAATGAATTGTCTGTTTACTGTCTGATTCATTACTATTCGTTTGGACTGTTCCAATAAAGACACCATTGATATTATCGCCATCAACGCTTTCTGGTGAAAAATAGATGTTTGATTCAACTAAAGTTGATGAAGCGTTTAAATCTTGTAACTGCTTTTGCGCTTGGCTATTTTTCTTATTACCATTGCCACCACCAAAATATTGAATCACACCTTTTGTCGCATATTCTTCAGCGGTCTGTTGATTTGATAACCAATTATCAGCGTTCCAATTCTCTAAATTATTAAATAAGTGTTGGACGGTTTCATTAGCTTGTGTAAACTCACCCTGATTGTCCTTTTGATCAATCACGACATTTTCACGTTTTAACTTCTTATTCTTCTTTTGCAGTTTTTCAATTTGTGAACTTTGTGTCTGATTTTCTTGTTTTAATTCATGATTACTATGCCACAAAACCAAACAAAATATAGCTAATACACTACAAGCTAATATCCATAAATAATTATTATTTTTTTTCATTTCATTTTCTATTCCTTTCTTATCTAATGATGATATAAATTACTTTTGATTCTGCCATAACGAATCTTAGTGATATTATTATAATTTGGATCATTTTTCGGCCAAACTTTCTCTTTGACGATCCCTCTTAATTGTTCATCAATCATTTCTCCATTACCGATATAAATTCCGACATGACACAACTCACCTTCATCAGCGCTATCAAAAAACACAAGATCGCCAGCCTTAGCGTTTTTTTCACTGATTTCATCGCATGACTGGTGGAACTGTTGTTCCGCTGTCCGTGGTAATGTTACGCCGATTTTGCCAAATGCCCATAATGTAAAACCAGAACAATCGGTTGCCCCATGAACCGCTTTAGCGGTTGCGGTATTATCTAATGAGCTTGGATTCCCACCATAACTATAATTTTGTGGCACTTGATCGATCCATTTATTTGCCCATTTCGATAAGTCATTCCACCATGGATCACTTGGTCCTTTTACATTTAATGCTTTCCCTGCACCAGCGTTACACGTTGCGTTTGTATTTGTAATTTCAGTTGAGTTATCATTTGTAGTTGCGGTTTTACTATCCTTAAATTTGTTATACCAATTAACGGCATTTTGCGCCCGTACATCATTCCGTGCTTCACCACTCCCGGCACGTTCAAATCTTAATTCCCACTGTACCGCTGCGGTTGACGGATCTGTTTGTGATTTAGCGTAATCTCCTAAATTAGCTTTTTCTGCACCATTGGCTTCCTCATATAAAAACATGATTTGTGCTTGAATACTGTCAGGATCTTTGCTATGTTGTTTGGCAAAATTTTGTTCATTTGTTAACCGACCACCTAACCACTGACAAATTCCATGTGCCCCTGATGTTGGATTAGTTGAAGTCGGATTAATTTGTGATTCTTGTTGTAAATTCCCTAAAATTCCCGCCACGGAAGCTGGCGTCCAGCCTTTACTAATTAGAAAATCCCATAATTGTTTTGCATTTTTCTCTTGATCTTTAGAAATATTATTGCCTTGTACATTCAAATTATTTGCACAATCTAAATCCATGGTTTCAGATTTATTATTAATTGAACCAAACATTGAAATCATCATTACAATTAACATAATGATTAAAAAGAAAGGCAAAAGGATAATGATTAACCATTTTTTCCAGTGTTTCATATTAATCACGCCCTTCTCGTAAATCTTCTAAACGTTGCTGATAATTTTCTTGTTTTTGTCGTTTAGTAATATCATTTAAATCTTTTTCAGCTTGTTTAAGTTGTTGATTATGCTGATTAATTTCAGGCATTGATGAAAAATGTTTTTGTTCGTTAACATTAATTTGTTCTTGATGTTTAGTTTCGTTATGTTGGTTTAAATTATGTTGATTATGTTCATAAATATTTTGTTGTTCACGCTTAATGATTGGTTGTTTAATGTCATTATGAATTTGCTTTTCTTGATGTTGACTAATATTGTTTTGTTCTTCATGATAAATCAGTGGTCGTTCTTGTTGACTACGTCCCTGCTTTTGTGGCTGTTGCGTATCCGTTATATGAATAGTTTTCTCTTGCTTTTGATTAATATTATTCTGTTCTTCACGTGGTTTACTTGTTTTTTGCTGATTTTGAATATCTGATCCATTTTTATTAGCTGACTTGTTATCTTGTTTATTTGGATTTACAGTTTCATTTTGTGGTGTTCGTTGAACTTGCTTCATTTTTTCTTGTGCTTCAGCAACGTCATTAGTGGTTTCATTTGGCTTTACGCCATTTTTAAAAACTAAAATTCGTTCTTTAACTT
>CALVCU010000016.1 GCA_944326135.1 uncultured Ligilactobacillus sp. | reverse complement strand
GGAATGTCATCGCCAGGGAAGTCGTATTCACTTAATAAGTCACGAACTTCCATTTCAACTAAGTCTAACAATTCGTCATCGTCAACTAAGTCTGTCTTGTTTAAGAAGACAACGATGTACTTAACACCAACTTGACGAGCAAGCAAGATGTGCTCACGTGTTTGTGGCATAGGACCATCTGTTGCAGCTACAACTAAGATAGCACCATCCATTTGAGCAGCACCTGTGATCATGTTCTTAACATAGTCAGCGTGTCCTGGAGCGTCGATGTGAGCGTAGTGACGCTTTTCTGTTTCATATTCAACGTGAGCTGTGTTAATTGTAATACCACGTTCACGTTCTTCTGGAGCAGCATCGATTGAAGCATAGTCTTCAGCTTGTGCTAAACCTTTTTCAGCTAAAACTTTTGTAATAGCTGCTGTTAAAGTTGTTTTCCCGTGGTCAACGTGGCCGATTGTACCAATGTTAACGTGGGGCTTTGTTCTTTCGTAATGTTCTTTTGCCATTAATACGAACCTCCTGAATTTTTCCAAAGATATCCACAAAAAAATGTTTGTTGATATTCTTTTGAGTTTTATTATACTACTTCTTTTAATTAAAACCAAGTAATTAAACTAGTTTTTTATCTTAAAAGAAGAATCCTTGATTCATTATATAAGTGTATTAATCATTTGTAAATATAAAACTTGTAAATTTTTATTAGAAATATCTTTTTTCAAATATTTTTTCAATTTTTTCAGCTAACTCTCTTTGTTTTCCATTTAAAAATTCATTTGGTGTAAAAATGATTTTTATATATTCAGAAAAATCAAAATTACAACTTGTTAATAAAATTATGACTTTTAAAAATACTTCTGTAATTAGTTGATTTCTATTTTCATCAGTTATATCTGGATATAATTCATCTATTTTCAATAGAATTTTACTTTTTAATTCTGTGGATTTTTTTATTTTTTTTAATTGATTTAAATCAAAATTCCTAATTTCACCATTAATTCCTAAGCATTCAACTTCTGAATTATTTACTTTACTTAATGCATCTAATATTGAAATTCGAAAAACTTCATTTGTATTTGGATCAATTAAAGCATTCTTAACATTTACTTGCAATTCAGTAGGATTAAGAATTTTTATATCATTTAATATGTCCAATTGTTCTTTATCATTAAAAAAACCAGCATATTTAATTTTTTTAATAACTTCATCTTTCTTAATTTGTTGTTCTTTTGAAAGATATTTATTATAATTTGTCAACTTTTCCTCAATGACTTTCTGTTCATCATGGTTGGCAAAATCTTTAATTTCATAGAATAAAATAAAAGCATCAAAAATATCTCCTGAATACAAATAAGCATCAAACAATTCATATAACGCAAGATCATTTTGAATATATTTTTTTAAATATTCAAATGCAATTTCCAATCCCTTGGAATATTCCTGATTTTTCATCAATGCATGGAAAAGAGAATAATTATTTTTAAAACTATTTTCTTTTAAATAAATTTCATTATATATCTCTACTGCTTCACAGTAATTTTGATTTTCCATTAACTTATATGCTTTTTGTTTCAATAATTCTAGTTTTTTTTCATCCATCCTTAATCTCCTAAATATCTAAAATTAATTAAAGCTACTTAGTCTCTATAAAATATAAAAAGGTTATGCCAAGCGGTCACAACCTTTTTATATTATTTATTTTTCGATTTTGAATTATTTTTTTGTTGCTTAACGTTCTCTTTTTTTACTTTTTTATGGCCCTTTTTCATATGAGATTGATTTATTTCCATAATAACAGGCATAATTACAGGATGTCTCTTAGTTTGTTCATACAAGTAGTGATTTAATTGGTCACGAATATCTTGTTTTAAATGAGTCCAATCAAATTCTTTATTATCTAAATTATTTTGAACTACTTTAGTAACAATTTCACGACTTTCTGCAATTAAATCTCGACTTGTTTTCACATATACAAATCCGCGAGAAGTAATTTTAGGAGTATCAACTATTTTATGCTTTCTACGGTCTATTGTAACGACTGCAATAAAAATACCATCTTCAGCTAATAATTTACGATCTCGTAATACGATATTACCAATATCTCCAATTCCAATACCATCAATTAACGTATTACTTGCATCTACTGACTGGATTAATTGAAACTTATCACGAGTGTATTCTAAAATATCACCCTTATTTACTAAAATTACATTTTCATCAGGTATGCCAACCTCAAGTGCACATTCCTTAGTTGCAAATAATTGTCTATATTCGCCTTGAACAGGAATAACAAATTTTGGTTTTAAAAGATTGAACATTAATTGCAAATCATTTCGACTCGCATGTCCTGATAAATTCATATTATCAGATATTGTTTTAACATTTGCTCCAGCTCTAAATATCATATCACGAGTTTTAGCAACATTTGTTTCCATAGATGGTGAAGGTGTTGTTGTAATTAAAACGAGATCACCATGTTTTAATTTTACTGATTTATGACGACCAAGTGCCATTTTTTGTAATGATTTTAAAGGTTCCCCAGAACGACCTGTTTGTAAAATAACTAATTCATCATCATCATATTTTCCAATATCATGAATATCAATTAATAAATCATCATCAGGAATATGTAATTTATTAAGTCTTAAAGCAGTTTTAACAATTTTTTCTACATCATATCCAATTAACGCTATTTTACGATTATTTTGATATGCTGCTTCAAAAACTTGTTGAATCCGAATTATATTAGAAGAATGCGCAGAAACAACAATTCTACCAGAATGATATTCAAAAGTTTCTGAAATAAAATCTAAAACATCCTTTTCATTTTCAATTTCAATAGGATTTTCAGCATTTGTAGAATCGCTTAATAAAGCTAAAACTCCCTGATTACCAATTTCCGCAATTCGAGAGTAGTCAGTTTGATAATCACTTGTTGCAGTCTGATCAATTTTAAAATCTCCAGTATAAACAATATTGCCTTCTGGTGTTTGTAAAACTATTCCTAATGAATCAGGTACCGAATGAGTTGTTTTAAAGAATGAAACAGTTACATCATCAAAATCAATCTCAGTTTGTTCATCAATAATATGAAAATCGTTAAATTTTTTTGCTTTTGATACATTTTCACATGCAATTTTAGCTAATGCAATTGTTAATTCAGAACCAAAAACTGGAACAGGATGATTTTCGATAAAATATGGTAATGCGCCAATTGCATCAGCATGACCATGTGTTAAAAATATTCCTTGAATTTTTCTAGCATTTTCTTCTAAATAATCAAAATTAGGAATAACAATATCAATCCCTAATAATTCATTTTCTGGGTACATAAGGCCACAATCTAAAATAAAAATTTTATCATCGACTTCTACTGCATACATATTTTTCCCATTTTCACGTACGCCACTTAACACGTCGAGTTTAATTTCGCTCATAATTTCACTCCTAATATTAAAATAATTAAAACCGTTCACAGTACTTAATTATTAGTATACCACATTTATATTTAAAGACGTGAAACAATATTATGAAAAATATAAGTATAAAAAAAGAAGCTATGTAGTAACATAGCTTCATAAATATTAACGACGTAAACCTAAACTCTTGATTAATTCACGGTAACGTTGAACATCTGTGTTACGTAAATATGCAAGTAAGTTACGACGGTGACCAATTTTCTTCATTAAACCACGTTGTGCAGCAAAATCTTTTTTGTGTTCCTTAACGTGTGCGTTAAGTTCATTAATATCTTCTGTTAAAACAGCGATTTGAACTTCTGCTGAACCTGTGTCGCCTTCATGACGAGCGTATTTTTTCATTAATTCGTTTTTCTTTTCTTGTGAAATAGCCATTCTATTCCCACCCTTTCAAAAAATATATGCCTATTACCGAGTAAACCGTCGGTGAATCGAGATAAACTCAGTAATGGTACAAAGTAGATTTTACATAATAGTTAAATAAAATGCAAGTACTATTTAATCAAATACCTTATCTCAATATCCATTATTTTTATCACATAATTTTATGCAATTTAATTTCTTATTGCAATGTTTAATTTGCTCTTGTATAATTACTTATGTTAAAGTTTAATGTGATCGCATTATGTGGAGGTGAAAACATGCCTATTATTAAATCTGCAATCAAACGTGTTAAAGTAAATGAAAAAGCAAATGATCGCAACTCTGCACAATTAAGCAAGATGCGTACAGCTGTTAAGAAATTTGAAAAAGCTAAGACTGCTGGTGCTGATAATGTTGAAGAACTTTATCAAGCAGCTGTTTCTGCTGTTGATAAGGCAGCTTCAAAAGGCTTAATTAAAGCTAATAAAGCTGCTCGTGATAAATCACGTATGGCTAATCGTTTAGCTAAATAAAAAAATCTGGGTTATCCCAGATTTTTTTTTGTATTCATTTGTAAAAGAAACATTTGAAATAATAATTCTGGACTTTCCTGAGTTGATTTCATTTTCAATTCGTTTTCAACTAATCCTAAAAATCCTCTTTTTAATTCCTTAATACTGAATCTATTAATTTTTCTTAAAGCAAGTTTAACACGATAAGGATGAACTTTTATTGTGCTTGCAATATTTCCCTGTGCATATCCATGTTTTTTTAAAATTTTTACTTGAAGTAGTAACCTAAATTGGCTTAACAAAATTGCATTAATTTTTAACGGTTCTTCCTTTTGTGCTAATAAATCACGATACATTGCGAGTGCTTGAGCAACATTATGTTCCATTACTAAATCCACTAAATCAAAAACATTTTGTTCAAGTGATTTTGTAACTAATTCATCAACATCCACTAAAGTAATTCTATGTTTATCTGTTGCAAATAAACATAACTTATCAACTTCATTCATAACTAAATCCATTTTTGCCATGGTTCTTTCTAAAAGTAAATCTAGTGCACTTGAATCAATAGTAATATCTTCTTTTTTCAATCGATTAATCACTTTTTGACGAACCTGCTGCTCGTCTAACAATTGATTATTAATGACAGTAGCTGTCTTTTTTAATAACTTTACAACCTTTTTTCTTTCATCCAATTTTTTATAAGGTGCAAAAATTACTAAAATTGTTGTATCAAGTGGATTCTTAAGATAATCACTAAATTCATTAATATTATGTTCAACTTTTGATTTTATTTTTTCGCCAGTCAAAAAATACGGATTATTTATTAAAACTAATCGTTTATCACCAAAAAAAGGAACTGACATTGCATCATTTAATGCAACACTCAACGAAGTCGTTTCCATATCATATTCTGCTGAATTAAATTCTTGCTCATCATGCGGAATAACATTTTTAAATGCCTTTTTTAATAATTTTTCTTCATATTTTTCTTCGCCAATTACTAAATAAACATCTGAAAAATTCTTATCCTTTATTTGTTTAAGTGCTTCATCTATATTCATCAATTACCTCTCACTTTAGAGCTTTTTTTATTTTAATATGATTATTTTTAATTTCAACCTTAATCATACCATTTTTAGCTGTTATTAAATATGGTATATTATGTCGATTTAATACATCTAATGTTTCCTGGTTGGGATGACCATATCGATTATGCCTTCCAGCAGAAATTACCGCTAATTTAGGTTGAATCTTCTGAACAAAATCATCATTCGTTGATGTTTTGCTTCCATGATGTCCAGTTTTTAAAATATCAACTTTTAAATTTGGGTATGAATTTATAACTTTCAATTCTCCATTTTGATCTAAATCTCCTGTAAAAATAAATCGAAACGATTCAATTTTTTTATATAACACTAACGAATCTTGATTTCTTCCCTTACCAGAATTAAACGGATGTAATATTTTAATATTATTTTCATTTGAACTCAAAAAAGTTGTTGGAATAACTTTTACCTTCTGTTCTTTAATTTTTGCTAAACGTGACCTAAAACTTTTCAGCCTTTCCATCCCCGCTGGCACAAAAATTTTACTAAAATAAATCTTTTTCCCAATACTTGGAAAATATCCTACATGATCAGTATCTTGATGCGTTAAATATAAACCATCAATTCGATTAATTCCCTTACTTAATAAGTAATTTGCAATAACTGATTCTCCAATTGTATTTTGTTTTTCCTTATTATCATTAAAAGTTACTTTTCCACCTGTATCAATCAATATTATATTCCTATTAAATTTTTCTCGAATTAATGTACTATCCCCTTGTCCAATGTCAAAATAAACTATCTCATTTGTCAAAGGAAAATGGATAAAACAGAATGTTATAAAATACACCATTACAATTAAAAAATATTTAATCATCAAATTTTTTCGATTTTCACATCTAAATTGAATAAATAAAATAAAAATCACAATAACTATTGGCATTTTTCCAAATGTAATTAAAAATGGTAAACTTGCTAAGCATTTAAACCAATGATCAAATATATTTAAAACAAATGATACACCGCTTTTAAAAATAGGCATTGAAATTCCAATAATTGTAAGTGGAAAAATAATTTTCTCGAATAAATAACCAACTACAATTGAAAGAATAGAAGTTAAAATATTCCACTGGAATGTGCTATTTAAAATTAAAGGCATACTATAATTATTAAGTTTAAAATTTAGAAAAATCGAAGACTCTTCCTCACTTGATAATAAAATGAACGTCATTAAATAACTTAGTTGTGCTCCTAGTGAATATAGTAATGCTGGGAAAAAAGCTAAATGAATAATTAATGCAATACTCCAGCATTCAATTCCAGATAATGGCACTTTTAATACAAATGAGGAAATTATTCCTAGACAAATCATTAAAACCGCACGTACTAAACTTAAATTTTCTCCACCAATTATGCAATAACATGGAAAAACTAACAATAATATTAAATCTATAACTTCTTTGGAAATTCGGAACAACTGTAAAATATCAGTTATGTAACGTCTAATAAAAAAAACATGCATTCCAGAAAGACAAAATAAATATAAAAGCCCTAAAGTTCTTATATTATTACTTGTTTCATAAAAATCATCTGTTAATATACCTAATATTAAAGCACTTGCATAACTACCTAGAATTTTAGGAAATGTATTAAAATAATTGATTAGCTTTTCACGAATTATATGAATATTAATTATTATTTTTTCTATTAAAGAATTGGCAGTTTTACTTTTACAATTTATTTTATTTACAAATGCGATATAATAAATATTTTTACTCAATAAAAAATTTCTATAATTAAATTGGTTTTCATTTGTAGGCAAGTCTGGAGTTCTGATTTTGCCATTAACTTGAAGTAATAATTTTCCATGAAACTTTTTCAAATAATCTAAATCGTTAATTTTTGATGGCATATAAACTATTTGAATTTGCTCATTATTATGAAGATCTTTTGCAACAAATTTAGCTGAATCTTCTGTATATTTAATCTCATCAGAATAAACTTGAACAACAGCATTTTGATATACTCTATCTTCAATGTGATTATAAAACTTTTCTCTAAATTCTAATTGAAAAACACTCCAAAGTATTCCACCAATAAATAAAGTAATAATCATTGGTTTGTAATTTGTAAAATAAATTCGTAAAAATAAGATTAGTAAAATTATAATATTTAATCTCGTAGCATTTAATAAACAAAAATTTAAAATAATACACTCAAATGCAAAGAATAATAAATAGTATTTTCGCGTAATTATTCCCGATTTTCTTCTGCAACTTTGACAACCGATTGCAAATATTCTGGATTAATTTTTACTTGTTCAACATCAACATTTTTCTTCTTTAGTAAAGAAAGTGCATAAGGATCATTATGGTAATTTCTTAAATAATAAATTTTTTTAATTCCAGCTTGTAAAAGCATTTTAGTACATTGTAAACATGGAAAATCAGTTACATAAATTTCTGCATCTGATGTAGCTATTCCAAACTTTGCACATTGTAAAATTGCATTCATTTCAGCATGAATTGTACGTAAACAATGTCCATTTACTATATAACATCCTTTATCAATACAGTGAACGTCTCCAGATACAGATCCATTATACCCACCTGCTATGATTCGATCGTCACGTACTAAAATAGCACCAACTGATAATCTTTTACATGTTCCTCTCATCGATAACAATATTGCTTGTGACATAAAGTATTGATTCCAAGGAATTCTATTTTTATTACACATAATAAACACCTCCATAAAAAATAGTATAACAGAATTCTTTAAACGCAGACTTGAGATGCTAAATTTTGACAACTTTTTTCACCAATCCCATCTACATTTTTTAAAGCATCGATTGCTTTAAATCCACCATGTTGTTGTCTATAATCCAAAATTTTTTGTGCTTTTTTCTCTCCAACGCCATTTAATTGTTTTAATTGTTCAAGAGTTGCTGTATTTAATTTAATTTTATTAGTTTCATTTGATGCATTTGAATTATTACTTTGATCTTGAATACTACTATTCAATGAAACATCATTTGATATTGGAATTGTCTCTCCCTTTATAGGAACATAAATTACCATTTGGTCTGTTAATTTTTGTGCTAAATTCACTCGATTACAATCAGAATTTTTACTTAATCCACCTGCTTTCTGAATAACATCTCCAACCCTTTGATTTGGATCCATTTTATATGCTCCTGGATGATTTACCGCTCCTTTTATATCTACATATAAATCTGAGTTACTTACTGATTGTTCTGTAACAGTTGAAGATGTTGTATTACTTTCAATAGTTGATGAAAAATTAAATTTAGACTCATCCAAATCAGATTGTTTGTATGATGGCATAAACAAACAACATACTATTCCAACTATTAATAATCCAATAATGATTTTATTTTTATGCTCTTCCCAAATAAATTTTATATTTTCCACAATTAATACCTCCATAAAAAAATTGCCATCATTATCTATATACGAAAAAAAAGAAATTATTTTAAAATAATTTCTTTTTTTATTTATTATTTAATTTATTTAGATAATTTACTGCGTCATCAAAAGTCCTTACTGGAACTATTTTCATTTTTGTATGGATTTTTTTAGCAGCTGCTTTTGCTTCTTCATAATTAGTTTGCAAATCTGGATACTCTTTTTTTATTTCTTTAGGAATTGGATTATTTGGTACAAAGAAAATTGATGCTTTAGCTTTCGCTGCTGCAACAACTTTCTTATCAACTCCGCCGATATCTCCAACTTGACCATCAGAGTTAATTGTCCCAGTCCCAGCAATTTTTTTACCATTTAAAAGATTACCATCGATCAAATCATTATAAATCTGTAATGACATCATTAACCCAGCAGATGGTCCCTCAATTCCATTCATGTTAGCTTTAACTTTATTAGAAGTTTCTACTTTTGTTCTATCAGCTAATGTAATTCCTATTCCATATTGGCTTGTACCTTGAAGTTTCTGTGTCGTTCCTGTTAATTTTTTTAATTTATCTCCACTTTGAACACCGATAGTAATTTTAGAATTTCTAGGTAATGATTTTATATAGTTTATATAGCCTTGAGAATCATCAAAATGTTTTCCGTTTACTGACTTAACAGTATCACCAACATGTAATTTACCCTTAAAACTTGAATTTGACATAACAGACATTACATAAAGTCCTAAGTACTTACGTGTTACCTTTTTATTTGCTGCTTTAAAAGCAACATATTTAGCTTCATTAATAGCGTCATCCATATAATATTGTTGAATCTTTTGATAATCTTTTTCTGAATTTCCTTGATATATATCCTGCGAACTATCACGATCAGCAAAAGGATTCAAATAACTCATTACATATGTTAAAGGAGTCGCACGCATTTCTCGAATATAAACAAGCATAACCTCTCCTTTTTTATTTTTAATCTGTTTTCCATTAGAGTTATCTACTTTGATATATTGTGATATATTTTCAGCAGATCCTGGTAATTCAATATAGTAAGGTAGTGGTAGAAAAACTGCTAATAATATCAAAATTGATACTATTGTAGCTATTAAAATTTTTTTAGTCTTTTTTTTCATTTATTTTTTCCTCAATAGCTCTTTTAACATTTTTAGATACAAATGATTCTAAATTGCCACCAAACATCGCAATTTCTTTGATCATTGATGATGAAATTGATTCTACATCAGGATTTGTGGGTAATAAAAATGTTTCAATGTTTTGATCTAACTGATGATTAAGAGTTGCAATCTGTTTTTCAAACTCAAAATCCTTGCAATCTCTAACTCCGCGAATAATTACATTTGTATTTAGTTTCTGAGCTAATTTAATAGTTAATGTATTTTCACTTTTAATGACGGAAACATTTTTTAAATTAGCAATTTCTTTTTGAATTAAAGTTAGTCTTTCTTGGGCAGTAAAAAGTGATTTCTTTTGTGAATTTGATAAAACTGCAATTACTAATTCATCAAAAATCTTGCTTGATCGTTTAATAATATCAATATGTCCCCTCGTAATTGGATCAAAACTTCCCGGAAATAACGCCCTCATTTAATCCACCTCAAATTGATAAAATGTTAATACTGTAATTCCATATGTTACCTGCTTAATACATTTAAAATTATTTAGCTTTGTTGGTAACTTTGCATTTTGATCTGTTTCACAGACAATTAATGCACTATCATTTAATAAATCTAATTTAACCATTTCTTCTAAATCCAAAATAATTTTTTGTTGTGCATATGGAGGATCTAAAAAAACATAATCAAATTTCAATTTTTCTTGTGAAAATTTTTTTAGAATTTTATGTGCATCCGCTTTAAATATATGAAACTTATTTTCTTCTTTAGTTATAGCAATATTCTCTTTAATCGTTTTAATTGCCTGAAATTGTCTATCAATTAAATAAGCTTCTTCCGCTCCTCTAGAAACAGCTTCAATACTTAATCCACCACTCCCAGAAAATAAATCTAGGACCTTGCCGCCATCAAAATAAGGACCAATAATATTAAACATTGACTCCTTAACCTTATCTGTGGTTGGTCGAGTTTTCATCCCAGGTACTGCTTTTAATCTTCGACCACCATAATTTCCCGTAATTACTCTCATTAAATTTCACTCTTTATCTCTTGAATTTCTCTTTGTCTTCATCAGTTAATTTGTATTCTTCTTCAGAAGTTGCATAGTCCGTTTTTAAAAATGGACGATATGAAAGCTCTACTTTTTTTACAAATCTAAGTTTTTTTAATTTTACAATATTTTGTTCGATTTGATTACGATCCATATATAATACAACATACTTCATTCTTTTAGAAATATATTGTATTTGACCGAATTTTCTCAATTGCCGACTTTGGCGTAATCGATACAGATAAACAATTACACCTTGGCGCATATTTTCTTCAAATTCTGTCATATTTTCCTCACTTATTCTATTGGGTCTTTTTCTAAATGACGTTTTTGATTTGCTGAGATTCCCATTACTAATCCTAAGGCCATCGAAAGGACAAACATACTTGAACCACCATATGAAATAAATGGCAATGTAACACCTGTAATAGGTAAAAGTCCTACTACAGCGCCTACATTAAATATGATTTGGACAAACATAAACATTCCAACACCATAACAGATTAATCGATCATATAAATTATTAGCACGAATCCCAATCAAAAAGATTCGTAAAATAATAAACATAAGTACTAAAAGAATTACAGCTGTCCCAATAAATCCTAATTCTTCAGCAATAACAGATAAAATAAAATCAGTATATGGTTCAGGTAGGTAGCCACGTTTTTCAATACTGTTTCCTAAACCTAAACCAAAAAAACCACCATTACTAATGGCATAATATGAGTTAACTAATTGACGTCCTGCACCTTGAATATATTTAAATGGATTATAAAATGCAATAAAACGATCAATCCCATAATACCATTTTTTTAATCCTTGAATAAATGACAATCTTGGCAATTGAAGAGCAATTATACACATTACAACCGATGCTAAAATAATAAATAAATTTGATATTTTTAATCCCAATTTTCTGTAACAGAAACTTTGTTCAGGATTGCGGCATGTTATAAACATAATTAGTACAATAGCTAAATTAATCATAAGTCCACCTGTATCAGGTTCTATAATAATTAAAAAAAGCAAAAGTGCAATAAAAATATAAGGTTTCTTTTTATTTACTTGAATTCCTTGCTGCTCTTTTTTACTCCAATTAGCAAAACAATATGCGCAAAATAATACTAGATATACCTTACAAAATTCAGCAGGTTGAATACTAAATGCTCCTAGTGAAATCCAGCCATGAGCACCATTTACGGCAGGCATTAAAAACCGTGCGACAAATAGTAATACAGCTAAAATTCCCCACCAGACCATTAAGCCAATTCTATTTGTAAATTTTTTTAATGATATATGTGAAAATAAAAATAATAAAACAAGACCAATAAATACATACAGCACTTGTTTAATCATATACTGTGATGAATTTGTACTTACATACGATAAATTAATTGAACTTGCTGAATAAACCATAATAATTCCAGTTGCACATAAGAAAATATATGGAATAAATAACATCCAATCGAAATATTTAATTTTTTCACTTATTTTTTTAATAATTAATTTCATAACTCCAGAAATTCCATTCTTTGTCATTTTTATATTAGGTTTAAAGTGATTAATCCTAACGTAACCACCCTTCTCTTTAGAATAAACACTCTTCAAAATTATAACACAAACAATTTATGAAAAACTATGAAAAACAAAAAGTACTCACAATTTCTTGTGAGTACTTTACTTAAAGTTTTAATATTATTGTTTTGCTCTCTTATCACGTTTTGCAGCTTTTTCACGTTCATTTGTATTTAAAATACGCTTACGTAAACGAAGATGATTTGGTGTAACTTCAAGTAATTCATCTTCATTCAAGAATTCCATACTTTCTTCCAAAGTTAAATGTTCTGGAGTCTTAATTGTAGCTGTTTGATCTTTAGCTGCTGCACGAACGTTTGTTAAGTTTTTACCCTTTGTAACGTTTACTGAAATATCACGTTCACGAGAAGACTTACCTACAATCATACCTTCATATACTTCTGTACCTGGATCAACGTAAATTGTACCACGGCCTTCAACACCCATGATTGCATATGTTGTAGCTTTACCTTGATTAATTGAAACTAAAGCACCGTTTCGACGACCAGGTTCCCAATTACGAATTACAGGTTTATATTCAGAGAATGTATGATTTAAGATACCATAACCACGTGTCATTGATAAGAATTGTGAATCATAACCAATTAAACCACGTGTTGGAACAGAAAATTCTAAACGTGTTTGACCATTACCGTTTGGTTCCATATTCTTCATTTCACCTTTACGTTGTGCTAATGAATCAATAATTGAACCAGTATATTCATCTGGAGTATCAATAATTACACTTTCAAATGGTTCACTAAGTTTTCCATCAATTTCACGATAAATAACTTTTGGACGTGAAACTGATAATTCATATCCTTCACGACGTAATTCTTCAATTAAAATTGATAAATGTAATTCTCCACGTCCTGAAACTGTCCATGCATCTGGAGAATCTGTATCTTCAACTTTAAGAGAAACGTCAGTGTGTAGTTGTTTCTTCAAACGATCTTCTAATTTACGCGCAGTAACATTGTCACCATCTTGTCCAACAAATGGAGAGTCACTTTGCATAAATGTCATTTGCAATGTAGGAGGATCAATACGCAAAACAGGGAGTGCTTCAGGATGATCAACTGGACATACAGTTTCACCTACATTAATTTCTTCCATTCCAGAAACAGCAATTAAATCTCCTGCTTTAGCTTCTTGAATTTCAACTTGATTTAATCCCATAAATCCAAATAACTTAGTAACTCTAAAGTTTTGTTGTGATCCATCAAGTTTCATAACTGTAACTTGATCCCCAACTTTAATAGCTCCACGGAATACACGACCGATTCCAATTCTTCCTACGAAATCATTGTAATCAAGCATTGCCACTTGGAATTGTAATGGTTCATCTGAATTATCAATTGGTGCAGGAATTGTATCTAAAATTGTATTGAAAATTGGATCCATTGTGTGTTCTTGAGTAGATGGATCTGGATCCATTGAAGTTGTTCCGTTCATAGCAGAAGCATAGATAACTGGGAATTCTAGTTGATCTTCATCTGCTCCTAATTCGATAAATAAATCAAGAACTTCATCAACAACTTCTTCAGGACGAGCACCTTCACGGTCAATTTTATTAATAACAACAATTGGTGTTAAATGTTGTTCTAAAGCCTTTTTTAAAACAAAACGTGTTTGTGGCATTGTTCCTTCAAAAGCGTCAACAACTAATAATACACCATCAACCATTTTCATAATACGTTCAACTTCTCCACCGAAGTCAGCGTGTCCTGGTGTATCTAAAATATTAATTTGTTTATCACCATATTTAACGGCTGTGTTCTTTGAAAGGATAGTGATTCCACGTTCCTTTTCAATATCATTTGAGTCCATTGCACGATCACTAATTTCAGTATGATCATCCAATGTATTTGACTGCTTTAATAATTCATTAACTAAAGTTGTTTTACCGTGGTCAACGTGTGCGATAATTGCAACGTTACGGATATCTTCACGTCTTTTCAATTTATAGCTTCCTTTCGTTTCTATTCGATTATCAAAAAACACTATACAATTAATTTCATAAAATTATGAAAATTTAATTATTTTTTTCACTAATATTCAGAAAAAAACTGTGACATTGGCCACAGTTAAATCAGGCATGAATAAGCTGATTAATTTGCGCTTGAGCGCTTTTCGTCGCTACTAGTACAATTTTTGATGATAGCACATTTATATCGCTTCCGTCAATTGCATCAACAGTTAAATTTAAAGTTTCTGCCAAAATTTTTCCAGCTGCATAATCCCATGCATGTAATTTTGAAACATACCCAATTGTTTCCCCTTTTAAAACGTGAATAAACTCGATTCCTGCACTTCCGTACATTCTAATACCCGAAGTTTGTTTTGCTATTTCTTTCATATTAAACTCATCGTTTAATATCATTGGCAAGCCCATACCGAGTAAACCATCTTCTAATTTTGAATTGCGTGGTGCTTCAAGTTTTTTATAATTTTCAAATACTCCTATATTAGGTCCGCCCCAATATAACTTTCCATTACACATGTCCATAATATATCCTAAAATAGGTTTCTGATGATCATACACAGCAATCATACTTGCAAAATGATTCTTTTCTTTTACAAAATTCATTGTCCCATCAATTGGATCAATGACAAAGAAAAGATCTTTTGAATTTTTTAATTGATCTTTCTCACTTTCTTCTCCCATAATTTTAGCATTAGGAAAATTTTCTTTTATATTATCAATATAAAATTTTTCAATTGTTTTATCCATATTTGTAACTAAATCATTCCGATTGGACTTAGTTTTAATATTTAATTTAGTGTCAAAACTTTCCAGTGCCATTTTTCGTGCTTCAAACATCAATAACTTAATTTTTTCATCAATTTTTTCCCAGTGCACTTTTTTCACCTCATTTTAAATTTTTTTTGATTAGATTCTTGTGCAGATTTTATTGTTTTATAAATACTAAAACCTGAAACTTCTTTATAACGACGATCTATTTGTTTTTGTGCAGCAATTGAAGGTTCTATTTTTTTAAATTCTTCTACCATTTTTAAAAAGCATTCTCGATTTACTCCAATAGTATTTGCTTTTTCTACCATTGCATAAAACTCTACCATTTTAATAATTTCATCTTTTGACCATTCATCCATTAATGGATATGAATAATTTTCTTGCATCTAACTTTACTTCCTTATATTTAACTTTCAAAAACTTTACACTTAATTTTATTATACTTTGTGATATTATAAGTGGTAAAGAATTAATTACTAGGAGAGTTTTAAAATGATCACAATGGATGATATTATTCGTGAAGGTCATCCAACCTTACGAAAACGTGCAAAGGAATTAACATTTCCTTTATCAGACGATGATAAAAAATTAGCTGCACAATTGATGGAATTTTTGGAAAATAGTCAAGATGAAGAAATCGCAGCTAAATACAAATTACGTGCTGGTGTTGGTCTGGCAGCTCCTCAAGTTGACAAGAGCATTCGTATGACAGCGGTTTTAGTTCCAGATTCAGATGGTAATCCGGTATTTAAACACGTATTAGTAAATCCTAAAATTATTAGTGAATCTGTACAAAAAGCTGCTTTAGCCGAAGGTGAAGGTTGCTTATCTGTTGATCGTGAAATTCCAGGTTATGTTCCACGTTCAAATCGCATTAAATTGCGCTGGTTTGATTTAGATGGTAATGAACATGTAGAACGTCTAAAAGGATACACATCAATTGTTGTTCAACACGAAATTGATCACTTAAACGGTATTTTATTCTTTGACCATATAGGTGATAATCCTTTTGATGTTCCAGAAGGCACATTAATTATTGAATAATTAATAAAAGAGGAATTGTTTAAACAATTCCTCTTTTATTTTGTATGATCAGACTTTTCAACGTCATGAACATATGACCAAGTTTCTTTATTTGTAATATGTGAAATATCTATATGTAATACATTTGCAAATAACCAAATATCTGATATCACAAAAACTGGATGTGTTTGGTATGCAGGTAAATTTTTCTCTTTTGCATATCTTTCTAATGAACTTTGTAATTGCCTTTGAATATTTTTCAGATCATTGATTTTAATTCCAGATACTTCAATGGAATATTCAAATGCTGTCACTTTACTTCCCCATACATTAGACACAAATTCTGAAGTAATTTTTTGATCTTTATTTAATCGAAACTCTTTCACGCTCTTTATTGCTTCTTTAAATGCATCATTCGTTATTTTTTGACTATTTCTCTGAAGTAATAATAAAGCCTTACGTTCACGTTGTTTTTTTATCAGTATTAAAATTCCTAATACCATTAAAATAACTAAAATAATTAGTATATATTTAACCATTTTAATCACCTACTCTATTAATTATAAAGCATACGGAAAAAAATATCGAAAATTTGCTTGTTCTTTAATCTATTTTATCTTGTTTTCTATACTTAACACTTTCATTATGCTAAAATGGAATTAATTATTGTGCAAGCAATTCTAGTTCGGAAGTTTTAATTTAATTTTATTCTTTCGCAATTTGTGAAAAATAAATATCAAAGGAGATTTTAAATTAATGATTTTTAAAGTATATTATCAACCAACAAAAACAATTAATCCTCGTAGAGAAAATACTGAAGCTTTATATTTAGATGCAAAATCAGAAGTCGAAGCTCGTTTACTTGTAGAAGAAAATACAGATTATAATGTTGAATTTATCGAAGGTTTAAATTCAAAGGCTTTAGACTATGAAAAGCAAAGTGAGAATTTTAAATTAACGGAGTTTTAGCATATGAAACAACTCAAAGTTAAAAATAATGAAACTGCCGTTTTTGCAATCGGTGGTTTAGGCGAAATTGGGAAAAACATGTACGGTGTTCAATTTCAAGATGAAATTATTGTAATAGACGCTGGAATTAAATTCCCTGAAGATGATTTATTAGGTATTGACTACGTTATTCCTAATTTTCAATATTTAGTAGCTAATAAACAAAAAATTAAAGCTTTAGTAATTACCCATGGTCACGAAGATCATATTGGTGGTATTCCTTATTTACTAAAACAGATTAATGTGCCTATTTATGCTGGTCCTTTACCATTAGCATTAATTAAAAGTAAATTAGAAGAACATGGATTACTTAGAAGCGCAGAATTACATGAAATAAATGAGGATACTATATTAAAATTTAGAAAAACTAGTGTTTCATTTTTCAGAACTACTCACTCTATTCCAGATACATTAGGTGTTGCTGTAAAAACACCTTCAGGTACAATTGTTGAAACTGGCGATTATAAGTTCGACTTAACACCAATTACTAATCAGCCACCTAACCTTCAAAAAATGGCTAAATTAGGTTCTGACGGTGTTCTATGTTTACTCTCTGATAGTACAAATGCTGAAATTCCTAACTTCACAAAATCAGAAAAATGGGTAGGCCACTCTATTCGCCACATATTTGAAAAAGTTGATGGTCGCATTATATTTGCAACCTTTGCATCAAACATTTCAAGAATTCAACAAGCTGCCGATGCAGCCATTAAACGTGGTCGTAAAATTGCCGTTTTTGGTAGAAGTATGGAAGCTGCCATTGTTAATGGACGTGAGCTTGGATATTTAAATATTCCCGAAGATGCAATTATTGATGCACGTGAAATTAATAATTTACCTGCAAATAAGGTTATGATTTTATGTACTGGTTCTCAAGGTGAACCAATGGCTGCATTAAGTAGAATTGCTAATGGTACACATAGACAAGTAAGTATTCAACCTGGAGACACAGTTGTATTTTCAAGCTCCCCTATTCCCGGTAACACAACGAGTGTAAATCGAGTTATTAATGAATTAGAGGAAGCTGGAGCAAATGTTATTCACGGAAAAGTAAATAATATTCATGCATCAGGACATGGTGGTCAAGAAGAACAAAAATTAATGCTTCGTTTAATCAAACCTAAATATTTCATGCCAATTCACGGTGAATATCGTATGTTAAAAATTCATACTGAATTAGCTGAGCAATGTGGTGTTCCTCAAAACCGTTCATTTATACTTGAAAATGGAGATGTTTTAGCTTTAACAGCAAACTCTGCACGTGTTGCAGGCCACTTTAATGCAAGTGACGTTTATGTTGATGGCTCCGGAATTGGAGATATTGGAAACATAGTTTTACGCGATCGACGGACTTTATCTGAAGAAGGTTTAGTAGTTGTTGTTGCAACAATTGACATGAAGAAACACAAAATAATCGCAGGTCCTGACTTTTTGTCACGTGGATTTATCTATATGCGTGAATCTGGTGAATTAATTAATAAGGGTAAAAAACGAATTGCTCGTACAATCAATCGTATTTTAAAAAATAACAAAAAGATTTCTGAAGCAATGATAAAGGATGCAATTGTTTCAGATTTGCAATTGTTCTTATTTGAACAAACTGAACGCCATCCAATGATCTTACCTATGTTAGTTACAATTTAACTAAAAAAGATTATGCAATTGCATAATCTTTTTTTTCGCCATTATATCTTAGTTTTTTCTTAGAAATATTGTAATTTTTTTTTTACATGTCATAATTAATTATATAAGTATTTGGTGAGAGGAGTTGAGAGAATGATTAAGTCATTTTACATCATTGTTAATTCACATGCGAATTTTGGCAATGCAAAAAAACAATGGCAACAAATCAAACAATATTTAGATGAACATAAAATTAATTATCGTTCTCAAGAAACTGCTACCAAGGGAGATGCAAAACAATTTGCAATGTCCTTTCTAAAATCATTAAAATATAATGATTTTGATAAATATGTAATTCTTGTTATTGGTGGTACTGGCACTTTAAATGAAGTACTAACTGGAATTAAAGATGCAAATAAAACTAATATTCCAATTAGTTTTATTAGTGTCGGACAACATCACCAATTTGCAAATCAAATTGGCATTGCACATAATCCAATTACTGCATTGAAACAAACTTTAAATGCAACTGAGGCAGAAAATTATTCTTTAGTTCAATATTACGAATCTAATCATGAAGAAACAGGATATTTTTTAGATAGTTATTTAATTGGTTTAGAAGCAACATTATCTTCCATTCGTAATAAAAATCACCATTCATGGATGAATTCACATTTTAAATGGCTTTCAAATTTTAATAGTATTTGTAAAGCATATTATAATAGCCTAGATTCATTTGATGTTACTCTGAGAATTGGCCATCAGTATAAATTTTATAAAAAAGCTTTTCTTTTAAATTTATATAATCATACTCATGAAACGGATTTTTCAAAGAATGATAACTCCCTTGAAATAGTGATAATTGACAAAATTAATATTTTTACCTTTTTGTTACTTTTATTATCATCGCATTTTTATAATTCATATAAATTACCTTTTATTCATTCTTATCATACAGATAATGTACATATTACTGTTAACTCACTCGAGCAAACACAAATAGATAGCCGTGACATCGGTGGAAAATATAATGATTTATATTTAAAAATCGTTGAATATCCATTTTGGCTTAATATCGATAGTGTTTCTTTAGATGAGCGTCGAAAAAAATAAAAACAGAACGATAGAGATTTTATTCTCAATCGTTCTGTTTTTATTTATCCATAAAATCCATAGGTTTAATATCATGCATCCCAATCAAAGGATCAATCTTACCCTCATTAATTAAAGAATTTGTTAGTATCATTTCTTTTTTATCTTTAATTCCATCATTCTCATTATTTGAATCTGATTCTTCATCTTTTTGCTGAACTTTGTGATCCAAATCAAAAATACTTAACAACATTTCTTTTAAACCAGTTTGCCTATTTGAAGATACTATTGACGCACTTTCAGCAAAAGCATCTTCCTCACCCAACATAACTAATTTTTTCTTTGCTCTACTAATTGCTGTATATAACAGATTTCTAGCAAACATTCTAGAAAATTGTCGTACCATTGGTAATATTACAAATGTAAATTCCCCACCTTGTGATTTGTGAATAGACATACAATATGCTAATGTTAATTGATTCCAATTTTTTCGTTCATATGAAACTTCATTTCCATCAAAGCTAACAATAATTCTATCCGCTTTAATTTTTTTCTTTGGATTTTTTAAATCAATCCCAATGACTTTTCCAATATCTCCATTAAAAATATTTTTTTCAGGATCATTTACTAATTGTAATACTCGATCACCAATTCGAAATATTTGTTGATTTATTTGAATCTCTTTTCGCCCAGTTTTAGGTGGATTAATTATCTCCTGAAGTTGCATATTTAATTGATCAATTCCAGCTTCTCCTTTATACATCGGAGCTAACACTTGAAGATCATCAGCAGAGTATCCTTTCTTTATCCAAGCATTTACTATTTGTTTTAAAACTGATTTAACTTGGAATGAATGACATGGAATAAAAGAACGATCTGGAAATTGTTTTGTGAAATTCGATGGTAACTTTCCCTCTTGAATGCTATGAGATAATTCAACAATTGATGAATCTTCTGATTGTCTATAAATTTTTGTAAGTTCTACTTTTGCAATTTGATTACTTTCTAATAAGTCTGCAAAAACTTGCCCTGGCCCAACAGAAGGAAGTTGGTCTTTATCACCTACAAAAATCAACTGCATATTATATGGAACTGTTCCTAAAAGAATATTCATCAATTCTGTATCAACCATTGAAGTTTCATCAATAATTAGTAATTTTCCAGATAACTCATCTACTCTTGATTCAGATAATTCTTCATCATGCCCATTTATTCCTAACATACGATGAATAGTTCTAGCTGATAATCCTGTAGCTTCTGTCATTCTTTTAGCAGCCCTTCCTGTTGGCGCTGCTAATAAAATGGGCATATCATTGTTATCCTTTTGCTGTTTTAATTTAACTAAATCTATATCATTTAATTCAGCAAATAGGCCTACAATCCCATTAATAATAGTGGTTTTACCAGTTCCAGGTCCTCCTGTTAATAGAAAAATTCTTGAATTAATAGCTTTAAAAATTGCATTTTTTTGTATATTGTCAAATTCTATTCCTAGCGAATTTTCAACTTTCTGTAATAATTTTTCAAGCCGACTTTGTTTATAGTCTTTTTCATTTTGATTTTCTTCAATCGCATATATTTTATTAGCAATTGAATGTTCTTGATTATATATTCTACGTAAATATACATGACGATTATCAATAATAATTTTATATTGCTTTTCTAATTCTATAATTTGATCTGCAACTTTTTCTGGATCAATTTCAGTTTTTCTTCCCTTTTCAAGCAATTTAATTGTATGTTCAATTACTTGTCGAAAAGTAGCATATGTATTTCCAGACTCATAGCAAATATCATTTAATACTTGGAAAATCGCTCCATTAATACGAATACTTGAATCATCTGCTATTCCAATTTCTTGTGCAATTTGATCTGCCTTTACAAAACCTATTCCATCAATATCAATAGATAATTTATATGGATTCTCATTAATAACAGAAAGTGCTTTTTCATGATATTTAGCATATATTTTTGCACTTAAATTACTTGAAAAGCCATAATTATTTAACGTAATTATAATTGTATCTGCTTGATTATTTTCTTTAATCCCTTTTGTTAGTACTTTGCATTGACGTTTACTTAATCCTAAATGCTCAGCTCTTTCAGGATCTTGTATCAATAATTGAAGTGCATTATCACCTAAAATTTTTATAATTTGTTTAGCTGATTTTTTCCCAATTCCTGGAAATTTTTCACCAGAAAAATAATTTATTAATCCTTCTGTTGTATTTGGTAATTGAATTTCATAATTTTGAGCACTTAATTGCATACCATAACGAGGATGTTCCACTAAATGTCCAATAAATTTATATTGATTGTCTTCATCAATATTTGCAAAATTACCAACAACAGTAATTGTATGTTCTTTCCAATTGAAATTATCTTCATCAATACTTACAAGTAATACTTTATAAAAATTATCTGGATTTTGAAAGAAGATACTTTTTACTCTTCCAATTACATATTGTTCTTTATTTTGACTTTGATCATCATTCATTTTTACTATTTATATCCTTTGACTCAATTGCTTTTTCAATATCATTCAATCTTGAATACATTTTTTTATAATAATTGGGATCTAGTTGTTTGACTTTTTTGAAATACAGATTCCCTACTTCCTGACTTTCCTTTACAAAACCAATAATACCAAGTTGAAAATTTGTATGTACATCATTTTCATTCATTGATAATGCTTTTAAATAATATTCTTTTGCTTGATTAAGATCTCCTAATGCAAAAAAACAATCTCCCAATAACTTAACTGGCTCTATATCATTTTTTAATTGTTCACTAGCTGTTAATGCAAATGCCATTGCTTGTTGATATTGATTTTGTGCATAAAATGCCTGACCTATCATTAAGTATGCATTTCCACTTAATTCTTTATCGGTAACTTTTTGAAATGCATCAATTGCTTCAGGATATAAACCTGCGCAATAGTAAACATTTCCTAAACCATAATTAATTTTACTTTGCTGATCTTTTTCATGAAAAATTGTTAATGCTTTTTTAAAAAGTTCTTCTGCTTGAGGAAAACTCTGCATTTCAGTTAAAATTGTCCCCAACTCATAATAATTAGATAATTCATATGGATTTTCATCAATTTCTTTAACTAACTTATGTGTTAATTTTTCGGCTTTTTTTTGCCGTTCTTTTCTAATATTCTTACTTTTATGCATATGTCAAATCCTTATATAATGTCTGTAACATCTAGTTTTCTTTTTAAATAATCTGTCTTATTCCATTCAAGGCAATCAAATTTTTTACCATCGTTTGTTTTTAAAATTGTTGTACTTGTATTAGCTAATCCGCCCTTATCACGAATATGTGCTAATGGAATTCCCATTAAATGGCGAATTTCAGCTCCAAGTGCAGCTCCATGACTCACCACCAAAATATTACTTTCAGGATATCTCTCATAAATTTTTTGGATTTTAGGTGTCATTCGTGCAAAAAGTTCCGGATATGATTCGCCTTCTATTTTTGAAGGATCATATAAATCAGGATGGTGTCTAAAATTGTATACTTCTTCTGGATATTTTGCTTCAGCATCAGTAAATTTCATTTTTTCCATCTTACCTAAATTAAATTCCATGAAGGCTGGATCAATTTCTATTTTCAAAGTTGGTTGATTTAAATACTTCTTAATTTCTTGTGCTGTTGTCATTGTTCGCTTCAATGGGCTACAATATATTTTTTCAAATTGAATATTTTTTAAATAATCTGCTAATTCTTTGATTTCTTTATAACTTTCAGGTAATAGAGGTGAGTCTCCTCTAGATCCTTGGTATCTACCTTCTAAATTCCATTCAGTTTTTCCATGTCTAATAAAATAAAATTTTGTCATTTTGAAGTTCCTTTAACTAATTGTTATGTTTATTATATCATTAAAAATTTTATGATTAATTAAAAAGGTCATGACAATTTGCCATGACCTTTAATAAATTAAACATATTGTAATAGTTTACCATTTTGATATGCATGATCAATTGTTCCACTACCAATACATTCTTCACCATCATATAATACTACTTCTTGTCCTGGTGTAATTGCACGTACAGGATCATCGAATTCAACTTCCATTTTAGTATGGTCATCATTTAAATGAACAGTTACGCCAGAATCTTTTTGGCGATAACGGAATTTAGCAGTACAATGAAAATCATTCCCACGTTTTTCAATTGGAGCAATAAAATTAATCTTTGATGCATCTAAGCTAGTCGCATAAAGATGTTCATTATGGTATCCTTGTCCTACATATAAAGTATTAGTTTTAATGTCTTTACCAACAACAAACCATGGCTCATTACTCTTACCATCACCGCCAATACCTAAACCTCGACGTTGACCAATAGTATAATTCATTAAACCATAATGTTTTCCTTTTACTTCACCTTCAAAAGTTTTCATTATACCAGGTTGTGCAGGTAAGAATTCACTTAAAAACTTACTAAAATTACGTTCACCAATAAAACATACACCTGTAGAATCTTTCTTCTTTGCAGTTGCTAATCCTGCTTTTTCAGCAATTTCACGTACTTCAGATTTTTGCATTCCACCAATTGGGAACATTGCTTTTTCCAAATGTTTTTGTGTTAACTGACTTAAAAAATATGTTTGGTCTTTATTAGGATCTGCACCACGTAATAAATGAATTATTCCATTATCATCACGAGAAACTTGTGCATAATGTCCCATAGCAATATAATCAGCATCTAATTTCATTGCATAATCCACAAATGCTTTAAATTTAATTTCACTATTACACATAACATCGGGATTAGGAGTTCTTCCTGCTTTATATTCTTTTAAAAAGTATTCAAATACTCGATCCCAGTATTCTTTTTCAAAATTAACTGAATAATATGGTATTCCAATTTCTGCAGCTACTTTTGCAACATCTTCGTAATCTTCTGTCACTGTACAAACGCCACTGTCATTCTTTTCATCCCAGTTTTTCATAAATACACCAATAACGTCATAACCTTGTTGTTTTAATAAGTAAGCACAAACGGAAGAATCAACTCCACCACTCATTCCAACAACAACACGAGTATTTTTATTATTTTCCATAAACTCACCATTATTTCATTTAGATTCTGAATCATTAACGATTTGAAGGTCGTTTTTATTCAGTAACTATCATTATATACACGAAAAGTCCCCTATTGCAAGAGGACTTCATAGATTTCCTTACAAAAAATAAGGGATTTAAATTTTAGCAATAATTTTACGTTCAATTAAGTTATTTAAAATGTAATTTAATTGTTCGATATGTGTCTCCTTATCTTTTCCTGTAAAAATATTCACTTCACGAATACCATTTGCAGTTGTTGTAACCATTTTAAATTTTTTTAAATCAGCTTCAACAACCATCTTAAATTTAAATCCTTGATTATATGGAGATGAAGGATCTAAAGATTGCTCAAATTGAAATTTTCCATTTTTAGATTCAACAAATCCCACATCACGTAATGAATATTTTTTTATTTCTGATGATAATGAATACTTTTGTTTATCACCCATAAGTTGAGCTGTATCTGAATATGCCATGTAGTAACTTCTCCTTTTAAAATTAATGTTTAAGACGATTAATGATTTTTACCAATATATCAATTGTTCTGTCAATTTCATCTGCAGTATTTTCCACACCAAAACTAAATCTAATTGATTCTTTAGTACGTTCAGAATTTTCTCCATACATTGCTTTTAAAACATGTGATGGTTCAAGTGATCCTGCCGTACATGCAGATCCTGCCGCAACTGAAATTCCGCTTAAATCCAAATTGGTAATCAAGACATCATTAGGAACTCCCTTAAACCAAATATTTAATACATGAGGTAACTCACCATCATTCATTTTACCATTTATTTCAAAATCAATATTATTTGCTTTTAATCCTGCAACAATTTGCTCTTTAAATTTATAATAACGATTTGTTCTTTTAATTTTTTCCTCTTTATTATCTATTTCTACCGCTTTAGCAAAACCTGCAATTCCAGGAATATTTTCTGTTCCTGCACGTCTCATTAACTCTTGGTCTCCACCTCTTATATATGATGGCAATTTTAAACCATCTCGTTCATATAAAAATCCCAAAAACTTAGGGCCATTTAACTTATGAGCTGAAGTAGAAAGCAAATCAATGTGATCTCTTTGAACATCAATATCTAATAATCCATATGCTTGAACTGCATCAGTATGGAACCAAGCATTTGATTCTGAAACAATTTCACCGATTTCATGAATTGGCATTTTACTTCCAACTTCATTATTCCCTGTCATTATAGAAACAAGAATTGTATCGTCACGTAATTCTCGTTTTAAATCATCTAAGTTAATTAATCCATTTTCATCTACAGGTAAATATGTTACTTCAAAACCCTGCCTTTCCAAATACTGCATTGGTTTTAGTACTGCTTCATGTTCTATTGAAGTTGTTATCAAATGACGACCAATATTTTTGCGTTTATTTGCAGTTTGTATAATCGCAGTATTATCACTTTCAGTACCACCACTTGTAAAAATAATCTCACTATCTAATTTTGCATTTATAGATTCAGCGATTGTATGCCGACTCATATCTAATACTGCACGAGCTTCTCTCCCATATGAATTAACTGCAGAAGCATTTCCAAATGTATTGCTCATTGCGTCAGAAATAGTATCTACTACATCTTTTAACATAGGAGTCGTTGCCGCATTATCTAAATATATTCTATCCATTATAATTACGCCTCTTTTGATAATAATGTTAATATCATTTTTGCAGAACGTTTCCCTGCTTCAATAATAAATTCATCAAATGATTGGCTAGCTTCTTCATCACCAACATCTGACATCGCCCTAATAACTAAATATGGTACAGAAAAATCATGCGCTACTTGTCCTACAGCTGCACCTTCCATTTCACAGCATAATGCATCAGGATAAATTTCCTTAATTTTTTTAATTTTAGCTTTTGAATCAATAAATTGATCACCAGTTACTATTAAACCTTCTTTTACACTCAAATCGCTCTTAATTGCAGCCTCACGTACTCTAGCTAATAAGTCTTTATCCGCAGGAAAGATTTGAGGTTGGCCAGGCAATTGACCTTTTTTATAACCAAATGCAGTTGCTTCAGCATCATGGTATGCTGTTCCTGTGGATAATACTACATCACCAACATGCAAGCCATCACCGATACCACCAGCTGATCCTGAATTAATTACAAAATCAACATCAAAATTATTTATCAAAAATGCTGCATTAATACCAGCTTGAACTTTACCAATTCCTGACTGTACTAATACTACCTCATTACCTGAAATATTGCCTTCATAATATTTCATATCACCAATTGATTGTTCTTTTTCATTATTTAAGTGATTTAGTAATTCTTTGATTTCTTCTTCCATTGCGCATATGATTCCATATTTCAAGTTAATATACCTCCTAAAAATTAACAAACCTCATTATCAAATACGTCAAAATAATTAAACCAATTAGTATAAATATTACAGCATTTAATTTTCTACTTAATGCTTTTGTTTTACGTTCTGTGTCTTTAATTTTTTGTCGTTTTATTTGATCTACACGAGATAAATTTTCTTCGTTTTCTTCATTATTATTTTCATCTAAATCATTTTCAGATTCAAAATCATCTTTAGATTTTTTTCCAATTTTTTTCCACAAGTTAGAAATATCATCATCTTGTGCTTGTGATCGTCTTAACGGTTTTTCTTCGTCATCTGCAAATTTGGGAGTTTTACTCCGTCGTAATGGTTGATCTGAATTAAAATCATCTTGATCATAAAAATGACGATTTTCGTTTTCTTCTTTCATATATTACTCCATCATTTGCCAAAACATAATAGCCATTAATGTTTTAGCATCACAAATTTCACCATTATTAATTGCTTCTTGTACTTCTGCTGCTGATAATTCTACTAACTCTAAAAATTCATCATCATCTTGTGGTAATTCTTTTTTTACTTCTTTAAGCCCAACTGCATGATACAAATACATCATCTCATCAGCAAAACCTGGAGATGTATAAAATTTAGTAAGTAATTCAAATTGATCTGCTTCAAATCGAGTTTCTTCATTTAATTCACGTTTTGCAGTTAGTAATGGATCGTCTTGTTCATCCTGTTCGATTTTACCTGCAGGAATTTCCAAAGTAACTTGACCTAATGGTGCTCGCCATTGTCTAATTAAAACCAATTTATTGTCTGGTGTAATCGCAATTATACCAACTGCTCCCTGATGATGAATAATCTCTCTACTTGCTTTTTTGCCATTAGGCAATTTAACCTCTTCTTCTGTCAAATGCACAACTTTTCCATCAAAAATTGTTCTAGTTGATAAAACTTCTTCTTTAAATTTCATATTATCATCCTCGATATTGTTGCTTTAATGATAATGATAGCAGACAATTTAAAAAAAATATAGACTAATTAAACCTCAAATAATTAAAAATAAAGGACTATAACATGGTTATAGTCCTTTATTTTAACTTTATTCTTCTAATCCTTCTTCAATTGCTTCAGGATAATCATGTCTAATAATTTCTGCACAGTGTGCACATAACATTGGGAAATCATTATCTTCGCCAATATCTGTCTTAATCATCCGACAACGAGGACATACTTCACCTTCTGCTTTTTCGATTTTAACTTTAACTTCGTCATAATCATCAGCAGATTCATCAGCTTCTGAAATAGGTAAAATATCTAATTTTGAAACAATCATTGCTTGTCTTATATCAGCATTCAAATTACTTAATTCTGCATGAACACCATCAGTAACATATAGCTTAACGTGTGCTTCAAATGATTTTCCAATTAATTTATTATCACGTGCAATTTCTAATGATTTGTATACATTTGAACGTACTTTCATGAAGCGTTCCCAGTTTTCTAAAATTGCATTTTGACCATCATAATAATTTACAGCTGGCATTTCAGATAATTGAGCAAATTCCTCATCTTCATGTAGATATTCCCATACTTCTTCTGTTGTATGAGGAATTACTGGTGTGAGTAACTTAGCTAAACGAACAACAATATCATATAAAACAGTTTGCATTGAACGACGTTTATGACCATCTGCTTCTTCAATATAAATTACATCCTTAGCAATATCTAAGTAAAATGCTGAAAGATCAGTTGTAATAAACTTAATAACTTTCTTATAAATATCATTAAAGTTATATTTAGCATAATCATCCAAGATTTCTTTTGTGAATTGATTTGCCTTAATTTCCATATATTGATCAATCGATTCTAATTCATCAAATGGTACTGTATTTTGTTTTGGATCAAAGTCAGTTACATTTGATAATAAGAATCTTAATGTATTACGGATCTTCCGATAACTTTCTGACATTTGTTGGAAACTACCCATTGAAACACGTACATCAGCTGAGGTATCAGCACTAAGTACCCATAGACGAATAATTTCTGCACCCATTTGTTTAATTACATCATTTGGTACAATTACATTTCCAAGTGATTTACTCATTTTATGACCCTTGCCATCAAGAGTAAAACCTTGAGAAATAACATGTTTATATGGAGCTTGATTATCAACTGCAACACTAGTAATCAAACTAGAGTTAAACCATCCACGATATTGATCTGATCCTTCAAGAACCAAATCAGATGGATAAGTTAAATAATCACGTGTTGCTAATACTCCTTGATGTGATGATCCAGAATCAAACCAAACATCCATGATATCTGTTTCTTTTCTGAATTTACCATTTGGTGAATGTTCACTAGTAAAGCCTTCTGGAAGTAAATCTTTAGCATCTTTTTCAAACCAAATGTTTGAACCATGTTTTTCAATTAATTTAGCAACATGTTCAATTGTTTCAGGAGTCATAATTGCTTCATCATCTTCACCATAGAAAATTGGTAGTGGCACACCCCAAACACGCTGTCTTGAAATTACCCAGTCTCCACGATCTCGAATCATATTGTGAAGACGTTTTTGTCCCCATTCAGGCATAAATTCAACATCATCAATAGCATTTAAAATATCAGTTCTAATTTTATCAACTGAAGCAAACCATTGTGGTGTTGCACGGAAAATGATTGGTTTCTTTGTACGCCAATCAAATGGATAGCTGTGTTCATAATCCATTTGCTTAATTAATGCATTTGAAGCTTTTAATTTATCTAAAGAAATTTGATTTGCATCTTCATAGAATACACCTTCAAAATCTTCACCAGCTTCTTTAGTTAAATAACCCTTAGCATCAACTGGAGCAAATACATCTAGCCCATATTTTAATCCAACTTTATAGTCATCTTCCCCGAAACCAGGTGCTGTATGAACTAATCCAGTACCAGCATCTAAAGTAACAAAGTCACCAAGCATAACTACTAATTCACGATTTTCATCAAATGGATGTTGAGCTTTAATATTTTCTAATTCAGATCCTTTAACAGTCTTTAAAGTTTTTACATCTGACCAACCAAATAATTCAGCATCTTGATTTAATAATTCAGAAGCAATAACAAATTTACGTGGATCATCATCATGTTGTACAACAGAATATTCAAAATTAGCAGAAATTGTAATTCCTTCTGATCCTGGAATTGTCCATGGCGTAGTAGTCCAAACTACCATGTATGTATCATTATCAAGAACACCATTTCCATCAATAACCTTTTCGCCATAAAAAGCAGATGGAGAAGTCACATCATGGTATTCAACTTCTGCTTCAGCTAAAGCAGATTCACTTGACCATGACCAATAAACTGGTTTACGACCTTTATAAATTAATCCCTTTTCAACCATTTTACCAAAGACACGAATTTCTTGTGCTTCAAATTCTGGATTCAATGTTAAGTAAGGATTATCCCATTCAGCAGAAATTCCTAAACGCTTGAAATCTTCACGTTGCTTATTAACTTGCTTTAATGCATATTCACGGCATTTTTCACGAAATTCAGCAACTGATAAAGTTTTACGATCAACGCCTTCTTTTTTCAATTGTTGTTCAATTGGCAACCCATGAGTATCCCATCCAGGTACAAATGGAGCACGAAATCCCGTCATAGATTTAGAACGAACAATAAAATCTTTTGAAATTTTATTCATCGCATGTCCCATATGAATATTTCCATTTGCATATGGAGGTCCATCATGAAGTACAAATGATGGCTTACCTTCATTTAATTTTTGACGTTTTTCATAAACTTTATTTTCTTCCCATACTTTTTGACGTTCTACTTCTTTTACAGGAAGATTACCGCGCATTGGGAATTTAGTTCTTCCCATATTTAATGTTTTCTTAATTCGCATAATCTTATCCTTTCTAATAATAAAAAAATCCCGTCTCCGCAAGGGACGAGATTTTCGTGGTACCACCCAAATTTAAGATATAAAATATCTACTTTAGCCATTGATAACGGTAATGAACCGACAATTCCTACTTTAAATATTCAAAATCGTTTAATTAAGATGATAATTTAGTTACAGGGAACTATCAGTCTTACACCAATCACTGACTCGCTTAAGTTATGTAAAAAAATCGCGTTCTTAATATTAGTCTAATTGATCATCATTTGCAAAATGTTGACCATCTACTTTTTTATCATCATTGTTTGAATTGTCATTATCTGGGAAAACGACAACTGTTTCAGCTTGATCATCAGATGCTGGAGAAACTTCTGCTTCTGGTTGAACAGGTTGGAAATTAAATTCTTCTTCATTTTCAATAGGATTAATTTCACGAGCGTTTTCTTTATCTAGAGTTTCATCTTGACGAATAGCATCTTGAATTTCTTCATAACTACTTGTTTTACCTTGTTTTAAGATAGAATCCCATTCACTACCCTTAACAACTTCAAGTTGAGATTCCATCATAACTTGAAGTTTTTGACGGAAGATGCGTGCTTGTTTTCTTAAATCATCAGTTTCAATAGCTAATTTTTTAGCTTTTTTAGATGCTTCATCAATGATATTACGTGATTTAGCATTTGCTTGATCAATAATGTCTTGACCTTGTTTTTGTGCTTCACGATTAATAATTTCAGCTTCGCGTTGAGAATTTGCCTTTACTTTATCAGCAGCTTCTTGAGCAACAATAATTGATTGGTTCAATGAATCTTTTAAATCATTGAAATATTTCAATTTTTCTTTGTTTTGTTCTAAGCTATCACGTAAAGAATCGTTTTCTTTTAATAAGCTTTCATAGTCTTTGATAATTTGATCTAAAAATTCATTAACTTCATCTTGGTCATAACCATGAAATTTAACGTGAAATTCTTTGTTATTAATATCTAAGGGGGTCAAAGCCATCCCCATCACCTCCACTAATAATACATTTTAACATTTAATAAAAGTTTGGACTCAAAAAATATTAAATTTACACTTATTTTTTAATTATTGAAACACAAACTTTTAATTTTTGTTTTCTCGTTTCACCCAAAACATTGTTTAAACGAATTCTACCAAAACCTCGCACAGAAATTATATCATATTTATTTACTAAGTAATCAGGGTGATCTATACTTCCCCAATTTACTTGGACTTTATTATTATTAATCAATTCTTTTGCACGCATTCGAGAAATTCTATAACAATTAGCAATTAAATTATCTATTCTTAATGATGAAACTAAGATATTCTGTTCCTCCCAAGAACAAAGAGGAGTTAACATTGCATTTAAATTAATTGGTTCTAAATGAACATTTATTTTTCCAATTTGATTTACTTGTTCCTGTAAAAAACTACAAATTTTATGCTCTACTATAATTTGCCAATTACTACCATCAGTAATGATGTCTCCAACTACATTTCGTTTAATTCCAGAACCCATAATAGATCCTAAAATTTGTCCATGATGTAGTGTCGCAAACTTTTTTGGATACTTAACCTCTAGTAAAGCAAGTTCGAAATCTTCTTTCTCACATTTAAAGTAGTCTGGATAAAATAAAACTCTTTTTAGATCGGCATCTTGGTAACCACCAAAAGAAGACATTTTTACTGGTTCATCTTTTCCCAACAAACTTTGAGCTATATATATTTCTCTAGGATTCAAAAAATCAGTTAATACTGGTTGATAATCAATTTGTGCTTTTGTAATTTGACTTTCAAGTTTATCAATCACATCATGTTCATCGCTTTTGAAATGCTGATAAACATTTTCATTCATATTATCATATCCCAAATAATAATCTAATTAAAAATAATAATCCCTGTTCAACAAATTGTAATGCAAGTAATGCAATAATTGGTGAAAAATCAATATTAAAAATTGGTGGGATAAAATGAAAAATGTCTAAAAACGGATTTACTATTCGTGCTAAAAAATAACCAAATTTAGTTTGAAGAGCTCCCGGAAACCAAGACATTAAACAATATACAACAATTGCTAATGTATACAGGTTAAATAACCCAATAATTATATTACTAATCAATCATTAACTCCTATTATAAATCTTGAAAATTTGTTTCAGTCAACATTCCTTCAACAGAATAATCAGCAGGTGTACATAAGAAAATTTCTTCTCCAAGACGTTTAATATCACCATCTGTTGCAAAAACAACACCCGACAAGAAATCCACTACTCGATGGATTTGTTCATTATCCATACGTTGAAAATTAACAATTGCAGCCTGACCGTCGAGTAATCTAGTTGAAATTTGTTTTACATCAGAAAATACTCGAGGCTCAAAAAGCATGATTTTCTTTTCAGAATGTTCATTTCTACTTACAATTGACATAACTTTATTGCCCCTTGAATTATCTCTTGCAAATTCATCTTTCGCTTTAATTGATGTAGTTTTTGATGTTTGTTGATCATTAACTTTTTCTTCATCGGCATCATATCCTTCAAAAAAGCGATTAATTCTTTCGCCTAGTGACATTTGTCAAGCCTCCTTTAATTTACTTACGACGATGACGTAAAAATGGTGGCGTATTATCATCATCATCTTGGTCAAAATTATTATTTGAAGATGATGAACCGAAAACATCAAAATCCTTCTTTTCAACATTTTCGAAATTATCACGCTGAGCATTATTACGATTTGTATTATTCATTTCAGTTGTAATATCCCAATTAGCTAATGGATCGTTGTTACGAGTATTTGATGTAGCTTGAGAATTATTTTGTAAACCATTATTTGAACTCATTGAATTGTTGTTTATTGAAGGTTTTGTTGTTTTACGTGAATTGCGTTTTTTATCAATTCCAGTAGCAATTACTGTAACTACAACTTCATCTTCTAAGTTTTCATTGATTGATGTACCAAAAATAATATTTACATCACTTGATGCAGCATTTGTAACAATTTCTGATGCAGTTTGAGCTTCAAATAAACTCAAGTCTGGGCCACCAGTAATGTTTAATAGGACTTGTTCTGCTCCATCAATTGAAACTTCTAACAATGGTGAAGAAATAGCTTTCTTTGTAGCTTCTTCGATACGATTTTCACCATTTGCTGAACCAATACCCATTAATGCTGATCCTTTATCTTTCATAACAGTTGTAACATCAGCAAAGTCCAAGTTAACATAACCAGGTGAAGTAATTAAGTCTGTAATACCTTGAACACCTTGACGTAAAACATTATCTGCTTCTTGGAATGCTTGTAGCATTGGTGTCTTTTTATCAACAATTTCCAAAAGACGATTATTTGCAATGATAATTAATGTATCAACATGTTCTTTCATCTTTTGAACGCCTTCAGCAGCAAAACGAGCACGCTTTGGTCCTTCAAAAGAGAATGGTCTAGTTACAACACCAACTGTTAATGCACCCATTTCTTTTGCTACTTTTGCAATTACTGGAGCAGCACCTGTACCAGTACCGCCACCCATTCCGGCAGTAACAAAAATCATGTTTGCACCCTTTAAAGCTTCTGAAATTTGTTCTTCACTTTCTTCTGCAGCTTTTTCACCAACATCAGGATTTGCACCTGCACCTAATCCTTTTGTCAATTTAGGTCCTAATTGAATTTTTGTTTCAGCGTTAGAATTTTTTAATGCTTGAACATCAGTGTTAGCAGCAATAAACTCTACACCTTTAACATCTTCTGCAATCATACGATTTACAGCATTTCCACCAGCACCACCAACACCGATAACTTTGATATTGGCTTTGTTGTTTTCGTCTACTTCATAGTCCATTTGGTTCTCCTCCGTTGTTTTTGCTTAAAATTTCCATTCTAATTTTTAATCAAAGAAACTGCTGAAAAAGTTCTTAATCTTATTTTCTTTTTGTTTCTTTTGTTTTTTAGGTTGTTTTGCTTTTTTATTAGTACTTTGAGTTGGTGTTTTTTGATTTTTAGATACATTCTTCATAGGTTGCTTTTGAACAGGTTGTTGTACTTTTTGTGCAATAAAGTCAATATTATCTAATGTACTTTTTACAACCATGTTAATTTCGCTTTGATGAGTTGTATCTTCAATCAAACCAAGTACTTGAGAGAATTGTGGTGAACGTAAATTCATTTCTTGTGGATAGAAGATTTTAACTGGCACACCAAAAATTTCTTGAGCTAACTCAGTAATTCCTTGCATTGCGGCCATTCCGCCTGTCAACACAATTCCACCTGGTAATTGAAATGCGTTAATCGTTTCTAAAGATTGTTTAATCTTTTCAAATATTTGACGCATTCTTGCTTCAATTATTTCTGATAAATACTCTTCTGTAACCATTTCATCTTCCTGTTGGCCTACGACCTGTACAGGAACAGAATCATCTGTAGATGCTAATGACGCTAATGCATAACCATAGTTTCTTTTTAAGTTTTCTGCATTTTCTAATGAAGTATTTAATACAATTGAAATATCACGAGTTACATAGTTCCCGCCTTCTTGGTCAACATATGTATACTTAACTTTGCTATCATGAACAACAGCAGCAGTTGTTTGACCAGCACCTAAATCAATCAAAACAGCACCAAAGTCCTGTTCAGCATCACTTAAAGCGTATTTAGAAAGTGCAATCGGTGCAACTACGATATCATGAATTTTAAGACCTGCTTTTTCTACACATTTACGAATGTTATGTAAAATTGTTTTAGGTCCTGTATACATAACACCTTGCATTTCTAATCTAACACCCATCATTCCACGTGGATCTTTAATGTTGTCGATGTCATCTACATAAAATTCATCAGGAACAACATCAATAACATCACGTTCGGGTGGAAGATTTTGTACTAAAGCAGCACGTGTTACTTCATGAACGTCTTCATCTGTAATTTCGGCTGAATTACCATCTTGTGAAACAGCAATCATTCCCTTACAACGTTGAATTTGGAGCATATTTGCTGGTACACCAACAGTTACACTATCAATTTCAATATTTGCTTTTTGTTCTGCTTGTTTAATTGCTTCTTTAATTGTATCAACGGCTTGATCAATATCTACAATTACACCCCTAGACAAACCTTTAGAATGAGAACTTCCATAACCAATTATATTTAGTTGGTTTTTTAGGTATTCTGCAATCACGACTTTGATCGAGGCTGTTCCGATGTCCAATCCTACATAAATTCCAGAATTTTCCACCTTTTAATCCTCCAATCCAGTTTCTATAATTATCTTTCAAGAAAAATATCTTAATATTTAAATTTTAACACACAAACACTAATTTTTACTACCGCGAATCAAGCATTTAGAGCCCTTTTTTCCTAAATATTAATTTTTTCCATAAGGATATGAAAATGCTCCAACTTCAAGATCAACTACTCCGGTATAATTCATCTTAGAAACAATGCTAGGATAGTACTGCATTTTTTCAGCAAAAGTATCTGTCTTAGCAATTACTTGATTTCCATCATTCATATATAATTTAATCCTACCCGGATCTGCTTTTGTAGGATCTAAATGAATTTCAGAAATTCCTCTTTTTAAATTGCTGTCCAATTTATCATATTGTTTTGTCATTTCTTTTAATTCATCATTATTTTTAAAATTATAAAAGACGGGATAGTTTCCGTGTGGAGATTCAGTCCCATATTCATCCACCATCCCCGAAGAAGTCAATTTATAATACTTATTGTTTTTCATTAAATATCCAATTGTTGGATATTCTTGAATATCAATAATAACTTGACTTCCTTCATACTTAATTGTTGCTTTCTTTACTGAAGGAACTTTTTTATGAATTTGTTCTTCAATTTGGCTTGTATGTGGCCAAACACCAATTAATGACTCATAATAATGTAGATCACTAGCTTTAACAATTGCAATTCGTGTTTCTTTATCTGCAGCATTTACTTTAACCGATAAAATACGACTAAAAGGTAAAATAAAAAATAAAGAAGACAGGAATATAATTCCAAAAATAGCAATCAAAGCAACTGTACCTCTTGCTAATCGTTGTTTTCTAAGCTTATATGTTTGAGGTAATTTTTTTACAAAAGACCTTGAATCATTTGAATGATTTTTTCGCTTTTTTTGTTGCTTACGTTTTTTTTGGGCTTTTTCCCATGGTGTAAGCTCTTCTTTTGATTTTTTGATTTTTTTAAACGAATTGTGCATCACTTCGCCCCTTTATATTGCATTTTGTTTTTAAATTAAATCTTGCAAAACACTATACAATTGATCAGCTGCATCTCGCACACCCATCTGGTATGCATTTTTTGCCATTTCGTCTCGTTCATTTTCATTTGTCATCAATGAATCAATTGTTTTTGAAAGCAATTCGCCATTTAAATCCTGTTCTTTAATGATTTTAGCAGCATTTCTTTCAACTAAACTCATGGCATTTTTAGTTTGATGATCTGCAGTAACATAAGGACTTGGAATAAGAATAGATGGAATCCCAAGTGCTGTAATTTCTGCCAAACTTGTAGCACCTGCACGTCCTACAATCAAATCTATTTCTGGTAAAATTTCAGGCATATTTGGAATATATGGTTTAATTACCATATTAGATGGAATATCCATTTTTTCAGCTTTCTTCATTATCTCATCAAAATGAACTCTTCCTGTAACAAATAATACTTGATAATTTTTAGCTGTAAAGTTTTTTGCTGCTTCAAGTGCTGACTGATTAATTTTTTCAGCACCTCGTGAACCACCAAAAATCAAAACCGTTGGTTGTTCATCATTTAGTCCATATTGCGCTAAGCGTTTTTTCTTTTGCATATGTGCCACTTGTTGCGCTCTAGGATTTCCAGTAAAAACAATCTTTTCATCTGGAAAATCCTTTCTAACATCATCAAATGCAATTGCAACTTTATTAGTAAAGTGACTTAAAAATTTATTAGTCACACCAGCTACACTATTTTGTTCATGAATAACTGTAGGAATATGTAATCGAGATGCAGCATAAACAACAGAACCACATACATAGCCTCCTGTTCCGATTACAATATCTGGTTTAAATTCTTTAATAATTTTTTTAGAATCACTAATACTTTTCAAAAATAAATAAACTGTTTTAAAGTTTTCTAGTGATAAAGAACGTTTAAATCCTTGAATTTCAATTGTCTTAAAATCAATTCCAGCATCTGGGACTATTTGACTTTCTAGCCCCTTTTTAGTGCCAACATATAATACTTCTGTTGTTGGATCTTTTTTCTTTGCTTCTTCAATTAGTGCTAAGGCTGGATAAATATGTCCGCCAGTTCCGCCTCCAGAAACTAGTAGTCTCATTTTTTCTCCTCCAATTGTTGTTCTAATTTTTCAACTGCTTCAATAAATTTATCTCCACGTACTTCAAAATTTGGCCATTGATCCCAACTTGCGCATGCTGGTGATAACAATACGATGTCTTGTTTTTCACTTAAATCGTATGCAATTGGAACTGCTGACACAACATCTTTTGTTTTAATAATTTTTTTAATACCCGCTTTTTCTCCGGCTTTTTCTAATAATTGTGCTGTTTCGCCAAAAACGATCAATGCTTTTACATGATCTTGTAACGCAGGAACTAAATCATTAAATTCATATCCTCGGTCTAAACCACCAGCAAGTAAAATTACATTATCTTTAAATCCTGATAATGCCTTTTCTGTAGCTTCCATATTCGTTGCTTTAGAGTCATTATAAAACTTTCGTCCTTCAACTGAAGTTACATACTGTGTACGATGTTTTACACCAGTAAAGTTCTTCAAGACGGTTATAATTTCATTATTATCTTGTCCCATAATTTTAGCAACTGTAATTGCCGCTAAAGCATTTTCGATATTGTGTGTACCAGGGACACGAATATCATGAACATTAATAATCTTTTCATCTTTATAGTACAAATATTCACCATCTTGATATGCACCATCTGTACTTAATTTTTTACGTGAAAATGGAACAACTTTTGCTTTACTTTGTTTACTAATTTCGCGCCATTCCTCATTATCCCAATTAATTACTAAATAATCATCAGCAGTCTGATTTAACATAATTCGTGCTTTTGCTTTAACATAATTTTTTCGTGATCCATGCCAATCAGTATGTGCTTCATAAATATTAGTAATCACCGCAATATGTGGATGTAATTTAGTAATTCCCATTAATTGGAAGCTTGATAATTCTGTTACCATAACATCATCTTTAGTTGCTTTTTGCGCAATCTCTGTGCTTGGTATTCCAATATTGCCAGCTGCGTATGCTTTTCCTTTAACTCTACCATGATTCAACATTTCAGTAATCATAGTGGTTGTTGTTGTTTTACCATTGGTTCCTGTTACACCAATCATTTGTGCATCTAAAATTTCAAATGCTAATTCTGGTTCAGTAATTACTGTAATATGATTTTCCAACGCCTTTTGCACTATAGGATTATTATAAGGAACAACTGGATTTTTAACTACTATATCTGTGTTATCCAATAAAGATAATGGATGAGATCCAGTAACAACTTTAACTCCTAATTTTTCCAATTCTTCTACTTGTTTCAAATCAGGTTTATCGTTTTTATCATTGACAGTAACATTACTTCCTAATCTTACAAGTAATTTTGCTGAGTTAACTCCACTTTTCCCTAATCCAATAACTAAAACATTTTTATTACGATAAGTGTCAATATTTTTCATACCAGAAAACTTCCTTAAATTATAATATACACATTACTGAGATTGCAGCTGCAATTAATCCAATCGTCCAAAATACAATATCAATTTTCCATTCATTCCATCCACACATTTCAAAATGATGATGAATTGGACTCATTTTAAAAATTCTCTTACCAGTTAACTTAAATGAAGTTACTTGTAAAATTACACTTAATGTTTCAATTACAAAAATAATTCCAATAATAAGTAATGATAAAGCATGATGAACTAAAATTGATACGGCAGCTAATGCACCACCTAATGCAAGAGAACCCATGTCTCCCATAAAAATTTTAGCTGGTTTGTGATTGAACAATAAAAATGCGATCAAAGCACCAATTACACTTAAACAAAAAACTAATACGTCATATTGATGTTGAGCAAATGCAATCACTGCATATGCACCAAATGCTATAATTGATTGGCCCGCAACTAATCCATCAATCCCATCAGTTAAATTTACAGCATTTGAAAAACCAACAAGCCAGAAAATAACAAATAGGACAAAAATGAACCCTAAATTAACTTCATAGCCAAAAAGATTAATGGAAAATGGCAAACCTTCAAAGTGATAAACCAATAAGAAAACTATTCCACCTACAATTTGACCGGCTAATTTTTGCCATGGTTTCAAGCCTTCATTTTGTTTCTTCCATAATTTAATAGAATCATCCCAGAATCCAAGGAATCCATAAAGAATCAAAATAAAGTTTAAAATTAAAATCTGTGGATTTAAGCAATGGTACATTAATGAAACCATAATACCTGTGAATAAAATCACAAAGTTAAAAACGAAACCACCCATAGTTGGAGTTCCAGATTTTTTTTCATGCCACTTAGGTCCTTCTTCACGAATCATTTGTCCTTGCTTTTTTTTATGTGCATAATTAATAAATACTGGTAAACAGACTGCTGTTAATACCATACTCATTAATAATGGAATTAGCATTTTTGTTATAGTCATTTTAATTCTCCTTATCTATTGCAATGCAATATTTAATTGTTGATCTTTCTTAACTACTGTATTTGCAGAAATGCTTTGTGATTTTACAAAACCAGATCCATCAAAATGAACCTTGATTCCTAGCATATCTGCCAATGTTTTCACATCATTTCGAGACCATCCTGTTAAATCAGGTATTGTCTTTGTCCCATTTGTAACCAAAATAATCTTTGATCCACTTAAAACAGTTTGGCCTTCAGCAACTGATTGTTTATCTATCTTCACACCATTTCCACAGACAATCACATCGGCGTTTGTCTTCTGCAATTCTTTTTGTGCAGTTTCAACACTTAATCCTTCAACATTTGGCACTTTATTTGTAGATGAGTCATTCTCACCAGTAGTGTCATCTTGCAATGTTTGTTTCATCATTGGATTAAAAATAGTTGCTAACATTTTAGTTGCTGACCCTTCGCTTCCAAAGGTCTCAGGTTGTTGCATTGTTATATATAAAACATATTTAGGATCATTTAATGGAGCAATCCCAGCAACTGAGAAGATATAATTCTTCTCTCCTGTCAAATATCCGCTTCCAGTAGAATTGGCTATTTGGGCTGTACCTGTCTTAACCCCAATATCATATCCATCTATCTTATATGCTTGTCCAGTACCATCTTTATCAGTTATTACATCTTGCATCATACTTCTAACTTGTTTTGCAGTTGATGCTGTAATTGGATGGCCTACAACCTTTTTCTTAGATTTATAAACTGTTTTTCCACTATTTGGATCTACAATTTTTTTAATAAATCTAGGTTGAACCATTGTACCATTATTTGCAATCGCAGTAAGACCTTGCATCATTTGCATAACTGTAACATCGATACTTTGACCATATGCTGTATTTGCTTGATCAATTGGATATTCATATCCAATATAACCTTTTGCTTCATTTCCTAAACCAGGTGAATTAACAGCTTTTAAAAATCCAAATGATTTCAAATAACGAAGCCATCTTTTCGCACCCATTTGTTGTTCTAAATGTGCCATTCCGACATTTGAAGAACGGATAAACGCTTGACGATATGTAAGAGTTCCCCATCCTGAACGTTTCCAATCATAAACATATGCACCATCAATATTATATTTTCCAGACTCAAATGTAGCATTTGGATTATAAATTCCACTATTTATTGCTGCTGCCATTAAGAAAATTTTCATACATGAACCAGGTTCATATGTAGATTCTGTTAAATTGTTTGTCCAAGCAGAATTAATTCCAACTTTAGTTTGTGCATTAAACGTTGGTCGCTGACTTGCTGCAATAATTTCCCCAGTTTTTGCATTCATTAATACTGCATTAATGCTTTTTGGTTTATATGTTTCTTGAGCTTTTGTAAGTAAATTTTCAAGATAGTTTTGCAAATGACTATCCAAAGTTGTATAAATGTTGTCACCGTTTTTCACTTTTTTAGCAACTGAACTTGTCCATGGAAGTTTTGTTCCTTGCCCATCTGTTTGTTCACTCTTAACCCCATTTTTTCCAGATAGATCCTTATTATATTGTTTTTCAAGTCCCATAATCCCGACAAGTTTATTATTTTCACTTTCAGCAATTCCAATAAGATGTGAAGCAAATGTTCCATTAGGATATAAACGGGCTTGAGAAGGTGTGAACTCAATTCCTGAAATATTTGCTGCTTCAATTCGTTTCTTGGTTTCAAGTGAAATATTTTTACCTTCAGAACCTAACTCAACTTGATAAATATTAGGGTCCTTTGGTGAAAGAGTTTTTCTAATCTGTGAATATGATGCTCCAAGATTTTCACTTAAAACTTTTGCTGCTTTATCTTTATCAGAATCTTTTAAATATGCAGGTTTACCATCATATGTACGTGCTTGTTTAGATAAAACAACATAAACCGAATATGTTGTAGTATCTTCGGCAATTACTTGTTTATTGGCGTCATAGATAGTACCTCTTTTAGCCTTTACTTCAGTTCTTTTAGCATAAAGTTGCTCCACTTTTTGTCTTAAATTTACGCCATTTGCATGGTGAAAATTACTAACATAAAAAAAGCGGAGGATAACTAATACAAAAAAGCCAATAACTATAAAGAAAAATAATTTTCCTACATTTTTACTATCTTTTGTATTTTCTTCTATCTCGCGCTTGTTATTATTCATTATTTAGTTACATTCCTTGTGTTTTGTTCATCTAATGATAATCCATCTTTTTTAGCAATTCCAGTTAAACGAGAACGACTTGATAATTCACTAACTTCTTGTTTGATGTTTGAATTTTTACTAGACATGTTTGAAATTTCAGTAGTGATATCTTGTAGCTTATTTTGAGCTGTATTGACATTTGTTGAAGATGCGATTGTCAAACAACCAAGAACAGCAATCCATGCAAATGATCCACAGATTGTTAAACGTTCTCTTCTTTTAAATTTCTTTTTTTGAATTTCTAATGCAGTTGCTGTATTTTGTGATTGATTTACTGTTTCTACTTGAGTTTGTTTTACGTATTTACGTGCTACTTGAGCCATTTATAATTCACAACCTTATCTATCCTATTTTACTCGTTCAATAACTCGCAACTTCGCAGAGTGTGCCCGATGATTTTCCTTAATTTCTACTTCTGAAGGTAAAATTGGTTTTCGATTTACTAAACGAAAATCAACTTGAATATTTTGCGGAATAATTGGTAATCCTTGAGGTAAATCAGGCAATGTACTTTTTTCTTTGAACATCGTTTTAACTAATCGATCTTCTAAAGATTGAAAAGTTATTACACTAATCCTTCCTCCCACTTTCAATAATGATAAAGCATTTTCCAACGATTCCTCTAATGCAGATAATTCATCATTAACTGCAATCCGCAATGCTTGAAATATTCTTTTAGCAGGATGCCCACCCTTTCTTCTCGCTCGAGCAGGAATTGCTGATTTTATAATTTCAACTAATTGTGTTGTCGTTTCAATTGGCGCTTGTGCACGCTGTTGTTCAATTTTTCTTGCAATAGATTTAGCAAACTTCTCTTCTCCATATCGGGAGAAAATTCGCATTAAATCATTAAATGACCACTTATTGACTATTTCTTTTGCAGTCAAAGATTGAGTTTGATCCATTCTCATATCAAGAGGTGCATCTAGTTTATAACTAAATCCTCTACTTGCAACATCAAATTGCGGAGAAGAAACCCCTAAATCATACACAATTCCATCAACTTTTGATATGCCTAATTTCTCTAGTTGAACCTTAATATCACGAAAATTTGATTTAATTAAAGTCAACTTACCGGCTTCAATTTCAGTTGATAGTTGTTTCTGATTATAGTCAATCGCAGTTTGATCTTGATCAAATGAATAAAGATGACCATCATCATTAAGCATTGAAAGTATTTTTTTAGTATGTCCCCCACCGCCTAATGTACAATCAACATAAATGCCATGAGGATTAATATGTAAATTTTCAACAGCTTCATTTAATAAAACTGTTACATGCTTAAACTCTGCCATAATTACTCCTTAAAATTCAAAATCAATCATATTTTCTGCAATTTCATCAAAATTCTCTTCTGCTTCATCTGTAAATGATTCCCAGCGTTCTTCAGACCAAATTTCAATCCGGTTAGAAACACCAACAACCACACATTTTTTATCTAACTTTGCATGCTCTCTTAATGTTTTAGGCAAGTTTATTCTTCCTTGCTTATCAAAACCACTTTCTGTAGCTGCAGAGTAGAAAAAACGTACAAATGAACGTGCATCACGCTTATTTAAAGGCAATTTTTTTAGTTTTTCTTCTAAGGTGTGCCACTCATCCATTGGGTATACAAATAAACATCCATCAAGTCCTCGTGTGATTACAAAATTTGCGCCTAATTGTTCACGAAATTTTGCTGGAATAATTAGTCGTCCTTTTGTATCGATTGAATGTTTAAATTCGCCCATGAACACGTGTCTTCACCACCCTTAGATTACCTCTATGAAACATATTACCACAATCCCCCACTTTCAACCACCTAGTTATTAACAAAAACCACTTATGTTTTTTTAAATTTATATTACAAAATGCTTTTACATAAGATTTACTTAAATAAATTAAAAAAACTATGACTTTTACGTCATAGTTTTCTTAAAATCAATCTATTCTAATTAAAAAAAGAAGCAATCTTAAATATTAATAAAACACAATATAGTGCTAAAATTACAAGATCTGCTACACGCCAAAATTTAATTAAAAACTTCTTATAAATAATTTGTCCTTCGAATATAGCATATAAAATCGTCATCGCTAATCCATACAATGACAATCCACAAACGATGAACGGAATTATAGAAATTCCAATTAAATTTTGGGAAAGAAAATGAATTGCAACAAGTAAAAATAAACTAAAAATGTCTAATCTCTTAAATTTAGGATATCTTTTTTTCAAAAATTTGTTTTTTAAAAATGTCAAAAATATCCAAACTAAAACTAATATTATTAGTTGAATATACCATTGTTTTATCATGCTATTCCTCGTCTATAAAAATATTCTCTACTTATTATAAAGATAATTATTTTAATTTTCAATTTATCTAAAAAAACTAAATTGACATTTAATGAACATTAAATGTATAGTATCTTTGTAATTAATATTAAAGGATGATTCATTTTGGCAAAGAAAAAAGAAAAGAAATCTACATTCCAAAAAATTACAATGGTAGTTGTTTGGTTAATGTTAATCTTTACCATCGGTGCTGTTGTTTTAGGATCTGTTGGTTCTTTCATGTAATAAAAAAAAGCAGACTTAAAAGTCTGCTTTTTTTATTTTTGCATTTTTATAGCCTTTTCTAAAGTTTTTTCAACAAGTACTATTTGACCATCAATAATTGGTAAATTATCAATTGGTTCACGCTCTTGAGCAAGTGATAATTCTGTACATCCAAGAATAACCACATCACAATTCAATTCATTAACCATTGTATTAACTAACCCATGAAATAATTGACGATCAACATAATCCTTTTCTTTAATATCAGTGTAAATTAATTGGTTTACCTTATCTTGAATTACATCTGTTGGCTTAACAAATTCATACCCAGCTTTTTTTATTTCATCCTCATAAACATGATCAACGATCGTTCCATGAGTTGCAAGTAATCCTATTCTTTTTGCTGTAGGAAATTTTACTCCAATTGATTTTACTGCTTCACGTGGCATATGCAAAATTGGAATATTCGTTAAACTCTGCAATTCATCATAAAAATAATGAGCAGTATTACATGGAAGCGTAAAAAAATCTGGCTTTAATTTTGCTTGTTGCTTGATATCTTCAGCTAAATCTGGAAATGGACTTGGCTTTGAATCATCAAGAATGTATGCTGTTCGATCAGGAACAGTCGCATGGTTGACCAAAATATAATTTAAATAATCTTGATCTTGATGAGCCTTAATTCGTTTATTCAATTGATGAATATAACTTTCGGTTGCCATGGTTCCCATGCCACCAATTATTGTAAAAAAGTTTTTCATAATTTATCCCTTGTTTTCCTTAAAGTAACGTTTAAAGTTCTTAGCATAATTATGTTCCATCCATTTAATTAATGCCCAACGTTTGAAGTTCATATCTTTATCATAACGATATGTCATTCCGTATCGCTTATGATCAATTAAATCAAGAGCGCGCTCTTTATCACCATTTTGGCGAGCATATTTCTTAAATGTTTTAACAGCGACACCTAACCAAAGTTGATGCTTATTTGCATCTTTATTTCCGTAAAACGTTTCTGCATCTGTCAATTCATTTGTTACATAATCCTTAACGACCCATGATGCTAGGTTATAGCCATTTAAAGTTACAAAGAAACTACTACGTCCTTGACGCAAGTTGATTTCAAATAATTTATATGTGTTATCACGTGCATCATACTTCATATCAAAGTTTGCATAACCCGTAAATTTAATATCTTCTAAGAATTTTTGGAAACGCATATAAATATCTTTATTGTATTCTGGCAAAATTGCAACATAGTTTCCAATTGCAGCTGGAGATGGATCTTCTAATAAAGGATGTCCAAGACACATCATTTTAACTTTATGATTTTGATCAACATACGCATTTAATACACGCATATTACTATCATCACCAGGAATAAAATCTTGTAAAATGAAATCTGATTCATAACCATTTGTATATGCCTTTTGTAAAATTTCATCTAATTCAGGACGTGATTTTACACGGTAGGCTTTTTTTCTGCCTTCGAAACTAATATCAACCCATTCAACACTATTTGAAGGTTTTAATGCAACTGGATAATCAAAAGGTTGTTCAACAGGTTCTTTACTTTCCCACATTTCCTTTGTAATAACTTTTGTTTTAGGATATGGTAAATCATATTCGTCACAGATTTTATAAAATGATTCTTTTTTATTTAATTTCTTCAACAAATCATAATCAATATATGGACAAACAAAAACATCTGATAATTCATCTTTATGTTTAGAAATTAATTCTGCATATCCATCACCACAACCAATTAAAATAACTGGTTCTTCATGATCTTTGTATTGTTCTTTAATTTTTAACATTGAATTAATCCATGTTGGATCTTCTGAAAATCCATCTATTAATTCTAAATCAACAATTTCAGTAAAACGAGTTGGAGCTAATTGACGTTCAGCAATAGCTTTAACTGGTTTATTTGTTAATTCATAGAATGAACGTGCCATTCCATAAACATTAAAGTCACTTCCTAATAAAATTGGTGTAAAATCTGCTGTTTTATTCTTCATCTTCTAATCCTTCCACAATTTTTTTTGCAACATTTAAATCATTTGGATATGGAGTATTTACTCCATTAATTTTTTGATATTTATCCTCGCCTTTACCAGCAAGCACTACAACATCTGAGGTCGTAGCCATTTTAATTGCTTTTTCAATTGCTTTTTCGCGATCTAATTCAAATTCAACTTGGACTTTATTATGGTCAATATGCTGATCAATTTCTTTTGCAATTTTCATTGGATCCTCAAATCCTGGATCATCACTTGTTAAAATTGCAATATCAGCTCCTTGACTTAAAGCTTTACCAAAACCTTCACGTCTGGAAACTCCTTTATTTCCAGTTGATCCAACTACAACAATTAAACGTTCAACTTTGCGTTGAGCACGTAAAAATTCAAGTAATGCATGTAAACTAGCATAATTATGAGCATAATCAATATATACAAGTCCATGATTTTTAGTTTGTACCATTTCCATTCTGCCTGCAACTTTTACCTTTGCTAGACCTTTAATTGCATCGTCTGCAGTTGCACTTGCTAATAAACTTGCAATAATTACACTAGTAGCATTCCCTTCATTATAGTCTCCAGGAATAGTAATTGTATATTCATTTTCTAATGAAAGTTTTTGAGCCTTTGGTGTTAATGCTTTTAATTTAAAACGACTATCAACCAATGTTTCTTCCACATTTTCAATTTTGATATCAATCAAATTACCATCTGGTAAAACTTCTTGGGCTTGATGTGTAAATGTAAAAAGTTGTTGATCTTCTACATCTGATTTAGCTGCATAATAAATCTCATTAAAATGATCTGAATCAGCATTTAAAATACAGTAATCTGAGTTTGCTAATATTTGTTCTTTACAAAATAGATAATCCTCAAATGTCGGATGTTCATTTTCACCTACATGATCTGGTGAAATATTTAAAAAGATACCAATATTATAATGTAATCCGTAAACTCTATTCTTTTTATATGCTTGAGATGAAACTTCCATCACTAAATGTGTCATTCCATTATCAACAGCGGCACGCATATCATGAAATAAGTCTAATGATTCAGGAGTAGTTAAATTTGATTTAAAGGTGTCTTCTGGCTTAGGGCCAATTGTCCGATCTACAGTTGAGAATAACGCTGTTTTCCCATTATTAGCCTTATCTAAAATTCCTTTTGCTAAATATGCACTAGTTGTTTTTCCCTTTGTTCCAGTTATCCCAATTATAAATAAATCATTTTGAGGATAACCATAAAACGCTGCTCCTAATAAAGCCATCGCTTTTTGAACATCTGAAACAATTAAATATGATACATCTTTTGATGTTTCATATTTATGTTCAGCAACATACCCACTTGCTCCTTTTTCAATTGCACTAGTCAAATATTCTTCTTTAAAGTTTCCCTTACAAAAAAATAAAGTATTTTTTTCAACTTTACGTGAATCATATGTAACATTATCAAAATTGCATTCATTTTGGTGATATTCTACCAATAAATGATGCTCATTTAATAAATTCTGTGCATCTGTTAGGCTTAAAGTCATTAATTTCACCTTCATTTAAATAGACTTCAACACCCATTATTCCATATTTTCATATAAAAATAAACCGGATGGACTTAATTTAAATAAAAAATAAATCCATTCGGTTTAATGCTTTTAATTTAAAGCTTGAGTATATTTAACTTTATCAATTGTATCAGCATTTGTATCTTCTGGGAAGTATACTTCATACCATAAAATAAATGTATAAATAGTAAAAATCTTTTGCATACATGATTTACCATTTATATGTTCATGAAGCACATCCAATAATGCGTCTGTATCAAAGAATTTTTGAGCAACATCTGAAGTAAACGCTTCTTCAATTCGTTTTCTAAATTTATCTTCTTTGATCCATGAAGCAATTGGAGATGGGAATCCCATTTTTTCTTTCATTGCAACACGATCTGGTAACTCAGATTCTGCTGCTTCACGGAATGATACTTTAGTTTCATTACCTTTGATTCGGGTACTAATAGGCATTGATGATGCAAATTCTGCAACTTTCTTATCAACTAATGGTGTACGAACTTCAAGTGAATTTGCCATACTCATACGATCAGCTTTATGTAAAATATCATATGGTAACCAAGTATTAATATCAAAATATTGTTCTTGAGTCATTTCATCTTTATTAGAAACTTCATCAAAAATATGTTTTGTATAGTCACCAGTATCTAAATTCAAATCTTTGTTTTTAAGAATTTTATTACGTTCATCATAATTATAAACATAATTTACACGATAATAACGTTCATATAAAGGTTCTGACCCACGTTCTAAGAAACGTTGACCATGGAATCTTGGAAGTCCAGAAACAGCTTGCGCTAATGCATTACGCAAAAATTTTGGAACTATTTTTTGATAACGTTCAAACGGACGAGCTTCTAGATATGTATTATAACCTCCAAAGAATTCATCAGCGCCTTCACCTGATAATGCTACTTTAACATGCTTACTTGTTTCTTTGGACAAGTAGTACAGTTGCATTGCTGATGGATTTGATAATGGTTCATCCATATAGTACATAATTGTTGGTAAAATATCGAAATAATCATTTCCATCCATCGTAATACGAGTATTCTTTTGATGAATTTCTTTTGCAAAACGAGAAGACCAATCTAATTCACTATATTTAGAATTATTAAAACCAAGTGAAAATGATTGAACTGGCTTTAATTTTGCAGCTTCATTTAATACGAAACTTGAATCTACACCACTTGATAAGAAACTACCAACTTCAACATCTGCAACCATATGAGCTTTAACTGATTCATCAACAATACTTTTTATTTTCTTAGCATCTTGTTCCACTGTTTCAGAGTTATCAATATGATCATAATTAAATTTATAGTATTGATAAATTTCAGTATTTCCATTTCGATGAATAAAATATTGACCTGGCAATAATTTATAAACATGTTTGAACATTGTATCTTTTGATGGAATAAATTCAAAACTCAAATGTACTGGTAGTAATTTTTCATTAAATTCCTTTACAAATTTTGGATGATCTAAAAATGCTTTAATTTCTGAAGCCCATAAAAATGATTTTCCATCGTCATAGTAGTACATTGGTTTGATTCCAAAATGATCACGTGCTCCGAAAACTTCATTTTTAGTTTGATCGTAAATAACAAATGCATACATTCCACGAAGTTTATCTAATAATTTTGGACCCCATGCTTCATATCCATGAAGTAAAACTTCTGAATCAACATCTGTCTTAAATTCATATCCTAATTCTGTTAATTCTTGACGAATTTCTTTATAGTTATAAATTTCACCGTTAAATGTCAAAACGGCAGTTTGTTTAGCATTAATCATCGGCTGGCGTCCATGATCGAGATCAATGATTGATAGCCGTCTAAATCCCATTGCTACATTTTCATCTGTAAAATATCCTTCATCATCTGGTCCCCGATGTTTGATACGGTTTGCCATGTGAATAATTGTATCATCTGGAATATCAGTTTGATTTATATATCCAACAAATCCACACATATATAAACACCCTTTTCATAAAAATAGATTCATAAGTAACTATAATTGTATCATAGTTTAAATATTATAATAAAATATCATTTTAGATATTCTGCGAAAAATGTTCCTACCTTTTCTTTATATTCATTATAATGATTCTTCAAAGATTTAGCATGTTCTGTATTCGATGTAATCCAAATCTTTTTTGGTGCATTTGTTGCATTATAGTTTTGATAAACCATTTTTGTTTGTACAAAAGAATCAGAATCACCATGAATAAAGAAAATTGGTAATTTATTTTTCTTCAATTGTTTTAATGTACTTGCATCCTTAAAATCATATCCAATTAATGGTTTTGCAATTAATGAGCCAACTTGGAGAATTGGTGTTGCAGGTAAATGATAATCATGAGTTAAAACATTATAAAACTCTTGATAAACACTACTAAAACCACAATCTTCAACGACACACTTTACTTGAGATGGTAACTTTTCACCACTAACATTCATAACAGTAGCTCCACCCATACTTACACCAAAGAGGCCAATTTGGACATCCTTGCCTTCTTTTTTGATAAGTTGATGAATCCATTTGACATAATCTTTACGATCTAACCATCCAAATGCTAAGTAATTTCCATCACTATGGCCACTTCCACGATCATCTGGAGCTAAAACATTGTATCCTAATTGATGAAACATTTTGATATATCGAGCCATAAGTGTAGAATTTTCATGCCACCCATGAGCTACAATAATTGTTTTATTTGTCTTTTCATCAGCAGGAACATAGGTTGCTACTAATTTTATTTTGTCATTTCCGACTGCTGTTTCATGCCAAGTCTGTTTATTTGTTTTATCTAACCATTCAATTGCCTGTCTGGTTTGATAATCAGGTTTCTTGGTATTTCTTGCAAAACCATAATTAATAAAATAAATACAAATACCTAAGAATATTACTACTAATGTAATTAAAATACCAATCAAAACTCTTGGCCATTTTTTATGTTTCTTTTCAGTTGTTTTTTTCATTTCTCTTCTCCCTAAAAAGAGACTGTGAAATGAATCATAGTCTCCTTGCAAAATGTATTATAAAAATAAGATTGCTTCATAATCACTGGTTAAATATGAATAATCTATTTTTTCTTAAACCAATCAGTAATTTTAGTAAAGAAACCTTTCTTACTTTGTTCTTTCAATGACATCAAAGGAACTGTTTCGCCTTCCAATCTGCGAGCAATATTACGATAACCTTGTCCTGCCATACTTTTATCATTTAATACCACTGGTTCACCCTTATTAGATGAACTAATTACGTCTTCATCGTCAAACACAATTCCCAACAATTTGATTGATAAATGATGAGTAATTTCATCAACGTCCATCATATCTCCATCATTGACCATATGTTTTCTAATTCGATTAATGATTAACATTGGTGGTTCTTTTAAATCTTGTTGTTCTAATAAACCAACCACACGATCTGCATCTCGCACAGATGAAATTTCAGGTGTTGAAACTACAATAGCTTGATCAGCACCAGCAACAGCATTCATAAAACCTTGCTCAATTCCAGCAGGACAATCAAGTAAAATATAATCAAAATCTGGACGTAATTCCTCAACAATTTCTTTTACTTCATCTGGTTCTAATGCGCTCTTATCTGTATTTTGAGCTGCAGGAAGTAAAAATAACTTATCATTAAATCGTTTATCCTTAATTAGTGCTTGATGTAATTTAGCTCTTCCTTGAGCAACATCAACAATATCATATATGATTCGATTATCTAAGCCTAAAATAACATCAAGGTTTCTTAATCCAATATCTAAGTCAATCAAGCAAACTTTTTTGTCCATTAATGCTAACGCTGTTCCAAGATTAGCAGATGTAGTTGTTTTCCCTACTCCACCTTTTCCTGAAGTAATTACAATTGATTTTCCCATTATTTAAAATCCTCCAATTTTAGCATAAATCTTAGGTCTTAGATTTTTAAGTTCTTCTAACCGTAAATATGATAATTTATGCAAATCATTTACGTAAACTACTGGCTCAAATGAATCTGCTCGATTTTCATCGTCAAAAATTGTTACAAGATCTGCAATTCTAACTTGTTGAGCAGCACTTACATTTCCAACAATTACAGCATTTTCGTTATTTGGATAACCTGCTGATACAATTCCCTCAACATTTCCTAATAAATAAATATTACCTGTAGCCTGTAAAATTCCACCTTCATGGATTATCCCAGTAAATAAAACATCACCTTCAATGGTTTTTACTTGCCCATTACGGATAATATCTGCATTTGGATGAATTGTATTCTTATCAATCATTTCTAAAGCATCATTTTTCAATAAAACATCTGATTTAATTCGATGTATTGTGAACAATGGATAATCAGAAAATAAATCTTCAACTTGTTTCTTTTGTGAAGCATCTAGTAATCTTCTACCAGTTTTAATGTCAAATTCGATTTTGTTTGCTTCAAATTTTGCATTATCTTTGTATAACTTAGAAAGTAAATCTTTTAAATCTGTAATGATTTGAGTAAAACTTGCTTCACTATGAAATATTATTTCATAACCATCCTTATGACCCTTTAATGAAATTGCTTCACTTGGCATACTTCTTCACCTTTCCTATGAATACTTCAAAAATAACTTTTTCAATGGATAATACAAAGCTACGAAGAATGCCAAATTATATGCTAAACTTGGTCCTAAAGTTCTTCCAATAAAATTAACTACTGAAACATCCGTTAAATTAATTAATAAATTTAAAGCATATCCCATTGAAAGTAATATTGTTATATCAATTAAATAAATAAGTAATAATAAAATAAAAGATGGTTCAAAAAATTGGACGATCCATTGTGTTATATATACCATTAGTGGGAACAATAGGATAAAGATTCCAATAATCCCGGTATAGTACATATCATAAATAAATCCAGCAAGAATTGACCAGAAAATAATATGATCAACTTCACCAAAACAAACAGCCATAAAAAGCCAGAGTAAAATCAAACGACTTTCTACAAAAGTTGTTGGTGTAACCATCCAACCTGACCAAACATGCGTCAATGTTCCATCCAAAAACACAGCTAGAAACAAGCCTATCGGAAAGATATACCTCATTTTTTGAATTCGCATAGCGCACCTCTAATCTTGTCTTTCAGTAACAGTTACTACATTTAAGTTTGTCATATCTGCAGCAGGTTTTATATAAATCTTTGTTGGTAAACCATTATCTTGATTTACAACCTTTGTTACAGTTCCGACAAATAGTCCTTTAGGTGTAGTTCCACCTAAACCAGAAGTAATAACTTTAGTTCCCTTTTTAACTTTTTCTTTTGATGTAATTTGTCCCATTATCAAACGATTTGTATCAGTATTATATCCTGTAATTAATCCATTTACCGTTTGATTACTATCATCAATTAATTGTACAGCAAAACGATCATCAGAATCATCTTGTGTAGTAATTAATTCAACCTTACTATTTGTTTTATTAACTTCTGAAACTCGTCCAATAATCCCTTTATCGGACATTACTGCTGATCCCTTTGTAACTCCAGCACTCGAACCTTTACTAATTACAACTGTATTTTGCCAAGTTGATGGTGCTCTTGAGATAACATATGCTGAAATACTATCATAAGAGGTCAAACTTTTATTTAATGATAATTGCTGTTTTAATTGTTTGTTCTCTTCTTTTAATGTGTCGTTTTCAACTTCTAAAGCATTCATTGAATCAATTTTTTGTTTTAACTGCGCATTTTCTTGATAGGTATCAATTAAGTTTGATACTGAACCAGTTACTTTAGATATCCCTTCAACTGGTGCATTAACAACAGTATCAACTACGCCGGCAGCACTGTTTCCAAAGCTTTGAATAAAAGATGGAGTTGAGCGATCATTACGAACAACAATTGAAAATGCAATCAATAAGAATGCAGTAATCAATGAAACTAGAGTGATAACTAACTTCTTATTGAAAAACGGTTTTTGCATTTATAATCCTCCTCAAAACAAAAATCGTATCAAATTTTAACCAGGAAACACATTCCTAACCACTTAAATGATACGATTTTCATCGCCAGTGTTATTTCATAACGTCAATATTTTTAAGTGACTCACCAGTTCCAATTGCAACACAATCAAGTGGTTCTGATGCAACAAAAACAGGAACTTTAGTTGCTTCTGAAATAACTTCAGGTAAATGTCTTAATTGTGCGCCTCCACCAGTTAAAACAATTCCATGATCAATAACATCAGCTGCAATTTCAGGAGAGGTTTCTTCTAATGTCTCCTTAATAGCAGCAATAATTGCTTGTACAACTTCTTGAACTGAAGTTGCAACATCTTCTGGTTTAATTTCAACAGTTTGTGGAAGACCTGTAACTAAATCACGTCCACGAACACTTTGAGTTTCAAGTTCTTTTGCAGCTTCAATTGATGCTGAAGCTACGTCAATTTTGAGTTGTTCTGCAGTACGTTCGCCAATTAACAAGTTATAATGTGAACGTACATAAGCAATAATTGCTTCGTCTAGCTTATCACCAGCCATACGAATTGAACGACTTGAAACAATCCCACCTAATGAAATTGTAGCTACATCAGTAGTACCACCACCAATATCAACTACCATACTTCCTGTAGGATCCATAACTGGTAATCCAGCACCAATCGCTGCAGCAAATGGTTCTTCAATTACGTATGCATCCTTAGCACCAGCTACTTTTGTTGCATCTATTACAGCGCGTTTTTCAACTTCTGTAACACCACTTGGAACGCAGACCATTACATCAGGCTTACCAGCATGATTTTCTAATGATTTTTCAATATAATATTTCATCATTGAAACAGTAGTATCATAGTCCGCAATAACACCATCTTTCATAGGACGTATTGCAACAATACTTGCAGGTGTTCTCCCTATCATCGCACGTGCTTCTGAACCTACTGAAACAATTTCATCTGTCTTTGTGTTTTTAGCAACAACAGATGGTTCTCTTAAAACAATTCCCTTTCCTTCTGAATAGACAATTGTGTTAGCTGTTCCGAGGTCAATTCCGATATTTTTTGCACCAAATCCGAACACTCTTCTCATCCCTTCATCCGTCATCTAATTATAATAATTATTTATAATAATCGGTAATTTTAACATTTAATAAAATTATACCACAATAAAACTTTTGCTGAATATAAAAACTCAACCAATTTTAATCAATCAGGCTAACTTGACTTGCTTGCATTCCTCGTTTTCCTTCGACTTCAACAAAGGAAACGCGTTGTCCTGCAGTTAAAGTTTTAAAACCCGGAGTAGTAATTGCTGAAAAATGTACAAAAATATCATCTTTCTCGTTATCTGGAGTAATAAAACCAAATCCTTTTTGTTTATCAAATTGATGAACTGTTCCTTGTAACATTGTTAACCTTCTTTCTATACGCAAAAATTTTATCATAGTCATTTTTTGAATACAAGGTTCGAATATCGTAAGAATCTAATAATCATTTGATAAAAATTTAAACTAAAACTAACATATTTAGTTATTCAAACTATATATTGTGATATAATGCAAGCGCAAATATTTTTGTTTTGAAAGGAAAAACTATGAGTATTGTTTTTATTGCATGTATCGCATTTTGCGCTGCACTTATTCAAACAACTGGTGGTTTTGGCTTTGGATCATTATTTGTACCACTAGTTTCATTATTATTGCCATATAAATATGCCACAATGATTTCTGTATTAACCTGCATGTTTTTACAGATTACCATCATTATTCGTTACTTTAATAAAATAAAGTGGAACATAATTATTTTCCCTGCATTAGCTTCGTTTATTACAAGTAGCATTGGTGTTCACTTAATGGTAGGTTTTTCATCAAAATTTATGGCTATTTTACTTGGTATTTTTCTTTGGATTTTAGCAATCTATCTAATTTTCATTGCTCCAAAGATTCACTTAAAAAAGAACTTTCTAACTGAGGTTGCCGTAGGTTGTTTAAGTGGACTCAGTGGTGGATTATTTGCTGTTGGTGGACCACCAATGGTTGCATATTACGATTCCGTCATTGATGAACCAATTGTATATCAAGCTACAATTCAAACATTCTTTTTCTTAACATCAATTGTATTGCTTATCAATGATTTCTTATGTACTAAATTCACTGCAGATTTAGTTCCGATTTCAGCATTCTCTATAATCGGATGCTTAGTTGGAACATTTATTGGAAATAAAATTTTGCAACGAATCTCAATGAATACAGTACGTAAAATAGCATATACAGTAATGTTACTAGCCGGAACATATAACTTGATTAAAGGTTTAATTTAAATAAATTGTTGTTCACGAAAACTAAAATAATCGTCTTGTCCAATTACTAAATGATCAAGTAATTCAATTCCTAGAATTTCACCACTTTTGACTAATCTTTTAGTCATATTATGATCATTTTGTGATGGCTCTGTATGACCACTTGGATGATTATGAGCAATAATTACTCTTGCAGCACTATATTGAATAGCAATCTTAAATATTTCTCTAGGATGAACTGTTGCTTGATTTAAAGTTCCTTTGAAAATTTCTTTTTCATATATGATTTGATTTTGAGTATCCAAAAAGACACCATATAATACTTCTTGATGGTAGGATGACATCTTCATTTGAAGATATTCTCCTACCATTTTACTTGAGCAAATTTTGCCTAAAATTAATTGTGGTGACTGATTTGTTCGTTTAATCAATTCACATATAGCTTCCATTTTTAAGGATTTTGCTTCACTCTTAAAATATAATTGCCAGTCACTTCGTGTTAATTTATTCATTTGTGACAAATTATAGTTTTCAGCAAAGTAAATTTCTGAAATTTCTTGTGCAAGTTTATCTGAACAGAATGTTTGCAACACTACATACATTAGTTCTTGATCATTCAGTGTTTCTGCACCAAAACGTTGAATTTGTCTTTCTAAATATTTTAGCTGATATTGTTTATTAATAAATGTCATAAAAAAATCCCTCCATTATTTATATACGCAAATGAAGGGGTTTTTTTAATTATTTTTGAATAAAATCTAATACATCATTTAAATTATTTTGAATTGTTAACGTGTGTTCTTTTTCAAATTGAGTTGGTTTAATATAATCAGGAACCATTATTACAGGAATTTCTGCCCGATTTGCAGCTTTAATTCCATTTGTGGAATCTTCAATTATGATTGTTTTTTGTTTATTTGGTTTTCCAGCTTTTTCCCATGCTTTAAGAAAAATATCTGGATATGGTTTAGCCTTTTCCACATCACTAGCTGAAACAATAAAATCAAAATGATTTTCAAAATTAGTTTCTTTTAAATAATATTCAATATCGTTACGATAATTGCTTGAAGCTAACCCGTAAGTTATATTGTTTTCTTCTAAGTAATGAGCCAAGTTTAAAAATCCTGGTTTAAACTTTAATAGACCTTCTTTAACAGTTGGGAGAATTTCATCACGACTAATTCTTAAAAAGTCTTTAATCATTTGTGCATCACCATAATCTTCAACCATCTTGTTATACATTTTTTCATATCCTGCACCAATGAATTGCTTATAATAATCAAAAGTAAATTCAAATCCTAATTTTTTAGCTGCTTTTTGATCAGCCGCAAAATACATTTTTTCGGAGTCATATACAACTCCATCCATATCAAAAATAACTGCCTCTAATTCCATTATTTCTCCTCCATTGTTTATTTAAAATAACTACGCACTTCAGAAACAAAATAAAGTGAACCTGCAAATAATATTAAATCGCTCGCATCCATTTCCTGAATTTGTTGAACTAAAGCTTTATGCCAATCTTCTTGAATTTTAATTTGTGGAAAATCTTTGACGATTTCTTGATAGTCAGCAATTGGCCGAGGACTGTTAAATTTAGTCAAAGTAATATGAACATTTGGAATTTTTTCTAATTCTTTTATCATTTCGAAAGCTTGCTTGTCTTTTAAAATAGCTAAAATTATATGAATTTGTTGACCACTAAATTTTTGTTTTAGAAGTTTAGTTAATTCTTGGACTGCTTGTAGATTATGTGCGCCATCTAAAATAATAAGTGGCTCATCGTTAACTTTTTCAAATCTTCCTGGCCAAGTCGTCTTCTTGAGTGCCTGAACAACTTCTTCTCGACTGAGTACCCATTTTTCATGTTGAGCAACTATTGAAACTGCTGTAACAGCTAAAGCTGCATTATAAATCTGATAATCTCCCATCAATGATGTTGTTAAATTCTTAAACTTAACATCCTGAAATTCGAAGTCGAATTTTTCTCCCCATGATTCAAATGGTTTGGCGCTAACATTAATATCTTTATTTAAGATATGCATTGGTGCATGTTTTTCTAAAGCAGTTTTTTCAATTACTTCAAGTGGTGCTCCATGAATATCTCCAATAATTATTGGAGTATTTTCCTTAATAATTCCCGCTTTATTGCGTGCAACATCACTCAAAGTTGGCCCAAGGAATTTCAAATGATCGTTGGCAACATTTGTAATTACGCTTACAAGTGGTGAAACTACATTAGTTGAATCATAGGTCCCACCCAGGCCAACTTCTAACACCGCATAATCGACTTTTTCTTCAACAAAATATTTAAACATAATTGCAGTATCAATCTCAAATTCAGTTGGACCTCCACCTTTATCTGCCCAATCTTGATCCATTTGTGCAACAATTGGTTTAATTTTATCTACAATCTCGACTAATCTGTCATCAGAAATCATTTCACCATTAATACAAAAGCGATCATTAAATTTAATAATAAATGGGGATGTGAAACTCCCTACTTTAAATCCCTTTTCCATTAATATTTGACGTACAAATGCAGTTGTAGAACCCTTTCCATTTGTTCCTGTAATATGAATTACTTTAAGTTTTCGTTCTGGATGTCCTAATCTTTGACAAAAATCTCTCATCCGATCTAGAGTCAAAATTTTTTTAAATTTAGTCCGTCCATGAACAAAATTTACTGCCTGTTGATATTTTGTTTCTTCCATAACTAAAATGTCCCCTTTTCCAAGAACAATTATTCTTCTCATTTACTATTATATAAATTTAGCGTTAATTAAGAAAGACTGTAATTTAATAAAAAAAGATCATGACGTTTGTCATGACCTTTTTGTTAGTATGTTTAATCATCTAAAGCTTCTTGCAATTCGTCGATTCGCTTATTTGTTGCATCAAGTTTTGCTTGATAATCAGCTAATTTTTCACGTTCTTTATTAACGACTTGTTCTGGTGCATTAGCAACAAATCTTTCATTGCCAAGTTTCTTCTCAGCACGCATAACTTCACTTTCAAGTTTTTGTGCTTCTGCTTGAAGACGTTTAATTTCATCATTCAAATTAATCAAGTCTGCAAGTGGTAAGTAAACTTCTGCGCCTGTAATTACTGACGTCATTGCTAATGTTGGTGCTTCAACATTTGCATCGATTTCAAGATGTTTTGGATGACAGAAACGTTCAATATAATCTTGGTTTTCTTCAAAGATTTGTTTTGTTTCATCATCTTTAGTACGAATTAAAATATCAATTGCTGATGACATTGGTGCATTTACTTCAGCACGACTGTTACGTACAGACTTAATTAATTCAATTAAGTTTTCCATTTGTCGTTCAGCATCTTGATTTTCAAAATCATCATGTACAACAGGATATTCTGCAACTACTAATGACTTACCTTCGTGTGGCATTGTTAACCAAATTTTTTCAGTTACAAATGGGATAACTGGATGTAACAAACGTAATGTTTGATCTAATACGTAGCAAAGAATTGCTTGCGTATTCTTCTTCAATTTTTCATCTGTTCCATTCAAGTTTTCTTTGGCCATTTCAATGTACCAATCACAGAAATCGTTCCAAATGAAGTTGTAAAGTGAACGTCCAGCTTCACCAAATTCAAAAATATCAAAGAAGTGAGTTACATCTTTTACAGTATCATTCAAACGACTGATGATCCACTTATCTGCTAATTGCCATTCAGACTTGTCAGGCAATTCAGCTTTTGTATCTTCATCTAAGTTCATAATTACGAAACGACTTGCATTCCAAATCTTATTGATAAAGTTCCATGCACCATCCATCTTTTGATATGAGAAACGAATATCTTGACCAGGTGTTGAACCTGTTGTTAAGAACCAACGAAGTGCATCTGTACCATAATTATCAATAACATCCATTGGATCAATTCCGTTTCCGAGTGACTTACTCATCTTGCGACCTTGTTCGTCACGAATTAATCCGTGTAATACAACATTCTTGAATGGTGCTTCACCGGTAAATTCTAAACTTTGGAAAATCATTCTTGATACCCAGAAGAAAATGATGTCATAACCTGTAACTAATGTACTTGTTGGGAAATAACGCTTGAAATCTTCTGCATCTGTATCAGGCCAACCCATTGTTGAAAATGGCCATAATGCACTACTAAACCATGTATCTAATACATCAGAATCTTGTTCCCAGTTTTCTTCATCTGCAGGAGCTTCCATTCCAACATATGTTTCGCCTGTTTCTTTGTTATACCAAGCTGGAATACGGTGTCCCCACCATAATTGCCGAGAAATAACCCAATCATGAACATTTTCCATCCATTGGTTCCAAGTGTGTTCAAAACGTTTTGGAACAAAGTTAACTGGATCGCCATCTTTTTGGTTCTTAAGTGCCATTTCAGCTAATGGTTTCATTTTAACGAACCATTGTGTTGATAAGCGTGCTTCAACTTGAACTCCTGTACGTTCTGAATGACCAACACTGTGAACAATTGGTTCGATATTAATCATAAAGCCTTCTTCTTCTAGGTCATTTACGATTGCCTTACGTGCTTCAAAACGATCCATGCCTTCATATTTACCAGCATTTTCGTTCATTGTTGCGTCTTCGTTCATTGTGTTGATTCGTTTTAAGTCATGGCGATTACCAACTTTAAAGTCGTTAGGGTCATGAGCAGGTGTGATTTTTACCATACCTGTACCAAATTCAGGATCAACGTATTGATCGGCAATAATTGGAATATGACGACCTTGTAATGGAAGAATTACTTCTTTACCAACAAGTTCTTTGTAACGTTCATCACTTGGGTTAACTGCAACAGCAACATCACCAAACATTGTTTCTGGACGAGTTGTTGCAATTTCAATGTAGTGTTTTCCATTAAATGTATAATCTGGATCTACAAATGGATATTTAACATGGTAGAATGCTCCTTCATCGTCTTGGTGAATAACTTCAATATCAGAAAGTGCAGTTCTTGCTTGTGGATCCCAATTAATAATGTATTCGCCACGATAAATCAAACCTTTATTGTATAAATCAACAAAGACTTTGCGTACGGCTTTTGATAATCCTTCATCTAAAGTAAAACGTTCACGATCATAATCAACCGAGATTCCTAATTTTGCCCATTGTTTGTGGATAATATCACTATATTCATTTACCCAATCCCAAACTTTATCAACAAATTTTTCACGGCCTAAATCGTAACGAGTAACGCCTTCTTCACGTAATTGTGCTTCTACTTTTGCTTGTGTAGCAATTCCAGCGTGGTCAGTTCCTGGTACCCATAAAGTATCGTATCCTTGCATTCGTTTTTGACGAATTAACATATCTTGCAATGTATTATCCCAAGCGTGACCCAAGTGTAATTTTCCAGTTACGTTTGGAGGTGGGATTACGATTGAATATGGTTTTGCTTCTTTATTGCCATTTGGTTTAAATAAACCATCTTCGACCCATTGTTGATAACGACCAGGTTCAACTTGTTTTGGATCATATTTAGTTGACATATCGATTTCTCGCATCAAAATCATCCTTCCCATCAGATAAATTGTTATAAACGGAATTTTATACACCAATAAAAAAACACTGCCATCCTAAATTAGGACGACAGTGCCGTGGTACCACCTAAATTGAAAATGAACTAATTCATTCCCCGCTTAGCTGTATTAAATAACGAACTACAGTAAGTCCGGTTATTCTTAAAAATACCGTTCAGAATAACAGCTCCCAAGCTACAAACTCTAAGTGCAATTAAATCTTCTCAATAACGATTTTCCCTGTAAAATGCATCATTAAAGTCCCTCTTGTTCAGCGCTTATATTGATATTCTAGCTTGAAGGATGTTATTCGTCAAGATAATTAAAGCAATTCTGCAAAATTATCTTCATTTTGATTCATAAAATGATCTGAAGCTTTGATTTCAGTAATTTTAATTCCATCTAAAGCTCGTTGAATTAAATTATCAACATCTAAACGTTCTTCGTATTGACGTGCCTTATCTATTCTTGGTTTTGTTTTAGGTGAAGGTGGTGCAAATACTGTACAACAATCTTCAAATGGTTGAATCGACAAATCAAATGTATCGATTTTTTTAGCGATATCAATAATTTCATTTTTATCCATTGAAACCACTGGCCGTAAGACTGGCATTGTTGTGACATCATTAATTGCTGCCATACTTTCTAGTGTCTGTGAAGCCACCTGACCTAATGCTTCACCATTAAAAATTGCCAAGCCATGACGCTTTAAAGCAATTGCTTCAGTTAAACGCAACATAAAACGACGTTGAAGTGTCATTAAGTATCCCTCTGGAACTGAATGTTTAATAACTTCTTGAATTTCAGTAAATGGGACTTCAATAAACTTAATCTTACCTACATATGGTGCTAATTTTGTAGTTAATTCTTTTGCTTTGTTTAAAGCTTGTTCACTTGTATATGGTGGGCTAAAGAAATGAACCATCTCAATATCAACACCACGTTTCATAGCTAAATAACCAGCAACAGGAGAATCAATTCCACCAGAAAGCATTAACATTGCTTTACCAGCAGTTCCCACTGGTAACCCACCAGCGCCTTGGATCTTTCCATATGATAAGAAAATCCCATCTGGTCGAACTTCACAACGTAATGTGACATCTGGATTTTTCATTTTTACATGAATATCATCAAATGCTTCTAAAATTGCTCCACCAAGGAGATCATTCATATCATTTGTATCATATTTAAATTTATGATCAGAACGACGTGTATTTACCTTAAAAGTTAATCCATTGTGATATTTTTCTTGCATCATTTCTACTGCAACTTTTTTTACAGCATCGATATCACGTTCGACTTTAACTGAAGGTGAGTAATTTTGGATACCAAAAACTTGATTTAATCGTTTCATAACGGCATCTGAATCTTCACCATTTAATTGAATATGCATCCGATCACGGCGTGCAGTGATCTTTAAATTAGGAAATTCATGTAAAGCTTGACGCACATTATATGCTAATCGATCAATAAAGTTTTTACGGTTCTTACCTTTTGTAGATAACTCACCATAACGAACCATAATTTCTGAATATTGCATTTATTTCCTCCATTATGAATTAATCATTTTGAACTTTTCATATAATTGATCAAACACTTTGATAAATTCATCAGCTTCTTCCATTGTATTATGTTCATCTAAACTCACACGAACTGCTGAAGAAGCGATTTTTTCTGGAATTTTCATTGCATTCAAAGTTCCAGCAACAGTCCCTTTCTTTGAAGAACAAGCACTCGTTGTTGAAATATAAATATCATAGTGTTCAAATGCATGCACAATAGTTTCTCCACGAACTCCATCAATCGTAAAACATAAGATGTGAGGAGCAAAATCGTCATTTGGTTGTGAGAAAATGTGTACTTTATCAAATTGTTTAATGTGGTTATAAATTTTTTGTTTAATTGCACGTTGTTGTGCAACTTTTTGATCTTCATTTTCTAATAATAATCGTAAAGCTTTAGCCATACCTGCAATTGCTGGAAGATTTTCTGTACCACCACGGAGATTCTTCTCTTGTCCTCCTCCATCAATTAAAGGTTGAATCATTCGACCACGCTTTTTGTACATAAAGCCAATTCCACGTGGAGCATGGAACTTATGGCCAGAAAATGTCATTAAGTCAATTCTTGGATTGCTTAACATTTGGTCTACACCCTTACCAACTGCTTGAACAGCATCTACATGAAAATGAATTTTAGGGTAATTTTCTAAAACTTTAGCTAGTTCATCAATTGGTTCAATAGCACCGATTTCATTATTAATTGCCATAATAGACACTAATACAGTATCTTTGCGAATAGCTTGTTCTAGATCTTTAGGAGAAACTCGTCCTTCTTTATCAACTGGAAGATAAGTTACTTCAAAACCTAGTTTTTCTAAATGTGCCATAGTATTTAATACAGCTGGGTGTTCTACGCTTGAAGTGATTAAATGCTTTCCATATGGAAGTTTTTCCATTGCTGTTCCCTTGATTGCCCAGTTATCACCTTCTGAACCACCACTGGTGAAGAAAATTTCATCAGGATCACAATGCACTAAACCTGCGATTTGACGCCGACATTGTTCCAATAAATCATAGGCCTTCTCACCCCAACTGTGTAAAGAAGAAGGATTACCCCAGATTTTTTCACTAACCATATTGTAAGTTTGTAATACTTGATCATCTACTTTTGTAGTAGCACTATTATCGAAGTAAATCAAAACAAGGTTCCTTTCTATATTTATTTTATTTAATAATAAATTCTGGTACGACTCAACCTTAATTTAATCATTTAACTTAGTCTTTGTAAAGGTTTTAACAAAAAAATAACCTAGCATTTAATTGGAAAAATCAATTAAATACTAGGTTGTTTTTAATTCATTGGATATTGCCGTTGTGCTTGTTCTTGTGATTCATAATCATCTGTAATTCGTTTGTAAATTCCAGGTTCAACCTCTTCCAAAGCATTTGAAATTACATCTAAAGCATCGACATAATCGAATTGTTTGTTAAACATGTGATCTGCTTTTTTATAAGCTGCATCAACCTCTGGATAGCGTGTACGATAACGGTTTGCGTATTGTAAAAATTCTTCCGTTAAAGTTGCACAATCGATGATTTCTTTTGTCTTATCACCTAATACATCTAGATCTGATTGTGTATTAATTAATCCCTTAGTAATTTCATCCATATTAATTTGGATTTGGTTTAAAGCTTCATCTAAAGCTTGAATTTCATCACTAACTTTAAAGAAATAATCAGTATATTCTCTTGAAAGCCCTGGAAGATTTAATTTTTCAATATCACGACGCATACGGTGGATTTCCAAATCAAATCCTTGAACTGCTTTTTGAGCTTCTTTTTCTTCTTTCCAAAGATTTGAAACATTATCATTAATTTCTTGTTGATGTTTTTCAATCTTTGTAAGCTTTTTAATATTATCTTTTTGTGTAGCTAATTCTTTTGAATAGATTACACCTTCAGTACGTTGCTTTGTAAAATTATCAAAGGACTTACGAATATCTTGAATTTGTGCTTGAAGATCACGTGCATCTTCCATTTCATTATGAGTTAATTCATAATTTTGTGATAAACGATCTAAGTCAATTAATAGTTCATGTTCTTGTTCTTCAGCATGTTCTAAAAATTCTTGATAATATTTATAATTCTTTTCTACTAATTTACGTGAACGATATTCTGTATCTACTGTATCGTAAACCTCTTCAATTAGGTCTCCTAATTGATCGTTAATTTTTTCTGCATCCTTAATATTTGTTTTTTCTAAATTAACAAGGTTTTTGTCTAAAAGTCGTTGAATTTCAGCTAACTTTTTCTTTAGATTTTCACGAAAGACATATTTTTCTTTTAATAATTGATCAACGGCTTGATTTAACTCTTCAATTTGTTCTGGATAAACGTTTTTGAGATTTTTATAAATTGGAGGAATCTTTTCTACTTTTTCTTCCATATCAGCTGTTGCCGCTTGTAATTCAGCAAGTGGCTTAGCTAATTTCACATAATCTCCACTTTCCATTACACGAGTATAATCATCAAATTTTTGTTCTAATTCACCTAATTGATCTTCTAATTTTTCACTGCTAGGGCCGAATGAAAAGCTTTTTGCTAGTAATGTTTTGCGTAAATCTTTGTATTTTACACTAAGTTCTTCTACTGCTTTTTGATGTTCTTCAGTAACTTTCCGAATATCATCCATCTTGGCTTTTATTTCATCAAATTGCTTTGTTAATGCTGTTAATTTATCACTCACATCAGCTAATTCACTTTTTACTCGTCCAAATTGATAATGCTGATTTAATTCTTGCAAATCATTTAAAATTTCAGAAACTTCAGGTAATTTACGATTTACAATTTCACGGTAATCTTCATCAATTTTTTCAAATTCATTTAAACTATCGCCTGATAGATTCAAATGACTAATTTCTGCCATTTCTTTTTCAAGAGAGGTATTGGTTATTTCCTTTACTCCTTCTTGGTAACTATCGATTAATTTAGTGTTGTGTCGCTTATATAGAAATACGCTAAGATAAATCACCAGCGCAACAATTACTAGCGATACTAAAAAGATAATCATATAATCCCATCCTTTGCCTTTCTTGCAGCTTATTTTTAATTAAATTTAAATCGATTAATTTTTCATTTCCTACAATTATAACATATAAAACCGTATTCCAATGTTTTTTATTAACGGAATTTTAATATCTTCCTAGTTTTTCGCTAATGTTATTTTTTATGCTCTATTCAATTTAAATTTTATGCGTAAAGAAAATAGTTTAACCATAACATTTCATTGACTTTTAACCTGAAAATTGCTACAATAGCGCTTGTGTAAAATAATGCAGCAGTAAATGGTAAGAACGTCAACAGTTAATTGCCTAAATGGTTCTACAAGTAACTCTTCGGCTGCAAGAGCGAACGTCCAAAATTAACTGCACGAATACTAAATTTACAATCGTTATTTTACTCCATAAAAATTACATTTTTGGAGGAATTTAATATGTCTCGTTATACAGGTCCATCATGGAAAGTTTCTCGTCGTTTGGGAATCTCTCTTTCAGGAACAGGTAAAGAATTATCACGTCGTCCTTACGCACCAGGTCAACATGGCCAAAGTCGTCGTAAGTTATCAGAATACGGTTTACAATTACGCGAAAAGCAAAAGTTACGTATGATGTACGGCATGACAGAACGTCAATTTGCTAACACATTCAAGCGCGCTGGTAAGATTCGTGAAGGTAAGCACGGTGTTAACTTCATGATTCTTTTGGAACAACGTTTAGATAACGTTGTTTACCGTTTAGGTTTAGCAACAACTCGTCGTCAAGCACGTCAACTTGTAAACCACGGTCACATCACAGTTGATGGCCAACGTGTTGATATTCCATCATACGAAGTAAAACCTGGTCAAGTGATCTCATTACGTGAACGTTCAAAGAACTTACAAATTGTTAAAGATGCTTTAGAAGCAGTTGTAGGTCGTGTTCCATTTGTATCATTTGATGATGACAAGATGGAAGGTACATTAGTTCGTTTACCAGAACGTGACGAATTAGATGCAAACATCGACGAATCACTTATCGTTGAATACTACAACAAACTTTAATAAAAAGTTTGCTTATATTTGGGAGATTGCAATTATGCAATCTCTTTTTTTAGTATTCTAAATTTGATAAAATATTGTTACTGCAATATAAGGAGTGAATTAGAATGACAGATCAATTACAAGAACATCTCAATAAAGGAATGTATGGGACTCCACAATTAAAGCCTGATGAACAACGGAAATATCTTGGAACATTCCGTGAACGAGTTGATTTAACTATGACCTTCGCTCAATTAAACTCTGGTAAGTATTACGATGCACTAGAACAAGAATTAAAAAAACATCCTGATTATCGTATGACGATAAACGGAAAAGTTGATCAAGAACAATTAACAAAATTACTAACTTTAGCAAATAACACTAATGTTGCATTTACTTGCAACACTGACCAATCATTACCTAATGCAGCTTCTGATTTTGCTGTTGTTTTTGCAGATAAAAAACAAGCAATTCACCATGAAATAATTGATATTGCTAAACTTTATCCAGAACCAACCGTTACCAATGAAAAAGAAAAAGAGACAAAGAAGAAACGATTTTCTTTAAAAAACTTATTTCACTTTTAATTTACATAAAATAAATAAGACTATGATGTCATATCATCATAGTCTTATTTTTTACAAATTAAAAGCTTTCTGTCGTTGAAGATAAATTTGATTAGCATGTTTATCCATTGCTTTCCAGTTATCAAAATCTGTATTTTCTTTTACAAACTTATCAAGCAAATCATCTGATAAGTTATCAAATTCATTTTGATTTTTAACCCCTAGATTACCCATAAAATCATCTAAATTTTTAAATTTTGAATGACGTTGCATCTCGTCATCTGGAAAGAGTTCATATAATTCATCATTAAACTTTTTCATTTTAATTCCCCTCTTATTCTATTCTGAATATAAATTTGAACTCGCAAATCTTTGAATAAACTCCTGATCATCACCTGCTGCTACAACACTTTTTACTTCATCAATAAATGCACGTTGTTCATCAGATAATAGACTAACACGCATATGTTGCAGACAGACCTTTAAATCATTTTTCAAATAATAAATACGTTGTTTCGGTTTAAGCAATTGATTATGCTCATCAAATGCATATACATTTTTAACCGTATTAGTTAATGTATTATACCAATCTAAATTAATTAATTGACTAGCATATTCAGGATTCCAATGAGCAAGTAATTGAACTAATGATTGAGTTTCATATTCACGAATCATTAAACGTTGTGCATCAAAATGATTTACTAATGACCCTTGTCGTTGCAAATAATGATAATATGGTTTTTCACTAAAATAAATATTATTACATCTAGCAAACACTTCATAATTTAAAACTGTGTCTAAACCAACTGTTAAATTTTCAAATTTTAAATCACGTAATATAGATTTATGATAAATTTTATTCGTATCATAATACATCATTTGTTGTTTATAAATTTCTGGGAAATGATTAACAATTTGTTCACGATTTGTTAAATTAGGTAATTTATATGCGGAATTTCTTCTTGTTTGATCAGCATATTCAAAATATAAATTACTAATGATCAAATCTGGTTTCTTCTCAATAATTAGTAGTACATTTTCATATGCCCCTGCAGATAAATAATCATCGCCGTCACAAAAAGTAATATACTCTCCCTTTACTTCTTTTAATGCTAAATTCTGAGCATGTGCTAACCCACCATGTTCACTTGCAATCAATTTAAAACGGTCATCTTGATCGCAAAAACTTTGTGCAATTTGCCTTGAATCATCAATTGAACCATCATCCACCATGATACATTCGAAATCTTTAAACGATTGCGTTTGAATCGATTGCAGACATTTTTCAAGATATGGAGCAACATTGCAAATAGGTACGATAATTGAGAGTAACATTAATGATCTCCTTAAATATAATTCTAATAAAAATTAAATAAATACGTCATTTATTTAGTCTAACTATAATGATGAATGCCATAAATTGCAAACATTAGCACTTTTATAAAAAAAGACTATGAGTAATTTCATAGTCCTTTTTATGATTAAAATTTTAATCATGAAGCAAACTTTCAACAATTTGTCCCGCTAAATCACGATGTTGATTCATTAACATTTCTTCATGTTTCTTCAAGCATGCATCTGCATGTGCACCTAAGAATGTTACTAATTCGGGATGTTCACTGGTATATGGTTGATATAAATTCGAGATTACAATATCAATAAATCCATCTCTCATTTTTAATTTATTCGCAATTTTTTGAAGAATTTCGATATAACTAACATCAATATCATCTAAAGCATCATAACTATCAAAGTTTGTTCCACTAAATGCATCATATCTTAATAAAGTTTGAATACCACGTTGACCAACGTTATCCAAATCGACTCCTTGAGAAATTAAAGTTTGATGTTCATTTCGCCCAATTGTGAGTTTTTTATTCTCTACTAATTGGCCAATTGTTGAACGTCCATCGCCTACTACGTTTTCAGGAATTCGTTCGATCACGCTTACTACTTTACCATTAAGTACCATTGCTTGATATGCAGAACCAGCAACAACTTGTTCAACTAAAACTTTATTAGTTTCTTTAAGCATTAATGCAACACTTTCAAGAAATTCACGTTTTGTTGGAGCTAAGCGGTATAATGTTCCCACTTGATTAGTATGACCAACTGCATTTTTAATAACAACTGCTTTGTCTTTAATCAAAGGATATAAATGACTTGCTTCATCATTATTTTTAACTTCCCATGCTTGTTGTAGTTGAATATTAAGTTCACCAACCATTTGTTTAGCAATTTGTTTATCAGACCACATTTGTGGCAAAACAGCTTGATCACGTTCACTTGTTAGTCCATGTGTAACAAAGTGGTTATCTACTTGAACAAGATCATTTGTAGCAGAGATCACTTGATAGTCAATGCCACGTTTAAAGGCTGCTTGCAATAAACGCAATGAATTATCAGAAAGTTCTGTTTCAACATGATTTTTTTGTTGTAATTCAATTGCCATTTGGCGTACATAATCCAATGAAGTTAAGGCACCTTGATTACGTAAAATTTGTGCTGCTGGTGTTTGCATTACGTCATCTAATTTATTGCGCAATGTTTCATAAGCAGCATTCCACTGTTTACCATATCCATATTCTTGTGCAAAATGATTAAGATCTTCTAGAAGATCATGCATTTCTTTAATCAATTCAGAACGTTTAAATGGATTATCATTAGCTACTGTTAAATCTTTTTGACGACTAGCTTTAACAGTTTCAACTAAGTCATCATTAGCACAACTATTTTTCATTAAATAATATCCAACTAAAACATTAATGAGTTCCAAAATATTAGCACCAATGTTGCCAGTTGTATTAGGATTTAAATCAATATGTTGCAAAGTTAATGCTGTAATTCCTTGATTTTGGTCAAATTGACCTTCTAATTTAACTTTAGCAACTGCTGATTGTGAAGCAAGATATGCTTTCAAAGTACGAAAATCAATTTCTTGATCAGCAACTTTTTCTAATACCATTCTTGTTTGTTGTGAACGTCGTGGACGTCCCTTTTCTTTTCCAGCGTTATCCCATTTAAATGGAGCTGAACCAGTTAGGTATGTAAGCAAGAACATTGCTTCTTCCATACCTTCAGCAATCTTTAAATAAATTTGATTACGGAAATCATAATAATCGACTTTATATTTTTTAAATTTACGATTATATAATTCTGTAAATAATTCTTCTGGAATACGAATTTGAATCGTATTTCCCATACCATTAACAGATAATGGCCATAAAAATTGATTCTTAGCAAGAGTTGTTTTTAAAAAATAATTTCTTAAACGCAATTCTGACTTTAAGGCTGATAAATGCTGTTCATGATCATTTTTTAAAACCAAGTTCCCCTCATTTGTTGTTAAGTATTGAGTGTTATTCATTGTTAAACTTGTTTCAACAATTTCAGTTTGACGATTAATCAATAAGAATTCTTGTGAAACTTTCCACAAGAAATTGTTTAACACTCCTGTTAATTCTTCATCTTTAATTGTTTGTCCGATTTCATCTAATTTCATAATTATCATCCTAGATTAATAATTTACTTTTATTATACCTAATCTTTGCACTAACTTGTAGCCTTCAAACATGCTATATTTATAAATGAAAGGAGAAAATAATATGCAACCCTTAGCTTATCGAATGAGACCACAAAATCTTGATGAGGTTGTTGGTCAGAAAGATTTAGTGGGCCCCGGAAAAATCATTCGGCGAATGGTAAATGCTAAATTATTATCATCAATGATTTTATATGGCCCACCAGGAACTGGAAAAACAAGTATAGCAAGTGCGATTGCTGGTTCAACTAAATATGCCTTTCGTAAATTAAATGCGGCTACTGATTCTAAAAAGGCGCTAGAACAAGTAGTAGCGGAATCTAAAATGAGTGGAACGGTAATTTTAATGTTAGATGAAATTCACCGTCTAACTAAACCTAAGCAAGATTATCTATTACCTCATTTGGAAAGTGGCCAAATTATTTTAATTGGTGCAACAACGGAAAATCCATATATTGCGATTAATCCAGCGATTAGAAGTCGAACACAAATTTTTGAAGTTAAGCCATTAAGCGAAGATGATATAAAGACAGCATTATTACGTGCTTTAAAAGATGAAAAACGCGGCTTAGGAAGTTTCGATGTTTCTTTAGATGATGATGCCCTAACTCATTTATCACAAGCAACACATGGTGATTTACGGAGTGCTTTAAATGCATTAGAGTTAGCAGTAAAATCTACCCCAGCAGAAAAAGATACTGGTAAGATTCACATAACTTTATCAATTGCAGAAGAATGTGTACAGCATAAATCATTAGTTCATGATAAAAATGGTGATGCACACTATGATGTAGTTTCGGCATTTCAGAAATCGATACGTGGTTCTGATACAGATGCGGCATTACACTACTTAGGTAGAATGTGTGATGCTGATGATTTACCAAGTATTACTCGCAGATTATTAGTAATTGCGTATGAGGATATCGGTTTGGCAAATCCACAGGCAGCTGCACGTACTGTTCAAGCTGTTGAAGCTGCAGAAAAAGTTGGTTTTCCAGAAGCACGAATTCCCCTTTCTGTTGCTGTGATTGATTTATGCTTATCACCAAAATCTAATTCTGCTTTGAAGGCAATTGACAAAGCAATGGAAGATATTCATAAAGGAAATTACGGTGAAGTCCCAGATTGGCTACGTGATCCACATTATGAAGGTGCTAAAAAACTCGGTCGTGGAATTGGTTATAAATATCCACACGATTATACACATGACTGGGTAAAGCAACAGTATTTACCAAATAAAATTAAAAATCAGCACTATTACCTTCCTAAAGAAAATGGACGTTATGAACGTGCTTTAGCAGAACAATATTACAAATTAGAAAAAGCCAAAGGTCGTTCATTAAAAGATCAATAATTTTATTTGAAAAAAATCGTGTGAGGCGTTATGATAATGATGCAATATTTCTGTGGTGTACGCGTTGTCTTATCAATGTAAGGTTGACCGAACAATTATAGATATGAGCATTTCCGATAAATGGTGGCTGGCAGGCTTATTTCACTTAAGAACCAAAAGCCATCTAACGAAATGCGTTCCTGCTAGCACTGCGGGTTCAACTACACAAGACGATTAACGGCACTAATGGAACAAGGATGTGATTTCGATCACATCTTTTTTTGTTATACTAACATTATTAAATTATTGGAGGAATCTATTTTCAATGAGTATTGGAGTAAAAATTTTAATTTGGATCTTGAGCGCAATTGTACTCTTTTTGGGTGGATATATTTGGAAACATCGTAAGAAATCATTTATTACCTTTCATCCTGAAAAAAATCACACTTTTTCTCTTCTACTAACAATAATGGGGAGCTTATTATTATTAAGTGGAATTATCACAATTATCATGAGTTTTACCGCCAATTTAATGTTAGTAATTACCATGATTTTAGTTGATGTTGCTTTGGTTTCAATCCTTTCATTTATCCTCATTGGATATGCTTTCATTAGATAGTTAAATTACTTTCATTTTTTAGATAAATTTTGTAAAATGAAGTTGAGGATAGGAAGGTGATTTAAATGTTACAAAATTATAAAAATATCTTAGTCCCAATCGATGGTTCATATGAATCAGAGTTAGCTTTTAAAAAGGCGATTGACGTAGCAAAAAGAAATGGTAAAGACACTGCATTACATCTAATTCATGTAATTGACACTCGTGCATTTCAAAATATTTCAAGCTTTGATACATCAATGGTCGAGCAAGTAACGCAAACGGCTAAAAAGACTTTAGAAGGCTACGTTGATGAAGCGAAAAAAGCTGGAATCACAAATATTGATTTCTCAGTAGAATATGGAGCTCCTAAGGTAATTATCGCCAAAGACATCCCCGAAGAGAAAAATATTGATTTGATTATGATTGGTGCTACTGGACTTAATGCCGTAGAACGGATCTTAATCGGTTCAGTTACTGAATATGTAACACGAATTGCTAAGTGTGATGTATTAGTAATTCGGACAGACTTAGAAAATAAGCCTGCTTTAACAAAAGACTTACTTAAAGCAAATCGTAAAGACAGTCTATAAAAATAGGAATTCAACTACTTAATAAAACAAAAAATCCAGATAATTATCTGGATTTTTTTATATCATTTCTAACAAAGCATCAACATTTTCTTCTTTTGTAGCCCAATTAGTTACAAAACGTGCAATTGAATGAGTATCATCATATTTTTCCCAACATGCAAAATCAACTTTTTGTTTTAATTTATCGATTTCTTCATTTGTCATGATGAAAAATTGTTGATTAGTGTATGAATCGTAAAATAATTTGTATCCCTTTGCTAAAAAGCCTGCCTTCAATTTCATTGACATTTCAACAGCATGTTTACTAATCTCAAAATAAAGTCCGTCTTTGAATAATTCAAGGAATTGCACTCCATTCAAACGACCTTTTGCTAAAAGGCCTCCATGACGTTTCACAACAGTTGTAAAGTGCTTTGGTGCATTATTATGTGTAAATACCACTGCTTCTCCGCATAATGCACCGATTTTTGTTCCACCGATATAGAATGCATCACATAATTTAGTTAACTCTTGAATAGTAAGATCAGCCTTTTCGCTCATCAAGCCATATCCTAAACGAGCACCATCAATATAAAGTGGTAAATTATGTTTTGACAAACTGCGTAAAGTTCTTCAAGTTCTTTTTTAGAATATAAAGTCCCATATTCTGTTGGATATGTGATATAAACCATTCCTGGAAATACCATATGTTCCATGTTCATATCATTTTGGAAAGTTTGTACAAACTCATCAATGTCTTCAGGTTTTAATTTAGCATCATATGAAGGCAATGTAAGAACTTTATGTCCAGTAGCTTCAATTGCCCCTGCTTCGTGTACGCTAATATGACCAATTTCAGGTGCAATTACTCCTTCATAATCTTTAAGCATTGCATCAATAACAATTTGATTTGTTTGTGTACCACCTTGCAGAAAACGCACTTCCGCTTCAGGCGCATCCAAAGTCTCTTTAATTACTTTAGCAGCTTGTTGTGAAAAACTGTCATATCCGTATCCGGGTTCTTGTTGCATGTTAGTATCTACTAACGCTTGCAATAAACGTGGATGCGCTCCCTCTAGATAATCATTTGCAAATGAAATCATTTAATCCATCCCTTATCAGTTAATATGCATGATTATTATTATAGAGAGTAATAGTTAAATGTCAATCAAGTATTTTTCAGTTTTTTGTTAAGACATCATGCTATAATTAGTTATTAAATAGATAAAGAGGTGTATTTTATGAAAGACGCAGTTGTTGTAATTGATATGGTAAATGATTTCGTTACAGGAAAATTTGCAAATCCACGGGCAGAGAAAATTATTCCAGACTTTAAAAATTTAATTGATAAAGCTCATGAAAAAAATATTCCTGTGATTTATGTTTCAGACGCTCACTTACCTCATGATCCAGAATTAAAGATTTGGGGAGAACACTGTATGAAAGGTACTTGGGGAGCAGAAGTTATCTCAGATTTAAGTCCACAAAAACAAGATTACTCTTTAGAAAAAAGAACATACTGTGCATTTTTCCAAACCGGATTAGATAGTTTATTACGTGAATTAGGTGTTAAAAATATCATCTTAGGTGGCGTTGTAACTAACATTTGTTTAATTAATAGTGCCGCTGCTGGTTTCTTTAATGGTTATCAAGTAATTACTTCATCCGCAATTACTGATGCTATCAATCAAGATTTACGTGATCAAAGTTTGAAATACATTCAAGATAATTATAATGGCGAAGTTATTTCACTTGATGAAATAGAAAAACGCTGGTAAAGAAAAAAGAACTCGTTCATTACGGGTTCTTTTTTCTGCCAAAAATTATTAAAATCCAACCATTTAAGTTAATATATTCTCCACATATTTAATTTTAAAAAACATTAAGTTATTAGTATTTATAATTAGTTATAAAAGGAGATGAAAATTTGAAAGTAAATATTCATATAGATAAAAGCCAAGATGAACATATTGACTTTTATATTCATGAACTAACACCTGAATTGCAAGAAATTGCAAATCAAATTCAACAAGAATCAATTATTATTTGGGGAAGTAAGGGCCATACACTAACACCACTTGATTTAAATTTAGTTACTCGTATTTATACAGATAGTAGCCATGTTTGTGCAGCATATGAAAATGAAACTTATGTTATTAAATATCGTATATATCAAATTGCAAAAATTTTACCTTCTAATTTTATTCAAATTTCAAATAGTGAGATTTTAAATTTTGATTATTTAGATCATTTAGAATTAGAAAGAAATGGAACAATCAAATTATTACTAAAAAATAATGATTACACATTTGCTTCTCGACGATTTGTAAAAAATATAAAACGGAGGTTAGGAATATGAAAAAGCTCTTTTCTCAAATTATTAATGGTTCTACCATGGGAATTTCAATTGGATTAATTGTTTCATTAATTTTTTCATATTTATATGGTGGTATGGCATATTACCCTTCTTCTGAAAAATTTATTATGCATTTTTCTAATAAATTAAATGCAATCTCTATCTCAATTATTTTATGGGCATTAATGGGAATAACATGGAATTTAAGTCGCAATGTATTTAAGATTTATAAATGGAACTTATTAAAACAAACCATTGTTCATTTTCTAATTTCATTTACTTGTTTTACATTCCTTGCTTGTCTTGCAGGATGGTTTCCACTTACTGTTGCTTGCTTTACAATTTATACATTACTTTTTGTTGCAATATATTTACTTATCTGGTTTATCGCCCGTTATCAAACTTTAAAGTGGATAAAAAAAGCAAATCAAAAATTAAATAAATAAAAATAACACTCACGATTTTGTGAGTGTTATTTTTATAAACTTAGCGAAAATATATTTCACAATATAATATTATTAATCACAACTTATCAACAAATTTATTCTCGCAGGTTATCAAATGATCATTAATCACTCCAACCATTTGTAAATATGAATACATGCTTTTAGGACCAACAAAGCAAAAATTAGCTTGACGAAACTTTTTAGCAACCACTTTTGACAACGCTGATTCACATGGAATTTGTTCTACCTTAGTCCATTCATTGTTAATAGTGCGATAATTTGTATTTTTCCACACTAATTCATCCAATGAATGTCCTGTCGCATGCAATTTCAATAAAGTTTGTGCATTGTGTATAATCGCATTGATTTTACGTGGATTATTAATCACAAAATCCTGTTCGAGATTTAATGTTACTAATTTTTCTGGAACAAAATTTTCAAACTGTTCTTCCAAAATGCTTTGTTTATCCAAAATCATTTCCCATTTTAATCCACACTGAAATGTTAATAAACATAAACGTTTAAATAATTCCTGCTCATCATGAATTTCTTTGCACCAGACTTCATCATGATATTTAATTAGATTTTCATTTGCGCCATATACCCATGGACATTTCATATAATCCCCTCCATATAATATATACGCAAAAAAATGAATTTTTTTATAAAAAAATCGCAGTAAATACTGCGATTTTAATTATTTATTAGTCACGGTGTTGACCATTTTTATCTAATAAACCTTTACCTAATTTTTCTGTTCCTAATTCAGTAAAGTCATAGTGAAGTTTAGCATTATCATTAAATTCATCAATAGCTAATTGGATTAACTTATCAATTAATTCTGAGTAACTAATGCCTGAAACTTCCCATAATTGTGGATATAATGAGATGTTTGTAAATCCAGGTAATGTGTTTACTTCACCTAAGTATGGTACGTCATTTTCGTCAACTAAGAAGTCCATACGAGCTAAACCACGGTTATCTAATGCTTTAAATGCATTGATTGACATTTCTTGGATTTCTTTAGTTAATTTTTCTGGTAATTCAATAGGAATTTCAAAAACAACACCTGATGCATCTACGAATTTATTGTTGTAATCGTAGAAGTCATCACCATTAACATCAACTGCACCTAACTTAGAATATTTAGGATCACGGTTACCTAATACTGAACATTCAACTTCACGTGGGTTCTTAATAGCTTCTTCAACCATTACTTTGTAATCATAACGGAATGCTTCTTCCATTGCTGATTCATATTCTTCTTCGTTAGTAACTTTGTTAATACCAACTGATGAACCTTGACGTGCAGGTTTTACAAAGACTGTTTCGCCTAATTCTTCTGCAATACGACTGTATGGAAAGTCTTCTTTTGTTTCTGGTGTAACTACAACATATTTAGTATTACGTACACCGTGTAATGTTAATAATTGTTTTGTTAAATCTTTATCGAATGAATTTGCTGAAGCAGCAATTCCACTACCAATCCAAGGTTTGTTTAAAAGACGGAATAAACCTTGAACTGTACCATCTTCACCCATGTTACCGTGGATAACTGGATAGAATACATCAACATCCTTAACTTCTGATAAGTTTTGAATGTTTGCTAATGGATTTGAAAAATCAACATCTTTTGTAGCTTCAGCAACCACTTCATCTTCTGGTTCACCATTGAAGATACGTAATGAATCTTTGTTACCAAGTAAGAAACCTTGCTTTGTAAACATGAATACTGAAACTTCATATTTATCTTTATCTAAAGCATCATAAATGTTGTGTGCTGAACGCTTTGAAACATCATGTTCTGATGAGTTTCCACCAAAGAATAATGCAATATGTAATTTTTTATTATCCATTTACTTTATCACCTTTTATATAGATTTTCGTACATAACTGAAACCTTATTATAGCATGAAATTTGAAAAATATCATTTATAACTCGTTAGAAAAGTCTAATTTGTGCTAAACGTTTATGTCTTTTACTCTTTTTTAAGAATTCTTCACGTGATTTCGCCATCACTTGTTCAAAATCACGGAGACTTTCTTTATCCCATAGAGCCATTGCTCTCTTTTTACTGATAAACTCTTGATTTCCAATTGCTTGTTCAATCTTTGTTGCATCCTCAATTTTCGGACATTGACTATGATCTAACATTCCAACTGGTCGTCCTTGTTTAAATGCATGTTGTAATGCAGATTCTGTTTTTCCATTTTGATCTGTTTCAACAACTACAAGTCCATCAGCCAAGCCACTTTCCCATTCATCACGAGCAGCTAAAAATTGCCGTCTTACAATTGCTCCTAATGAATAGGTTGACATAATTGCTCCACCATTATCAATGATTTCTTGTGCCAAACCTACATTTTCTTTAGGATAAATTGGTTGTTCTAAACTTTGACCTAAAATTGCTACAGTTGTTCCGCCTGCTTCCAAAGCTCCACGGTGTGCTGCTGTATTTGTTCCCACTGACAATCCACTTACAACTGTAAGTCCATCTTTAGCAAATTGATATGCCATGCGTTCTGACATTTTATAACCTAATTCAGTTGGACGTCGCGTACCTATAAAACCAACTGATGGTCCCTGAAGTGCTTTTACATTTCCCTTAACATAAATAATTAATGGGTAATGATTTAAACTTCTTAAATTATCAGGATAATCATCATCTTGGTAGTTTAAAACTGTCATTCCCAATGATTTTGATTTTTCCAATAATTCATGAGCTTTCTCTAATAAGTTTTTCCATTCCTGATAATCAAGAACACCTTCATTGATTCGCTTATTAATGACCGTATTTCGATGCATATTTCTAAAATTATCCAAAATCATTTGTGGCTTAACTGTATCGAAAAATTTTAAAACTGTTTTAGGACCAACGCCCTTAATCATTTCAAGTGCCAAAATTAGCTCGGTTAATTGATCACTTTGCATCCTTCTACCTCTTCCTTACATATCATTTAAAGTAATAAAAAAGGCTGCGACAAAAGTCCAGCCTTAGGTTCATGCCTATTTTCCGATGGACCGGCAATCACACTTTTTAACTAAAATCTGAGTTGTTACTAAACATATAACTCTTGTGGTGATACCTCATCGACATTATCAGTCCAATACCAATCATATTACCAATCAATGAAGATCCACCTTGACTGATAAATGGCAATGGAATACCTGTTAATGGAAGCAATCCGATACTCATACCAATGTTTTCAAATACGTGGAATAAGATCATCATAATAACACCAGTTGAAATATATGCATAAAATTCATTTCGTGTTTCAAATGTTACTTGAACCATTTGGAAAATTAGTAATAAGTAGATGAAAATTAATACACATCCACCAATAAAACCAAAGTTTTCCCCAATTACTGAGAAAATCATATCTGATTCTCGAACTGGAACATAAACGTTTGAAACATTAAATCCTTTACCAAATAATCGACCCGAACCAATTGCTTCAATACTTCTCCACAATTGATAACTTGATCCTGTTGTACTATTTTCTGGATGTAACCATGCATCAATTCGTTGGAATTGGTAATTTTGGAATCCTAAATGTAACAGGATATTACGATTGAAAACTGCTAAATAAATAGCAATTGCACCAATAGCAACAAAACCACCAAAGATAGGTCCGATAATTTTCCAGGATATTCCAGAAATTAAGACCATCCCACCAAAAATAGCAAGGAAAACTAATGTAGTACCAAAGTCATTTTGTAGTTTTAACAAAATAACAATTGGAAGTGTCCATAAGAACATTTTCCACAATAGTTTCCAATCAGATTCGATTGTATGTGTTGTATATTCTGAATTATGTTCCGCAATTACACGTGCTAGCATCAGAATATACGCGGGTTTCATTACTTCTGACGGTTGAAATGTTAACGGCCCAATTGCAAACCAACTTTTAGCACCTGTTTGTGCTGCATAAGACCTACTATATAGGAACAGCAACAGGAACAGGAGCAGAAGCCCAAAGCCATATGCAATCGGCGCAATTTTCCAAAGTTGCTCAGCATCAAATTGCATAATGATTACCACCGCAATAATACCAAAAACATACCATATTGCTTGTGATAATAACGTTTTAGTTACACTTGCATCACTTGTATCATGCTTTACTGCAACATAAATCGATAACATTCCAATTACAGCTAATACTAGAACTGAGAAAATAATTCCCCAGTCTATCCGATCGTCGTTACTTTTAGCACGACGACTATTTTTACTATAATCCAATTTAATGGCTCCTTTGCGTAATTGTAATGACTATGAGTGTAAGTGATAGTGACTAATCAATAAGTTCATTGCTTCTTCATGACTTTTAACGTTAAATGATTCGCCATCTGGAAGACTAGCAGTAAACTTATTCTTTCCATCATCTGTAACTGTGCCAAGCAATTGGTCGCCTAATTTCAATTCTGAAATTTCAATACCATCAATTACTTTTTCATCTTCAACTAATTCAATTGTCTTTGTTTTCTTGGACACACGCTTACCTCCTTAAATGTTTTTCTTCTTCATAAAAGAAATTTTCATTAGGATCATCTTTCCATGAATTATTCCTTCGTAAACTAAAATGATCTGGCAATGGATCATATCCACCTTTTACAAACGGATTACAACGTAAAATTCTAAAAAATCCCATCATAATCCCCTTAAACGCACCAAACTTTTGAATGGCTTGCAAAGTATAATTTGAACAGGTTGGATAATACCGACATGTTGGTGGAAATAGCGGAGAAATAAATCGCTGATATTGTCTGATCAACCATGTAAAAAATCTCTTAAACATTGTTTATTATTTATTTTCGCTTCCTACAAGCTTTTCTAATAAAATACCTGTACCAATTGCAATATCATCTAATGGTGTATCAGAAATGTTAACTGGAATATTCAAGTTATCCATTAACAATTGATCCATTCCATCTAACAATGCTCCTCCACCAGTCATCATAATACCATGGTCAATCGTATCTGCTGACAATTCTGGTGGAATGATAGCTAATACGTCTTTAGCCGCATTAACAACATTCATCATTGTTTCATTTAATGTTGGTTCAATATCTTCTGATTTCAATGTAATTGTTCTAGGTAAACCTGAAACAGTATCACGACCACGAACATCAATTTCTTCATTACGATGTCCTGGTAAAACTGTTCCAATTTCAATTTTAACTTTTTCAGCAGTCCGTTCACCAATTTGAAGATTATATTTCTTTTTGACAAAATTCAAAATATCCATATTTAATCGATCACCAGCAATCTTCAATGAGCGACTTGCCACAATATCACCTAATGATAAGAATGCAACATCACTGGTACCACCACCAATATCAATTACCATATTACCAAAAGGTTTGAAAATATCTAAACCTGCACCAATTGCAGAAACTTTAGGTTCAAGTTCAAGGAAAACATTTCCTCCACCGATTTTTTCAGCAACTTGATGAATTGCTTTGTGTTCAACATCGGTTGTGTTTGTTGGACAACAAATCATAATATTTGGCTTAGACATAAAGCCCTTAACATTTAATTTCTTAATGAAATATGAAAGCATTTGCTCTGTGATATCAAAGTCAGCAATTACACCGTCCTTTAAAGGACGAATTGCACGAATACTACCTGGTGTTCTACCAACCATTTGGTATGCTTCAGAGCCAACTGCCAATACTTTATTTGATTTTGAATTTACAGCTACAACTGAAGGTTCATTTAATACAATACCTTCACCTTGGATATTAATTAAAACATTTGCTGTACCCAAGTCGATTCCAATGTTTTTTGCCATAGAAATTTTCTCCTTTGATACTTTCAGTTACTCAAATTAAGGATATATCTAAGTTATTATAACATAGATACAACCTTGGTGCGAATAACCATTGAATAAATCAACGACTAAAAAAAGGTTGGACACAATGTCACAACCCTCTTAAATATTTACATTAATTATGCATTTTTTACGCCATTTTCAACTTTAATTTCTTGTTCTGTAATATCGTTAACACGTTTAATTTCTGCTCCTAATGCAGCTAATTTTTGATTAAAGTGCCAATAACCACGATCAAGATATTCCAGATGGGTAACTTGCGTAATACCTGTAGCAACTAAACCTGCTAAGATTAATGCTGCTGCAGCACGTAAGTCAGTAGCAGCTACTTCTGAGCCACTAAAATGAGTTGGTCCATTAAGTACTGCTGCATTACCTTCAATTTTAAAGTCAGCATTCATTCGACGTAATTCTTCTAAATGCATAAAGCGATTTTCAAAAACAGTTTCTGTTAATGTACTTGTTCCATCTGCTGCTAATTGTGCCACACTGATTTGTGGTTGCATATCAGTTGGAAATCCTGGATATGGTAATGTCTTAACATCAACTGGAGATAATTTTTCTGGTCCAATTACTCGAATGCCATTTTCTTCTTGAATTACATCAGCACCCATTTCTTTCAACTTAGAAATCAATGGTTTGTTGTGTTCTTCAATTGCATCTTTAATTAATACATTACCATGTGTAATTGCCGCAGCAATCATAAATGTACCCGCTTCGATTCGATCTTGAACAACAACATGATCTGCACCATGTAAATGATCAACACCAACAACCTTAATTGTTTCTGTACCAGCACCCATAACCTTAGCACCCATCTTATTCAAATAGTTTGCTAAGTCAACGATTTCTGGTTCTCTCGCAACATTTTCAATTACTGTTGTTCCTTCTGCTAAAGTAGCAGCCATCATAATATTTTGTGTTGCCCCAACACTAGGGAAATCTAAATAAATATTAGCTCCCTTTAATCCGTCAGTAGTTGCTTCAATATAACCATCTGTCCGAATAATTTTTGCTCCCATTGCTTCAAGACCTTTTAAGTGTAAATCAATTGGACGTGAACCAATTGCACAACCACCAGGCATTGCAACTTTAGCATGTTTTAATCGTGCCAATAATGGTCCTAAAACCACGATTGATGCACGCATTTTTGATACATATTTAAATGGTGCTTCATATGATAAATCACTTGTTGAATCAATAGTAATTTCTTTCTTATCTTGATCAAATCCTACTTTTACATTTAAAAAGCGGATCACATTATTCATTGTAAATACATCTGATAAAATGGGAACGTTATGTAAAACAGTCCGACCTTCTGTTGGCAAAATTGCAGCTGCTAAAATTGGTAGCACAGCATTTTTTGCTCCTCCAATGTTAACTGTTCCGTTTAATTCGTTTCCACCACGAACAACTATTTTTTCCAATACTTATATCCTCCATTACAATAGATATCCTAAATTTCTTACACTATCGATGAAGTTTAGGAAGAATTGGCTTACTAAGAAACCTAGAGCAGTTGAAACTAGAACCAAAACTAATTTAAATGCTTGTTGTTTACTCTTATTAACATAGTAGTCTAACCTGAGTGACTGCAAACATTTAAATGCAATAAAAATAAAAGTAAAATTGCTAATTAAATTAAATACAGCATTGATTCCAATCTGTCTCATCTAACCCCTCATTTCTTATCGCAATTATCATATCATACTTGTCTTTTATAACATAATATTGTGCAGAATATCAATCAAATTGTTTAATCTTAATTTGCACTCCCTTAACTATACAATAAAAAGCTATAAAAAACACTCATTTTTATTTTGATGAATTAAAGATTTAATTAAGACTTTGCAAATAAAAAAGCTACGATCAAATCGTAGCTTTTTTATTATTTATTTGAACCAGAAATTCTAATTCGATTAATCGCACGCTTCAATGAAATTTCAGCACGCTTCAATTCTTTTTCATCATGTTTTGTCCGTGCGTCTTTGATCCGCTTTTCAGCACGTTGACGCGCACGTTCAGCACGTGATGTATCAATATTTTCTTTACGTTCTGCAGCAGACGCAACAATTGATAATGTATTATTTGAAAATTCTAAGAAACCACCACTTATAGCAATTTCATCGAATTTATCTTCTCCTGTTTTAACACGAATTTCATCAATCGCAAGTGATGCTAAAACTGGTGTATGGTTAGGCATAATTCCCAATTCACCTTCAGTTGTTTTGCAAACCACTAAAGTTGTTTTGTTATTGTATACTTCACCATCAGGAGTAACAACAGAGACTGTTAATTCAGGTTTATCACTCATTTGAGGTCCCTCCTTAATCGTTTTCTGTCATTTTCTTTGCTTTTTCGATTACATCTTCAATTGGGCCACATGAACGGAAAGCATCTTCTGGTAAATCATCATATTTACCTTCCAAAATTTCCTTGAAACCTTTTACAGTTTCTTTTACTGGAACATATGAACCTGGTTGGCCTGTAAATTGTTCAGCAACGTGGAAGTTTTGTGATAAGAAGAATTGTACTCTACGAGCACGTGCAACTGTTACTTTTTCATCATCTGATAATTCATCCATACCCAAAATAGAAATGATATCTTGTAATTCACGGTAACGTTGCAAGATATGTTGAACATCAGTAGCAACTTTGTAGTGTTCTTCACCGACAATTTCAGGTGATAAAGCACTTGATGTTGATGCCAATGGGTCAACGGCTGGATAAATACCTTGTTGAGTTAATGAACGTTCCAAGTTAGTTGTTGCATCCAAGTGAGCAAATGTTGTTGCTGGAGCAGGATCAGTATAGTCATCAGCAGGAACATAAACAGCTTGGATTGATGTAATTGAACCCTTCTTTGTTGAAGTGATTCGTTCTTGTAATTGTCCCATTTCTGTAGCTAACGTTGGTTGATAACCTACGGCAGAAGGAATTCGACCAAGTAAGGCAGAAACTTCTGAACCAGCTTGAGTAAACCGGAAGATGTTGTCAATAAAGAGCAACACATCTTGACCTTCTACATCACGGAAGTATTCAGCAATTGTTAAACCAGTCAAGGCAACACGCATACGTGCTCCAGGTGGCTCGTTCATTTGACCAAAGACCATTGCAGTCTTTTCTAATACTCCTGATTCTTTCATTTCATAGTAAAGATCATTACCTTCACGTGTACGTTCACCTACACCAGTAAATACTGAAATACCATTGTGTTCTTCGGCAATGTTATGAATTAATTCTTGAATTAAAACAGTTTTACCAACACCGGCACCACCAAATAGACCAGTCTTTCCACCTCTAATGTATGGTTCCAATAGGTCAATAACTTTGATACCAGTTTCCAAAATTTCAGTACCAGGGTTCAATTCATCGTATGCAGGAGCATCACGGTGAATTGGACTGCGCTTATGATCCTTGCTAAATTTAGGGCCATCATCGATTGTGTCACCTAAAACGTTGAATACACGTCCTAATGTGTCATCACCAACAGGTACACTGATTGATGAGCCAGTGTCTGTAACTTCAGCACCACGCTTCAAACCATCAGTTGTATCCATCGCAATTGTACGCATTACGCCGTCACCCAATTCAAGGGCAACTTCAATCACGAGTTCTGTACCATCTTCACGCTTTACATGTAAAGCATTATCAATTTGTGGTAATGATTCATTAAGAGGAAATTGAACGTCAACGACAGGACCGATAACTTGAACTACTTTACCAGTTCTCATTTCGTATATTCCTCCCATATTATTCTAGGGCAGCTTGTGCACCTGTAATTTCAGTAATTTCAGTTGTAATTGCACTTTGACGTGCACGGTTATATTGCAATTGCAATGATGAAATAATGTCATCAGCATTATCAGAAGCTGATTTCATCGCAGTTGAACTTGAAGCATGTTCAGCTGTTTTAGCATCCAAGATTGCACCATATACAAGACTTTCTGCATATTGTGGTAAAATAACTTCTAAAATTGCATCTTCAGAAGGTTCAGTATCATATGTTGGTTCTGCTTTACCTTCCTCATTCTCAGCAATTCCGCTATCTTCCATATCACCAACGTTTTCAGCTGTAATTGGAAGCATTTGTTCTACACGGAATGCAGATGTCAAAGTATTTACAAAGTGGTTATAGCAAACATATAACTTATCATATGCCTTGCTATCATACATTGTTACAATTGCTTGAACAATTGGACGAATTTCTTTAAATGTTGGCACATCACTAACACCACGATATTCATATCCAATGTTGTAACCCCGTTGTTTAAAGAAATCTGCTCCAGTTCCACCAATAGCTAAAATAACAATGTCATCTTTTTTGTTAGCAGCCTTACTTACATTTTGAATTAAACTCATTGTTTCTTTCAAGACTGTTGAGTTATAACTACCAACTAAACCACGATCTGAAGTCATTACAACGATCCCAATTTTTTTAATTGGACGTTGTTGTAACATTCCTAATGTATTGATTTGACCATCATCTTTTTTAGCACCACTAGCATTAGCAGCATCTAATAGATGTGATTTTGCAAGATGAGTGATTACACTTCTAATCTTGGCGGCATAGACTTGATAACTTGCTGTATGCTTTTGAATTTGATTCAATTTTACAGTTGATACCATTTGCATGGCATTTGTAATTTGTTGCGTTTTTTTAGTTGAACTAATTCGTCTTTTAACGCTTTGTAAAGAACCAGCCATCAGCCTTCACCACCCTTTCTATTTACTTGCTTGAAATGTATCTGCAAATTCTTTAATTGCAGCATCAAGCTTCTTAGTGTCTGGTAAGTTACCAGTTTTCTTAATTTCATCTAGCAAGTCTTTGTGATTGCTATCGAAGTAATCAAACAATTCATTTTGGAAACGTAAGATATCATCAACTAATACTGAATCTAAGAATCCATGTGTTAATGCATACAAGATCACTACTTGTTTTTCAACAGGTAATGGTTTATGTAATGGTTGCTTTAATACTTCAATTGTTCGACGACCACGATTTAACTTAGCTTGTGTAGCTTCATCCAAATCAGAACCAAATTGTGTAAATGATTCCAATTCACTATATGATGCTAAGTCCAAACGTAATGTCCCAGCAACTTTCTTCATAGCCTTAATTTGTGCAGCACCACCAACACGAGAAACTGATGTACCCGCATCAATAGCTGGACGAATTCCGGCATAGAATTTATCACTGTCCAAGAAGATTTGTCCATCTGTAATTGAAATAACGTTTGTTGGAATATAAGCTGAAACGTCACCAGCTTTTGTTTCGATAAATGGTAAGGCTGTCATTGAACCCCCACCAAGCTTATCATTCAACTTAGCAGCACGTTCAAGTAAACGTGAGTGAAGATAGAAGATATCACCAGGGTAAGCTTCACGACCAGGTGGTCTTCTCAAAATTAATGAAAGTTCACGGTAAGCATCAGCTTGTTTTGTTAAATCATCATAAATGATCAAAACATTCTTACCATTAAACATAAATTCTTCACCCATTGCAGCACCTGCATAAGGAGCAATATACAACATTGGAGCAGGTTCTGATGGACCAGCTGAAACAACAATTGTATAATCCATTGCACCGTACTTACGCAATGTTTCTACTTGTTCACGAACAGTAGATTCCTTTTGACCAATTGCAACATAGATACAAATCATATCTTGATCTTTTTGATTCAAGATTGTATCAATTGCAAGTGATGTCTTACCAGTTTTACGGTCACCGATAATCAATTCACGTTGTCCACGACCAATTGGAACTAAAGCATCAATCGCTTTAATACCAGTTTGTAATGGTTCTGAAACTGATTGTCGATCCATAACGCCAGGTGCTTTTCTTTCTACAGGACGAGTCTTATCGGTTTTAATTTCGCCCATCCCATCGATTGGTTGTCCTAAAGGATTTACAACACGACCAATTAAAGCTTCACCAACAGGAACTTCCATAATCTTACCTGTACGCTTTACAGTGTCGCCTTCACGAATTCCTTTAAAATCACCCAAAACAACGATCCCAACATCAGTTGATTCCAAGTTTTGAGCCATTCCATAAACTCCATTTTGGAATTCTACCAATTCACCAGATAAGGCGTTATCGAGACCGTTTGCACGAGCAATACCGTCACCAACATATGTAACAGTACCAACTTCATCAACAGATAACTCATCTTGATAATCTGCTAATTGTTTCTTAATAAGAGCACTGATTTCCTCAGCCTTAATGCTCATAAAAGTCTCACCTCTTTATCTTTTTAATAACAGACGTTTAACTTGTTCTAACTTAGATTTAATTGAACCATCATAAATATAACTTGATGATTGTAAAACCACTCCGCCAATAATTGATGGGTCAACTTTTTCTTCTAAGATAACTTGATTTGCATTTTCGATTTCAGCAAATTTCTTTGCTAATTTATCTTTTTGTGCATCATCAAGTGCAATCGCAGTTTTAACAGTTGCACGAACAATTTTACGATCTTCATCGTATAATCTGTTAAATATATCGATAATTGCTTGCAAGATCATGATTCGATGATAGTCATATAACATCTTTAGTAAATTTTGTACTAATGATGATGCATTCTTTGTCATCTCTCCTAATGTTTCTTGTTTAGCTTTTTCATCGATTTGAGGACTTGTCATAAAAACGACGAATCCAGGTTCTTTATCTAAAGCTGCTTTTAACTCACTTAACTCGTTAGCTGTTTCAGTCAAAGAGTCTTGTTCTTTAGCAACTTCAAAAAGGGCATTGCCATAACGAATTGCAAGTGTTGCATTACTTATTGCCATTTTGCTTTCCCAACCCTTCAATATATGAATCTACTAATTCCTTTTGATTTTCAGGAGTTAGTTCTTTTTGAATAATCTTCGAAGCAATTTCAATAGATAATTCAGCAACATCATTCTTGACACTTGATAAAGCATCTTGCTTTTCTTGTTCAATGTCTTTCTTGGCATTAACCTTCATTGTCTTAACTTCTTCATGTGCAGCATCGACAATTGTTGCTTTTTGTTGTTCACCATTTTGTTTTGCACGGCTGATAATTCCGGCAGCTTCTGTACGTGAATTGTTTAATGCATCTTCACGCTTCTTTGCGAGTTCTTCTGCTTCTTTCCGTGCTTTTTCAGCTGAATCGATATCATTTGAAATCTTATCAGCACGTTCATTCAAGATCTTTGTTACTGGACCCCATGCAAATTTCTTTACAATAAGAACCATGATCACAAATAGCACTAGATAGAATAGGAAGTCACCCCATTGTATACCAGCATCGCCAAGTAAAAATGTAGACATCTATTGACACCTCCTTAATTTCAAAGATAACTGCATGTTATTTTGACGTTTAAAAAGGTTATTTTGCCAATAACATAAATGCGATAACGATCGCAATAATAGGAACAGCTTCGATCAAACCAACACCGATAAACATGTTAGTTCTTAATTGTCCTGATAATTCTGGTTGACGAGCCATTGATTCCAACATCTTTGAAATAACTAAGCCGTTACCTACACCTGTACCAATAGCAGCAAGTCCTGCTGCGATTCCTGCACCGAGTAATGCTAATGCTGTTGTCATAATAAAATGTCCTCCTTAGTGTATTAAATACTATTCTTTTTCGACCTTTTGAGTAATGTAAACCATTGCCAACGTTACAAAGACATAGGCCTGGATTGATCCAATAAAGACGGAGAATCCTTGCCAAATCATTTCCAATGGAATAGCTGGAATAAACGTTAAGATTCCGTGTGAATGAGCCATTTGGAAAATAAGTTTAAGTAACACTTCACCAGCAAAAATGTTTCCGTATAAACGTAAAGCTAAGGTAATAAAGTTTGTAAATTGTTCCAAGACTTTAATTGGGAACAAAATAGCCATTGGACTGAAGAAACTGTTCTTAACATATCCCTTAAAGCCAAACTTATTAATTCCAGCAATATGTGAAATTACTAATACCATAAATGCCAACGTTAACGTAGTCATTGGTAAAGCTGTTGGACTTTTAACATATGTAACATCGCCAATTACAAATTGAACGATCAACCCTAATTGGTTAGCAACAAAGATAAAAGTGAACAATACGAACATCAATAGCCCATATCGATCGCTTTCTTTATCTGGGATTGCTGCTTTGACAATTCCATTAGTAAAATCGATCAACCATTCAAGCGCGTTCTGCTTGCCAGTTGGCTTCAACTTCAAATTACGTGAAAACCAAATAACTAATCCGCATACAATAATTGCTGATAACAAACCTGAAACACAGTTACCTACATTAAATGTAAGCCCAAATAGCTTGACAATTTTAGTTCCGTCATCAAACACCAATTCTCACCTCTTTTCGATTGTAGTCGTATGGTTGAAAAAATTGGTCGAACCATAAAAATATTTCGATCCAAAGATGGACAATCTTCGAATACAATTTTCATGATACCACCATTCTAAGCAAAGTACAAAACCAAATTATGGCTTTTATATTGCGATTTATTATTATTTTAAAGCTAAAATGTAAGCGATTAACAGGTTAATCTGTGCATAATAAATCGCAAAACTACGCTATTTATATTTTTATAAAGTTTATTAATTTTATTTATACATCGATAAATTATTATAAATTTCAGTGATGCTATTTTGTACCAAATAAACGATCTCCTGCATCACCTAATCCAGGCACAATATAACCATTTTCATTTAAATGATCATCTAATGCAGCAGCATAAACATCAATATCTGGATGAGCTTCACGCAATGCCTTTACTCCTTCTGGAGCTGCTACTAAACAAACAAAACGAATTGATCTTGCACCGCGTTTCTTTAATGCGTCAACAGCTGCAATTGCTGAACCCCCTGTTGCCAACATTGGATCAACAATTATCATTTCACGTTTATCCAAATGTTCGGGCATTTTCACAAAATATTCATGTGGTTGTAATGTTTCTTCATCACGATACATTCCAATATGACCGACTTTTGCAGCTGGTAGCAATTCTAATACCCCATCTACCATACCTAAACCAGCACGTAAAATTGGAACAACAACTACTTTCTTCCCCGCTAAACGCTTTTCAACAGCTGTTGCTACCGGCGTTTCAACTTCTACATCCTCTAATGGCATATCACGACATACTTCGTAAACCATTAGTTCTGCAATTTCATTAACAATTTCACGAAATTCACGAGTACCACAGTTTTTATCACGAATAATTGTTAATTTATGTTGAATCAATGGGTGATCTAAAACTTCAAATTTTCCCACAATTAACATCTCCTTTAATATATTTAATACTATTTTAGCGAAATTAAATTTTATTTTCTACTTTAATTGCCACATTTGATCTGCACTAGCTTTACGTAATCTATTCATATATGCCTCACCTAAACCGATTTCTGGAAACTGTTGAACTAAAATTGTATCAACACCTTTACTATCAAGTTCACGAATGCCAGCAAAGAATTTTCGACTAGCTGAATTAATATTTTCACCCAAATCATATGTGATTACATTTTCAGGAACTTTTTTAATTATATTTGTAGTAGCCATAATTCCGATATTCATTTGTTGAGAAGCCCACTTAATCGCATCACTCCAATCAGAATCAGATACCATCATCACATTTGCATTAGGATTATAATGTTTGTATTTTTCTGCAGATGCTTGTTTTTTCATTTTAATTGGCATCCCTAATACCTTTTCAATTTCAGTCGTACTAATTGCTCCAGGACGAACAATAACTGGAGTATCCCCACTCAAATCGATAATTGTTGATTCCATTCCAACAGCAGTTGGTCCATCATCAATAATCCCAGCAATCTTGCCCTCCATATCATGAAAAACATGTTGTGCACTCGTAGGACTTGGCTTTCCAGAAGTATTAGCTGAAGGCCCAACAATTGGAGTTCCTGCCTTCTCAATAAGTTCTAATGTGACTTTATTATCTGGACATCTAAATGCTGCTGTTGTTAATCCGCCAGTAACAACCTTAGGTAGTGAGCCAGATTTTATTTTAAAAATCAACGTTAATGGTCCTGGCCAAAAATTTTGTATTAATTTTTGACCCCAATCATTAATTTGATTTACATATTTTTTAACCATTTCTGAATTTGCTACTGTAACATTTAGCGGATTATCCGCTGGACGATTTTTAGCTTGAAATACGCGTAATACCGCTTTTTCATTATTCACATCTGCACCTAATCCATAAACGGTTTCTGTTGGAAAAGCAATTAACTCTCCCAACTGAATTTCACGTGCAGCCTGATCAACTTCACTAGGTTGATATATTTTTGTGATTTCCATTCTTACACTTCCTAAAATTGAATCTTTACCATACGATCATGATTTGAAATATCTTTTTTTACTGTAATTTTTGCATCAGGAAATTCTTTTTGAAAAATCTCTTTTACTGCTTTTCCCTGTTTAAATCCGATTTCTAAATACATCAGCGCATCATCAGCTAAATATGGTGCACATTCTTTTGCCAAACGTTGATATATTTTTAATCCTTGATTGTCAGCAAACAATGCCAAAGATGGTTCATGTTCTAAGACACTTTGATCCATTAATCCTTTTTCATCCTCTGCAATATATGGAGGATTAGAAACAATAATATCGAATTTTCCATTTAAATTTTCAAATAAATCACTTTGAGTCAAATAAACTTCTTCATCCAATGTTTGAGCATTTTCTGCTGCAACTTTCAGCGCTTCAGTTGAAATATCACTAAGTGTTATCTTCCATTCAGGAACAGCCTTTTTCAAGGATAAACCAATTGCTCCAGTTCCTGTGCCAATGTCCACTACTCTCAAAGAAGCATTTACTTTATTTTCATTTAAAATCCAATCTACTAATTCTTCCGTTTCCATCCTTGGAATTAATGTATTTTCATTCACTTTAAACTTAGAGCCATAAAAATCAGCTTTACCTATTATGTATTGTGCTGGATAACCATTCACATACTTTTCCACATTACGTTGAAATTTTTCTAATTCTTCTTGAGGCATTTCATCACGTAAGTGCATTAAAAGCTCTGTATCATTCCAGCTCATCTGTTCTTTTAATAACAACTCTACACCAGAACGATCAGCATTTGATCCTTCAATAAAAGAAAAAGCCCATTGTTGGGCCTTAAAAAACGAATTATTCATTTTGTAAATTCTCCAATGCTTTTGTTTGATCATATAACACTAGAGCATCAATAATATCATCTAACTCACCATTCATAATCTTATCAAGTTTGTTCAATGTAAGACCAATACGGTGGTCTGTCACACGGTTTTGTGGATAGTTATATGTCCGAATACGTTCTGAACGATCACCTGTCCCTACCGCTGACTTACGATTTTCATCATATTCACTTTGTTCTTGAGATTTGTAGTAATCATATACACGTGCCTTCAAAATCCGCATTGCTTTTTCACGGTTTTGTTGTTGTGAACGTTGGTCCTGCATCGATACAACAATTCCTGTTGGCAAGTGAGTCATACGAACAGCAGAAGATGTTTTATTAATATGTTGTCCACCGGCACCTGATGAGCGGAACACATCAACACGAATATCTTTTGGATCGATCTCAATTTCTACATCCTCTTCTTCTGGCATAACAACAACAGTTGCTGTTGAGGTATGTACTCGACCAGCAGATTCCGTTACTGGCACACGTTGAACACGGTGAGCACCACTTTCATATTTTAATTTTGAATAAACACTCTTACCATTAATCAAAATTACAATTTCCTTAAAGCCACCAACTTCAGTCACATTTTTATCCACAACTTCAATTGACCAGCCTTGTTTTTCTGCATATCTTGAATACATATTAAAGAGATCAGCTGCAAATAAACTAGCTTCATCACCACCAGCAGCCCCACGAATTTCCATAATAATATTTTTATCATCATTAGGGTCTTTAGGTAGCAATAAAATCTTAATTTCTTCTTCAAGCTTTTCTTTTGCTTCTTTTGATGATGCTAATTCTTCTTTGACCATCATAGTCATTTCTTCATCATCTAAACCTGCATTCAACATTTCTTCATCATCTTTTATTTGTTGAACGACTTTCTTATATTGATTATATTTTTCAACTGTTTCACGTAAATCAGCCATTTCCTTTGATAGCTTTGTGAAACGATTTGTATCTGCAATTACTTCAGGATCTGATAATAGTTCGCCTAATTCTTCATAACGATCTTCAAGCATTTGCAATCTATCAAATAACTTATCCATCGGAACCTCCTAGTTATTATTTAATTTTTCAATTTCATCAACTGGCGGATTAAAGTAATGCCGTCTGCAAACTGGGAAGTATGCTTCATTACCTGCAATCATGATTTGTTCACCTGAATACACAGGTTTTCCATCATTAATACGCAAGTTCATTGTTGCTTTTTTATTACAAAACCAACAAATTGTCTTCATTTCTTCAATTTTATCAGCATACAATAGTAAATACTTTGATCCTTCAAATAATTCATTACGGAAATCATTTTTCAAGCCAAATGTCATTACCGGAATGTTAAGTTGATCTACAATTTTAGTTAATTGACGCACATGTTCCTTCTTTAAGAATTGAGCTTCATCAACTAATACGCATGCAATTGATTCTGCTGCATTTTTCTTTTGTACATAGTCAAACACATCTGTTTGATCTTCAATCGGAAACGCAGGACGTTTTAAACCGATTCGACTAGATACAAATCCCACCCCATCACGATTATCAATCGCACTTGTCATTAAAATTACCTTTTTATCTTGTTCTTCATAGTTATGTGCAACTTTTAAAATTTCAATTGACTTTCCACTGTTCATTGCACCATAACGGAAAAATAATTGTGCCACAAATTTCACTTCCAAAAATTTTTTCATTCCATTTTAGTATATACGATTTACAATTAAATTTCACTGTTAATTATAGACTTTATATAATTTTGCAAATTAACCAAAGTAAAACTTAAATCAAAACTACTCTGACTAAATTTGTGATAAAATACAAAAAGAATATTATTACAGGAGGATTTTCATAGATGTCTCTAAAAAGCAATATTGCTATTGCAGCTGGTAAATCATCTTACTGGTTTCTTCATAACTTTATGCATGGCGGAACTAGTTTACCTGGCAAATTAACTTTAGCCATCGATCCTGATGTATTACAAGCACTAGCGAAAGATTATGAAATTATTATTGTTACTGGAACTAATGGTAAAACTCTTACAACAGCTCTAACTGTTAAAGTATTATCTGAAAAGTATGATAATATCTTAACCAATCCTAGTGGTTCCAATATGAAACAAGGAATCGTAACTGCATTTTTAACAGCTAAAAAAAGTAAACACGGCAAAAAGCTAGCTGTTTTAGAAACTGACGAAGCAAATGTTCCAATTATTTCTCAATATATTGAACCAAGTGCTTTCGTTTTAACTAACTTATTCCGTGATCAACTTGATCGTTTTGGTGAAATTTACACTACTTACAATAAAATTTTAAAGGGAATCAAAATGCATCCAAAAGCAAAAATCATTGCTAATGGTGATGAACCTTTGTTTAATAGTGTAGATCTCCCTAACCCTACTGTTTACTTTGGTTTTGATAATGAGGAAGATCGTGATCAAAAAGCTCCTGCAAATACAGATGGTGTTTTATGTCCCGAATGTAATCACATCATCCGCTTTAAGAGTCGTACATATGGTAATTTAGGTAAATATTACTGTCCTCACTGTGGTTATAAACGACCTGAATTAACATATAAAGTTACTGAAATCATTGACCAATCTCCACAATGGTCAAAATTCAAAATCAATAATGAAGAAGTTACTCTTCATATTGGTGGAACATATAATATCTACAATGCTTTAGCCGCATATGCAGTAGGTAGTGAATTCGAATTACTTCCATTTGAAATCACTAAAGCATTAAGCTCACCTGACCAAAAAATCTTTGGACGTCAAGAAGTCATTAAAGTCGGTGATAAAGATGTAACTTTAATTTTAGTTAAAAATCCGGTTGGATTAGATCAAGTTTTACAAATGATTAAGACAGATCGCAATCCATTTTCATTAGCTGTATTACTAAACGCTAACTATGCTGATGGAATTGATACTAGTTGGATTTGGGATGGATCTTTTGAAGAATTACCATTTGATCGCATTCCTTCAGTTCTAACTGGTGGCGAACGCTATAAAGATATTACTTTTAGATTAAGAGTCGCAGGCGTCCCAGAAGAAAATTTCCATCAACGTGAAAACTTAACTGAAGCAGTTAAATTCATAGAACAAATGCCAACAAAACATGTTTATGTTCTTGCAACATATACCGCAGTTCTTCAATTACGTAAATTATTAGCTGATGAAGGATACATCAAAGGAGGTATGGATTAATGAAATATGAATTACGTTTAGCACACTTATATGGTGATTTGTTAAATACTTATAGTGATATTGGTAATATTTTAGTTATGAAATACTATGCTAAACAAATGAATACTGATATCGATGTTCAATTAATTTCATTAGATGATACTTTCAACGCTGATAATTTTGACATTGCCCTTTTTGGTGGTGGTCAAGACTTTGAACAAACAATTGTATCAAAAGATTTACCTAATAAGCATGATGAAATCCAAAAATTCGTTGAAGAGGGCAAGCCTTTGTTAGCTATTTGCGGTGGTTATCAAATGCTTGGCCAATATTATGTTGGTGCTGATGGTGTTAAAATTCCCGGACTTGGTGTCTTATCTCACCGTACAGAAACTCAAAAAAATAACCGTTTTATTGGTGATATTACTATTAAAAACGAAGAAACGGGAGAAGAATATCATGGATTTGAAAATCATAGCGGTGTAACTTACCTTGGTGATGATGAAAAGCCACTAGGTAAAGTTATTGTCGGAAATGGTAACAATGGTCAAGACGGCTTTGAAGGTGCTATTTATAAAAATACATATGGTACTTACTTCCATGGACCAATTCTTGCTCGGAATGGTAATTTAGCTAAACGATTACTATTACTTGCACTAAAACACAAATATCCAAATGATGATTTTTCACAACAAGAAGCTCTTGAAATCAAACCAACATACTAATTAGAGGTACTGGCTCCAATGCCAGACCTCTTTTATTTTATTCGGTTTTATTGTTTTTTAGACAGATTTAAAAAAATCAAACAATTGAAATTTAGTATTTACATTAACAATTTATATGATAAAATATAGGATAATTCGTAACCAAATACATTATAAAGGGATGATTAGATTGCAAAATGTTGATTTAAAAATTACTAGCCAACATGTATTAAATGTCTTTACGCGGACATTTGAACCAAATATTTTATGGATTAATCAGGGTAAAATTGTCGCTACTGGTGAGCAAGAAGATTTCACTGCTAATCAAACCCTTGATTATTCTGATAAATATTTAGTTCCCGGATTCATCGATGCTCATGTTCATATTGAGAGTTCACTTGTTCGTCCTAGTGAATTCGGTAAAGTTCTTCTCCAACAAGGCACCACTTCTATTTTTGCTGATCCTCATGAAATTGCTAACGTCTATGGCACTCGTGGCATTGATTTTATGCTCGAAGATGCCAAAAAAACTCAATTAAACACTTTCATTATGTTACCCTCTTGCGTTCCATGCACATCATTTGAACATAACTATGAAAAACTTGACGCTAAAAAGCTCCGTTCTTATTACCAAACACCTAATGTCTGTGGCTTAGCAGAAATAATGGATTATCCCGCTGTTGCCAGCAAAGATGCTGACATGTTAGAAAAGATCAACGATTGCTTAGCAAATCATCGACAAATTGATGGACATGGAGCTGGCTTAAATCGGCAACAACTTGATATTTTTCAACAAAATCATATTACAACTGATCATGAATGTTCTACTCCTGAACAGGCGCTTGAACGTATTAAATTAGGTTTCTATGTTTTCTTACGCGAAGGAACCGTTGAACGTGATTTAGAAAATATCATTAATGTTGTCAATGAATCGAACGCACAACGCTTTGCCTTTTGTACTGATGATAAATTAATCAGTAGTTTACTTGAAGAAGGCGGTATTAACTACTGCATTAAGTTAGCAATTCAACATGGTATCCGTCCTGAAACTGCCTACACAATGGCTAGCTATAACGCTGCTAATGCCCATCACCTTTCAAACTTAGGAGCATTAAGTAGTAGTTTTAATGCTGACATTGTTGTTTTAGATGACTATCAAAATGTATCTATTCATTCCGTAATCAAAGATGGAGAAATTATTAACTCCACAGAATCACATGCTTCAAATGCAAATTGTCCAAGTTCTATGAACTTTTCAATTACTCCTAACCAACTAGAATTAAAAATGCAATCTTCAAAAGCAAATATTATCGGTGTTATTCCTAATCATATCGACACAAAGCATCTTATTGAGGACGTAACTGTCGAAAATAATTTATTTGTACCAGATACTTCCAAAGATCAACTTAAAATTGTTGTAGTTGAACGACACCACCACTTAAATACAGTAGGCGTAGGTATTGTAAAAGGCTTTAAATTACAACAAGGAGCTATTGCTTCTACAATTGCTCATGATTCACATAATTTAATTGCTGTGGGTACAAATGATCAAGCAATTTTGAATGCAATTTTACATTTAAAAGAAATTGATGGAGGAATTACTATCTTTGATGATCAAAAAGAATTAGCATCAATGCCTCTTTCAATTGGCGGATTAATGTCTGATAAGCCATATCAAGAAGCTAATACTGATCTTAAAAATGTTCAAGATGCTTATCGTTCTATTAGTCAGGAAATTAAATTTGATCCATTTATCACACTTTCATTTTTAGCTCTTCCTGTAATTCCAACACTTAAAATTACAGATCAAGGACTTTATGATTTTGATCAACAAAAATTTATTAATGTAAGCAATCTAGAAAAATAATAATAATAATAAAAACTAAAAAAACTAAGGGTAATAATCTACCCTTAGTTTTTTAGTTTTTAATTAGCAAATGCTTTTCCCAGGTTCTGAAGCAATTATTTGTAAATTTCCTTGAATTTTCCAACTTTTAACTGAAAATGGTAATATAAAGTGCATTCCCTTTTTTATTAAATATTCTTGGTCAGCAATTTTTATTGATCCACTTCCATCTAAAACAGAAACCAACATATATGGAGCTTGTTGTTTAAATACTCCACTTCCTCCATCAACTACCCACTTATATACAGAAAAAAATTTATTTGAAATAAAACGAGTAACTAAAACATCACCAATATGGTAATTTTCTGGTTTTATTTGCCAATCTTTTTGTGGCACACTTATACATTCCACTGATTGTTTTAAATGTAATTTTCGTTTTTGTTTTGTATGTGGATCAATTCGATCAAAATCATAAATGCGATATGTAGTATCTGAACTTTGTTGTGTTTCTAATACCATTAATCCCTTACCAAGAGCATGTACTGTGCCACTTGGCACATAAATAAAATCGCCTTCATGTACAGTCTTTTTTCGAAATAATTTATTCCATTCATGATTATAAATCATTTCCTTTAACTCACTTCGCGATTTAGCATTGTGCCCATAATAAATTTGAGCTCCCTTATCTGCTTTAATTACATACCAACATTCATTTTTCCCCAACTCATGTTCATGTTTTTCGGCATATGCATCATCAGGGTGAACTTGTACAGATAAATCATCCTTTGCATCTAAAATTTTTACAAGTAATGGAAATACATCCCCTTTGGCATTTCCAAATTCCTCTCGATGATTTTTCCACACATATTCCAAACTCTTGCCTTTAAATGGTCCATTTTCCACAATTGATAATCCATGTGGATGAGCAGAAATTGCCCAACATTCCCCCGTATGATTACTTGGAATATCGTAATCAAATTCATCTTTTAACCTTTTTCCACCCCAAATTTTTTCTTGGAAAAATGGTTTCAAGAAGATTGGTTCATTCATAATATACTACCTTCTATCTGATTGAAATTTATTTACAAATTAATTTTATCAAGTTGTCAATCAGATGTAAACGCTACCATTAATCGAATTTTATGAATTTACTTACTATTTTATCTCTTCGATCTAAGAACTCTTGATTATCAGACGATGGATGAACTCGATTTGTTAAAACAATTAGTCCTTGTTGATACTTTTTGCTCAATAAAATAAATGTTCCAGTATATCCTGTATGATAAATCCATGGTGTTTGATCAGGACTAAAACGCAAATCCCATCCTAGTGAACGTTGTAAATGATTTGTTGTCCAATCTTTAAATAAACTATTAATCGTTTGATTAGTCAAAATATCATTTTCGTGTTCATCACTTAAAATCCAATTTGCAAATTTAATTAAATCATTCAATGTCATAAATAATCCTGCAGATGCACAATGTTCCTTCAAAACAAAAGCTTTAGGATCATGCACCTCTCCTTGAATTAATCCTCGTTTATCAGTAATCTCAGTAGGGATAGAAAACTGCTTTTGTGGATTAAATGTGCTTTCTTTTAAATTTAATGGTTCCAATATCTTTTCTGTTATAGTTTTTTGCACAGGTTCATGATAAAATGATTCAATCATTTGTCCTAACATTATTAATCCAACATCCGTATAGACGACTTTTTTATCGAACCAGTCCCCTACTTTTAATGAATCTAATGCATCCAATAATTCTTTACGATTAAGTTCATCCCGATGTGGAATATATCCAGAAATAGCAGATGTATGTGTTAATAAATGACGTACTGTTACACGTTGATCATCAAACAAAGGAATAAAATCTGCTACCTTATCATTTAATGATAGTCTACCTTTTTCTACCAAATTCAAAATTAAAGTAGTTGTCCCTACAACTTTCGTTAGCGAAGCAACATCATATAACATGCCATATCTTAATTCTTTTTTTATCGGAATAATTTGTGATTTTCCAAATACATGTGTTTCAACATTATTTTTATCTATAATTGCATATGAAATTCCAGGAACTACTTTATCTGATACAAGTTGTTTAAGTTCCTTTTTAATTTCTTGTTTTCTCATTTAAATCCTCCAATTGATTTATATACCGAATCTTAAACTTTCCATCTTGATAATCTACTAAACTTGCTCGTGAATTATCTAATAAAAATACTGGCACATCACCACATAAACTTTCGATAAAATTCGATAATATCAATCCATGAGTTACAATCAAAATATTACATTCTTCATCTTGATATTCATTACCAATTAATTTTAATGCCCGACTAAAGCGTGAATATAAATGAGCGGAGTCTTCGATTTTCTCTGTCCCATCCATTGTACGAAAAATTTTAATCAATTCACCTACATGTTCTTCATTTAAAAATGCACGAATTATTTTTCTGATCCCTAAAGTACGCAATGCCTGTGGAATCACTTCAAATTTATGTGCTTCTTCAAATCTACCAAAACTTAATTCCCTCAAATCAGGATCACGATAAATTGGAGGAATTCTTTGCAAGTTCTCCTCTAAAATATATTTAGCAGTATCTTGCGTTCGCTTCAAATCGCTTGTAAAAACCGCACGAAACTTTATCTTTCTAAGCTCATATCCCAATCTTCTTGCCATTCTAATTCCTTTTTTAGTCAAAGGAGAATCTGTAATTCCTTGCAAACGAACTTGGCGATTTAATTTTGTTTGTCCATGCCTAACGAGATAAAAATGAACTACAGCCATCTCTTTTCTCCTTTCTTTAACTTGAATATTAACATTATAAACCAATCAATTAACTTTTATAAATTATCTGTTACTATGTTTCTGTTATTCCTGTTAAAATATAGATAGAACTAAGAGAGAAGGCCTGCAAATGGAACTTACATTTGATTCTATTTATAAAATTTTAAATCAGATTGAACATAATCCTGAAATGGTAACTAAAACTAAATCTCCATATGAAAATGTTGTTCAATTATTTATTCCTGATTCAATTCACATTGATCACGAAGATTTCTATTTTCCTGCAAATAAATTAATGGTTAACCTTTTACCAGAAGATTTTATTAATAAACATCAACATTTATTCAAAACTTACTGGGAAATGGCTGGTAAACCTATTCCATATTTTGACGAAGTATGGATCACAACTGCTCATTTAAATCAGGCCAAAGTATACTTAATCGAATTATCCTTTGAATAAAAAAAGCCTAGATTCTCCGCCTATAATATGGCTGAATCTAGGCTTAATTGTTAATTAACTAAATTAATCGTCTATGTCTTCCTCAATATTTAAATTATACAAATTACTTACTGGCTCGTCTTTTGCTACTGGATGTACAACAATTACTGCAACTGCTCCTTTTTCAGAAACATATCCTGCAAATTGAGTAATTGCTTCAACTTCATATACTAGACCGTCAGTATTATAAATATACTGACCAACTTCAGGCATAATTTCAAATTCAATTTTATTCATTCGATAATAATCTTCAAATTTAACATCATGCATGACAAGCAAAACTTTATGCATTATCAATAATCCCCTCTTTAGCTTTTGATATTATTATACACGAGAAATTCTATTTTAAAAGATTTTTCTTAATTTTCACTAAAAAAAGTTAAACATAGCGCATGATGGTTGCTTGACATATTATTTCCAATTTAATAGAATTAAACTGTTATAATTATTGAGCATTCGCCAAATTGGTAAGGCAGTGGACTCTGAATCCATAATTTACAGGTTCGAACCCTGTATGCTCAATTAAGACCTTTATAACTATCTATGATTGTCTATAAACGTTGAGTTTATAGGCTTTTTTATTTTCTAGTATCTACAAACAATTGTGGATAACTACACTGGAGAGACCCTAAAAGAGACCCTGAAACGCATTAGGCAATCATTGATATATTAACGATTATCAACAATAAAACGTAAAAAGAGAGACCCTAATTTAAATAATTAGCAAATTTAATTACTGTTTCGCTTTGCTCTTTTTGTGTAACGTGAGTATATACATTTAATGTAGTTTTTGCATCCGCATGCCCTAACCTGTTTTGAACCTCTTTTATGGTTGCTCCTGCTTGGAATAATATACTTGCATGAGTATGCCTAAAGCCATGACAAGAAATATATTTCAAACCATATTTCTTACTTAATTGATGCATCCAGTTATTTGGTCGTGTTGGATGCAAGATTGGCCCTTTTTTATTTGAAAATATTAAGCGGTCATCAAGAATATTTTTTCCATTCATATAAAAAATATGCGACTGTTTAACTTTCCATTCTTTTAAAATGCTCATGGTTTCTTTATCCATATATAAATTACGTTTGCTTGATAGTGTTTTAGGCGATTGAATAACTAACTTATTATTTTCAACCATAGTTACAGTTTTATTAATTGTAATCATGCTTTTATTAAAATTAATATCTTTCCAAGTAAGTGCTAAAGCCTCGCCTTTTCGCATTCCGCTATATGCTAACAAACGAAAGAAAGTATAAATTTTAAAATTACCATTATTCTTACAACAGTGTAGAAATTGGTTTAACTCTGCTTTTGAATAAAAATTTGTGAAAGTGGATACATCCCTTTTTATTTTCGGTTTAGTAACATTCTTAAAAGGGTTTTTATTGATAATTTCTAATTTAACAGCATAATCAAGTATTCTAGTTGTATAAAATACATATCTGTTTAATTGCTTAGGATATTCTTTAAACCACTTATTAACTGCCCTTTGACAATCAACAAGAGTTATTTTTTTAACATAGTAATCTTTAAAAAGTGGTAATACATGCGTATTTAAAATACGTTTAGTGGTTGCAAAGGTTGAGGGCTTAACAGTTCCTTTATATAAATCAAACCACAATTCTAATAACTCATTAAATCTAATATTACTATCCTGTTTAAAAAATTCGCCTGTGCTTACTTGATATGAAATTTTTGAAAGCTCTTTTTGTGCATCTTGTTCGCTTAAAAAATTAGAACGCTTAACGTAACGCTTTTTGCCTGTCTTTTCATCTACACCCGCATACAAACGAAATTTGTAACGTGTTTCATGTTTTGAATTTTCGTACTTAACAATTTTTACCATTCCTGAAATTCCTTTCTTTGAGTTTGCCCGCTCTTATAATTCCAAGAAATCTATTAAATTGTATTTGTGGCCAAGATTTAAATTTAAAATAAATTGCTAAAAACGTTATATTAACAGCATTTAATTTATTATAAATAATAAATTAAATTGCACATAAATAACCACATAACAGTAGTAATTAAATGTTAACACTTAAAAAGTGCAGAAAATTGCAGAAAACAAGGCTTTTTTAATTGGCTTAATTTACTTATAAGCACTAATATAACAACGTTTTAACAAGCTAAATTATTTAGTGTACTGTACTTTAAAATCTTGCAAAACCTTACATTTTTTAACGATTAAAGTTACATTTGCGACACTATAAAAAAGATTTAAAAACTGGATGCATTCGAAACTTGAAAAAACTGAAATAATATCAGAAAACAACTTAATAATGATTAAAGGTAATATTTAAAATTACTACTTTTCACTACTAAGAAACGCACTAAGTTAAACTTAGACCCCAGCTCAAATTTGAGCTCATTAAAATAACTATGGCTAATAATACTATGAAGTTTTTAAATGCCTTTTAATAGCATCCTTAACTATATTAATATCATCTAACATATTATCATTTGCAAAATCTACATAATTAATATTGTTTGCATCCATATAATTATCTTTTAAATATTGTGTTATTAACTCATTTATCATAAATTCATTTGCTTCATGTTCCATTTTGATACGACAAGACGGAGAAGAATTATATAAAACATTAATTTCATTATGCTTAATTTTATGACCTAATTCATGTAAAAGTGCCTTATATATATCATTATTACTCTTTGTATTATCGATAATAATCACATTAAATTTAGATATAAACGTTGCTGGCGTATCAAGTGGAATATCTGAATAAATAATAACTAACTCAATGTCATATTCTTCAAAGTATCTTTTCTCAAAACGCATATTCAACGCCTCTTTAATCTTTATTATCTAAATACGCTTTTAGTAATTCACGAATAATATCTTTATCATGTTCGGTTATTGGTTTACCGTCATAACTCATTGCACTATTTAACGCCTCTTCTATATCAATATTAGTTTTATCCACGTTTCTATTATCAGTACGACCAAGTAAATAATCTGTTGAAACATTGAAATAATTTGCAACCTTTAATATTTTATCTTGACTAGCATTACTCTTTCTCCATGTTGAAATTACGCCATTAGAAAAATCTAAATCTCTTTCAACTTGTGCTAGACTAATATTTTTTTCATTAGCAAGGTCTTTAATTCTATTATAGATAATATTCATAACACAAATTACACCACCGAATATTTTTTATTCGTCGCCCTTGACTATCGAATATATTAGATGATATTATACAGATACACAGAATAAAAAAAGATTATCATATAAAGATATAAATTAATATCATTGTTGTTATATTCAAAATCATAACGACTTTTTTCTATGTCTTTATAATAGAATATTTTCTACTTTTTATCAATATTATTGTTAATATTCGATAGATTTATTTTGAGGAGGTTTATTTTATGGCAATTTATACAGTAATAAAACAACTAGCAGACAAAAAAGAAATTTCAATCTCTTATCTTGAACGTGAATTGAATTTATCTCATGGCATTATTTCTAAATGGAATGCATCCGAACCCAAAGCATCAAATTTACAAAAGGTGGCTAATTATCTAGGTGTAACAACTGATTTTATTTTAAATCAAAGTAAAATCACAAAATAGAAAGGATGCAATTAATGAAAGAATTAGTATTTAAAACCACCGCATTAAGTACCGCTGAACCTTATACAACAAGTGAGGTTATTGCGGAATATAGCGAGAATGAGCATAAAAGCATTAGAAAACTAATCGAAACACATAAAACAACGCTTGAACGTTTAGGAGTTTTATCATTTAAAATCGCTAAACCTCCTAAAAATTCAAAAGGTGGTAGACCTAGAAAGATTTATCACTTAAACGAACAACAAGCCACCTTTTTAATTACATTGCTAAAAAATACGCCTAATGTAGTAGCATTCAAATTTGAACTCACACGGCAATTTTATGCAACACGTAACGAATTAAAGAAAAGACATTCTTTAAGGCTTGAAGATAAAAGCAAACGTAAAACATTAACGGATGCAGTTAAAGAATGGAAATTAAAAGAAAATTACCCGCATCCGTATTCAATGTTTACAAATTTGCTTTGTAAAGTTACAACTGGTAAATCATGCAAACAATTTAAAGCATCATGCAAAGCAGATAAAAAGACCCCTATTACTGAACTAATGAACATTAAACAATTAGAAAAGTATCAAGGGTTAGAAAATAAAATTATTGCTTTGCTATCGCTTAATATGGACTACCAACAAATCAAAGCATATTTAAATGGTGGAACGCTACAAGTAACAATTTAAGAAAGGAATTAAACATGAAAATAATAGAAATCACAAAATATGAATCATTGTTAAAGAAAAAAATTGCATCAGACCCACAAAGAAATAAAAAAATTATTAACGATCATAATTGGAAAGTTAAAGGACTAAAAGAATATTTATTGAGTTTGGCCAACTAGAAAGGAATTGAATTGAATGGATATTGAAGAATTAAATTTACAAAATAAAGCCTTAATCACTTTATTAGATGATGCAATAGAAAAAATTTCACGAACTGAAAACAAATTAAAAGATTACGAATTTAACCGCTTAGAGAACTCAATTTCTTATATTATTAGTGAATTAAGCGGAAATACAAAAGCTATTAATAAATTAATCGAAAAGAATTATAAAAATTAATAGAAAGGAAAGTACAACATGTTTCAAGTCGTGTTAGATGAACAGCAACGCAAGGAATTAAGCAACGATATTTATAACACTGTTAAAAATGCAATTAATAAAGCAAAACAAGAAGAACAACACGCTAAGCCCTATTTAAATAAAAAAGAAATGGCTAAATGGTTAGGCGTTTCAACTGACACTATTTATAAATTTATTAGAAATGGTTTACCAGTTGCAAATATAGACGGGATGCAACTAATCGGAAAAGAAACCATTATTAATTTTTTAAAAGAACATGAAGAACTTATTTAAACAAAATAAAAAAGCCGTTTAAAAAACGACTTAATAAATAGAGAAATACAAAAAGAGTTTGCCCACTCTTATAATTTCAAGAAATGACTTTTTACTTAAATTACAAGCATAAAAGATGATCCTTGAATTTAATTTTAACAGCAATGAATAAAATAAACAACACCATTAAAGGATGAATTAAATGAACACAAAACAAAAAGCGTTACAGCTTGCTAAAAACAAATTTAAAGTATTTCAGTTATCGCATAACAGCAAAATACCTCTTAAAAATTCTCATGGTTATAAAGATGCTACTAATGATATTGATTTAATTAAACAAACTTACCATAAACAAAATAATCTAGGACTAGCATTATCACAAAATAAATTAGTGCTTATTGATATTGATATAAGTAATCAAAATCAATTAAAGGAAGTTTTAATTGAACTTAAAAAAAGAAATTACAACTTACCTCAAACATATACCGAGAGAACCCAAAGCGGTGGAACTCATCTAATTTATAAAACTGATAAATCGCTAACGCCAACTAATAAAACATTATTCAATTTAGGTAATCATATCGGCGCAGAAATACGAACAGACGGCGTTATTATTTCGCCCTCTTGCGTTGCTGAATACATTTATAAACCGATTAATAATATTAGCCTACAAGATGCAACTAAAGCGCCACGTTGGATATATAACGAATTACAACAGCATCCAAACACTGATTTTCATTACAAAATAAAAGTACCAACTAATAAATATTACACTGGTAAAAAATTAGATGAGATAGCAAAAGGAACAGGACAAGGAAACCGCAATAACTGGCTTACTGGCGTTATTGGTTGGCTTTTTGGAACTGGTGCAGACCCTGAAACAGTTTACCAGTTTGCGCATGCTATCAATGATACCTTTATTAGTCCACCATTGAAAAATAAAGAAGTAAATACAATATTCAAAAGCATATTAAGGAGGATGACCGCATAAATGATGATTATTGACGAAGAAACACAAAAGAATATGGAAAAGTTACGTAAATTACAACAATTAAATAATGAACCACCCAAAACAAACCAAGAACTATTTAGCAAATTGAAACAGGCGGGCAATAATTTGCGTAAAGATAAAGAATACACTATTGAAAGCGGAGCGCATAAAGGAGAAGTAAGAAAACCACGTTTAACATTCAGAGAAATAACTAACATTGTTGAAAAATATGCAATTTTTAGAACTATTGGAGAAAATGAGAAAGAATTGGAACAATCGCCGTTATATTGGTATGACTTAGACAACGGAATATATACAAAGAATATAAAAAGAATTAGTACGCTGATTAATTATGTAGATAATCAAGCAACCGAAAGAATGATTAAAGAAATTAGGAATAAGTTACTTATTGAATGTAAAGAAACATCTAGAACGTATGATAATAATTTAACTATTGTAAATAATGGCATCTATAGCCGTGAAAAAGATAAATTATTGCCCTTTAGTCCTGATTATGTATTTACTACAAAAATAGCGACTAATTACAACCCGAATGCATCCACTGAACCTGTTTATAATGGTTGGTCTGTTTCTAAATGGTTTAATGAAATTGCAAACGGACAACAAGACAAGATTAATCTATTATGGCAAATTATCACGGCTAGCATTGACGCTAATATTTCTCATGAAGCTGCTATCTTTTTAGTAGATAACGGACAAGGAAGAACAGGAAAAAGCACTTTTGAAAAATTGATAATGAATTTAGTTGGCGAAGAAAATTGCGGACAATTAAAACTAATTGAGTTTGAAGATGATTTTAAACTTGCGGGCGTGGATGAAAAAGCCGTAATTATTGGAGATGATAATGACCCAAATACATTTAATGAAAATAGTAGCAATTTTAAATCTTTAGTAACTGGCGAAACAATGATTATTAACCCGAAAGGACTACCCTTATATTACAACCGTTTTAATAGTTTAATCATTCAATCAATGAATGGCGTACCACGTTTTAAAGATAGTACAGACGCTCATTTAAGACGGTTTAGAATTGTAAAATTTAATCATCAATACCAAGCCACGCCCAAAAATAGAAAAATCAAAGATGATTATATTAATCGTAAAGAACTACTTGAATGGCTTTTATATAAAGCCTTGCATAGTAAACCAGTAACTACATTTATTCAAACAGACGAAAGCAATAACGCCACTCACGAAATCAAAGAAGATAATGACGCCGTTTATTATTTTATTAATAAATATTTTGATGATTTAGAAAGTACACGCATACCAAGCAATTTTTTATTTAATTATTTTATGGTTTGCATGGATGCAGAAAACAATCATCAAAAAATTAAACAACGTACTTTTACTTTAAAAGCTCAAAAGATTTTAAAAGAGAAAGGTTGGAAATATACAAAATCACGAAGTATGAAACCCTTTAAATATTGGAATGATAGAGACCAACAGAAATTAGATGAATTAAGAAACGACCAACGTTATTTATGCAATGTTGACCCTGATAAATACCAGTTTCTATTTTATAAAGATGAGTAACTACACTAACACTACACTATAATTTTTAATACTGTAGTAACTTGAACTCTTGTGAGAGTAAGACAACTACTGTTACTACACTTACTACACCTATATATATTATATATAAAAAATAATAATAAATAATATATAAAAACACTATATAAGGACTTGAAGCGTGGTGTAGTAGCGTAGTCGGTGCAGTTTCGCCTTATAAACGTTGATATATAGGCATTTATACGACTACACAACAAAAATAATAAAGTGTAGCAACTGCCGTTTTATATGTATAGTTTTTTAATTGCGATATAAATCATAATCTTTAAGAAAGGAAATTAAAGTAATGGAACAATATAAAAAAGTGAAGTTAGTATCTGGCAATAAAATTAATGAAAAAATAAATCGTATGTATGAGGATAAAAAAATAACCGTTGGTAATATTCGTTTTCAAACTTGCAACGGCAAATTATATGCATTGGTTGAATATAGTTTAGATATTGCCGAATAGAAAGGAATTAAAAGAATGTATCTATCTATAGTTGTAACTTGGTCGCTACTTGTATCATTAGTTATTACTTACCTAATTGAAAAGCGATTAACCATTAAAAGTATTGCATTTAATACAATGGCTTGTATATTGGTTATTTACATTTTAAATAGTTTATTCAACCTATTTTAGTAATAAAAAAAGATGCTTGGATGCATCCTAAACAATAAATAATATGACTAAATTAAATTATATTTATTGGAAAGGATGCAGTCAATGACGCTTACAAAACAACAAAAACAAACTTGTAAAAATGTGAGATATTTCTTTAAAAATGATTTTGCAAAATATAAACAACTAGCAACTTTAGCAGATTTAAAAAGTATTAGTTATGACGGAACTAAAGCATCAACTAACAGTAATATACAAGAAGATAAGACAATAACCGCATCCTATTATAAAGATATTGTAGATACTATAAAGACTATTATTGAACGCATACAAAATGAACAATGTAAAAAAGTAATGAAATATCGTTATTTTGAACATTTATCTAATTGGCAAATTGCTCAAAAGATGCAGTACGGCGAAAGTACGGTTAAACAATTAACTAACAAAGCATTATTAATATTTGCTGATATGTTGGCAATGGTTACCGATATAGATTTAAGAAAGGAAGATTATATTGAAAAGCATTAAATTATCAAAGGTTGAAAAGCGTATTTTAAATATTATTGCTAACCGTGGCAAATCAGTATCAAGATTAGAAATAACGCAAATAGCAAATGTTTCATCAAGAACTGTTAATGATGCAGTAGCAAAATTAAGAAGTAAAGGCATTCCGATTGTTTCAGAAAGAAATGGTAAAAATGCGGGATATTCGATTGCAAAGGATGAAATTGATAGAAATAAATGTGTTGCAATGCTAACAAGCCAAGCAACAAGCATGATGAATAATATTAATAGTTTAGCTAATGCCGATTTAAAAAACTGGGATAAAAGAATTATATAATTTATTGCTTTCTAAATTAATTGCCTTTAAAATAAAACAAACAAATTATTTAATAGATAATTATTAGGAGAGTTGCCACAATATGACTATTTTTATTATTACGTTAATATCATTTCTATTATCATTATTCCTTAATCACAATAACAAAGATAGAAAAGTAACATGGATCATAATAGATACAATAATGATGACCATATTAATATCAATGATTTATTACTTATGTATTCAAGAAACATAAAGGAAGTATATTAAATGAACATATTAGAATTATTATTCGCTGATATTTACGAATTTAACGACCAAACACACAAATTATTAAATGACTACAAGAGATTAAAAAGCCTAGATAGCTATTTAAATGACCGTTTTAAACAACTAACAGCAAATCGCATTTATACACTTAAATTTCCATTTAATCTACATAAAAGTAAAATGATTATTGATGATTTAAGCGACCCGAAAGAGATAACAAAATATAATAATGAAGTCCACGAATTTAATAGTTTAGCGGATAACGTTAAGAGACTAAACCAACATTTAAACAGCTTACAAATAGAAATCGGAATGCTTGCTGATAGTTTAACTTTTGATGATTACTTGGAATGTTGTAAAGATTATCCCGAAATGAGTAGCAAAGAAGAATATAATAATATTCAAGACAAATTAAAGGGTTTCAAAGAATATCTATATAAGCAAATTAAATAAATATTATGGCCGTGATTATTCACGGTTATTTTTATCCCCCCTACTATTAAAAATATAATTACAAATAGCTAGGAACGGACACGGACATTCATTTATAATAAACTCGCTTTTCAAAATTTTTTTATTATGATTGGTACATAGCAATATTATTAATAATGAACCTGACAAAACCTAACATATTTTTTAATATCGGGTGCGAAATCTAAAATTTAATATTAAGTTATTTGAATTTTGACCGACAAATATAGATAGTATGTTAAAATTATTTTTTATCTTAATATCGTATAAGGAGAATAATATGAGTTTATTAACTAAAGGTCTTATTATAATGGTAATTATTGAGTGTATTTTTATTTTTGCTATTGAAACAATAATTCCAAAATCAAAAGCAACAAGTAAAATCTTTAAAATTCCACTTAATGAATTAAATAATAAGTACATCAATACTCTAATAAAAAATCAAGGTATATATAATTTGCTATTAGCTCCTATGCTTTTAGTCAGTCTGTTTTATAATAGCAAACTAATATCATCAATGATTTTAATTTACATTATATTAGTGGCAATATATGGCAGTATTACAAGTCAGAAAAAGATAATTATTACACAAGGTGGCTTACCCATATTGGCATTAATCACATTACTTTTTTAATACAAAATTCCTATCAATAATAAATAAAACTGGAAAATATCCAGTTTTTTATTATATATATAACTGATTGCATCCATTTTTATTTTATAAATAAAGTTTACAAAATGCGCCTTTTATATTTTGCTAATTGCTTATTATAGTAACGTTTATTAATGCTTTGATTAACTTTAATGTAAACTGGACAAAACTAGACAAAACGCTCCTTTTTATTTTGGATAAATCATTGATACAAAGCATATTACAACTACTTTAATAGTTTTAATTGTCCAGTTAAAAATGCTAACAAATGCTAACATAAATAAAAAACCGTGCTGTTAAACACGGTTAGGAATTTTGATACATTTTGTTAAGCTATATTCAAATTATATCATTTCTTGTAATTATAAGAACAGGCAAACTTTATTTATTGATAGACCCTAAAGGAGACCTTATAAAAAAGCAACATCATTAAACGCTTGATATATCAACGTTTAAGGCTATTTGTCTTTGTGCCCTGTATGCTCAATTGAATTTGAATAATAAAAAAAGATCTATAAATATTTATAGATCTTTTTTTAATTATTCGAAATGTGCTGACTTAGCTAAATCATCCATTATTTTATAAAATTTAGTTTCATCTGCTTCAGTCACTAATGTAATTTCTCTTCCATTCTCAGTTGGATATGTCCGACCATCAGCATGTCCTCCAACAATCACATCACTTTTAACCTTTTTCGACTTAATAGTTTCAGGATACAAGCTTGAGATGGTTGTAAGCACATCCCATAGATAATAAACTGAATTAGCTTCATAATTAAGCACAAGAGCATATCCCTGTCCAATTAAATCCATTGCAGGATATTTCCTTAAACTAGCCCAATGGTCTCTCAATTTTATGTTAAGTGGTAATTCTTCTGTACTTTCAAGTCCCACCATTTGAATATCTAAATTAGAATTCCAAACTGTTTTTACAGCCTCTGGATCCCAAAAAGCATTCCATTCAGCTGTACCATCATAATCAGGTTCTATAACGTTCCCATGACCATCAAGAGAACCTCCCATCCAATATAATTTTTCAATTTTATTTTGAATTTCAGGTTGAATTTCTAATGCTCTTGCTAAATCTGACAATGGTCCAGTCATGATTAAGATCGTTTTTCCATCCTGATTCATAATTTTATCAATCATATCAAGATGTGCAGGTTTTTCAGCTTGAGGAGTTTTAATCTTCCCCTTTTCATTTAAAATAGGAAATGAATTAAATGCGTAAGAACTTAAGCGCCATTCTTTTGGAAATGGGTGTTTTGGTCGAGAATCAGATAATGCAACTTCTAACTTATGATTAAAACTATTAAAACGATCGATTATCTTGCGTGATGCTTCTGCAGCAGGTTTAACAAAACAATCGGCATCTGTAACTCCCACTCCAATCAAATTAATATCTGGAACTTGTAATAATAATAACAAAGATGTTAAATCATCGACATTACCATCATGATTAAAATAAACATTTTTCATTTATAAAACTCCTTTAAAACTTCTACTACTAAACACGTATTATTTTACCACTTTTAACGTTTTTGTTCATTATAAAACTGACATTAAATGTGATAAATATATTTTAAGTTCAAAATAACAAAAAAAGAGGAACTTTTTATAGATTCCTCTTTTGTAATATTGCTATTAAATTTTTTCCTTACTTGCTATCAATAAAGTGTTTTTATTTAAATCATCAAGTGAAATCTTTTTCTGTTCAACACCTACAAAATTATCATCAATTAATTCAAATAGGAATAATTTTTTCCCTAACATATTCTCTATATCTGTCCTAATCATTTCTTTATCGATTGAAGGATTTTCTTCTTTTACTAAAGATACCAATTTAGATAAAACAACAGGTGTAATCTCTCCCGCATTAACTCTCTCCTGTTCAAAAATCACTTGATATACCAAATTTTCATGACTTAATTTTCGTCTTTCAGACATATGCTATCATCCCCTTCATTTTTAAATTATATGCTTTTTGTCACTTTAAAATATTAAATACGCATCATTTTAAAAATAAAAAAAACTTCGCTCCTCTTTCTGGAGCGAAGTTTTTTGGTTGAACTGCTTTCACTCACCTACTAGAGCAAAGCCTTACTTCATCAACCACCATTATCATAATGTCATTGGTTAATTTAATCAACTAATATGCATTGATCATACATGCTTTTTCTTTTTTTTATTTTGAGAAAATGCTTTTTCATGTCTTCGTAAATAATTCAATAATTCTGCTTCATTATGAAATTCACGAGGATGGTGCTGGCCATGTAGTCTTAATATAATATTATTTATCTTAATCCGACCAGTCCATGTATAAGTATGTTCAACAATAAAACGATTGTTTAGACGATTGCCTCTACCAAATTTTAATACATACACTTTCTCAGGCACGATTAATGGATTAACGTGCTCTTTTTCATAGTCAACGCCATGCGCTCTTAAAAAATGTTTTGTTTTATTTAGCATGTTACTCCTCCTCACCTGATTTACTTACTCTAATATTATATCGTAAAAATAAATTAGTTGCTAAAAAAATTTATATTTTAAAAATATAATAAAAATGCTCATAAAAATACGAGCATTCCAGAGTATATCACCCGTACGGGGATCGAACCCGCAACTCCGCCTTGAGAGGGCGACGTCTTAACCAATTTGACCAACGGGCAAATTTACTCTTACTATTATACAGATGTTCATAAAAAAGTCAAACTTAATGGTGATCATAAAAATGACGTAATAACAGATATATAAACAAGAAGAATAATACTATACACCAGATTAAACTAAAAAATCCTACTAAAATCAAAAAGTGTATGCTAAACAAGTTCCCCATTATTAAGCAAACTAATGTAAATATACTCCACTTTATTAACCTTAATTTTAAATCTTCAATTTCGTGCCGCATAAGTTCAATCCATTCTTAATCAGTCCACCATTTGTCAAACTGTTTCATTAATGATCTTACCGCTTTACCTCGATGACTTACACTGTTCTTTTCATCAACCGTTGCTTCGGCAAATGTCTTATCTAAATCAAATGAATAGAAGAGTGGATCATATCCAAATCCTTTTTCACCAACTTCATGTGTTAAAATTCTTCCCTCTGCTTCGCCACTAACTTTAAGATTTTCCTTTGTAGGATGAGTAACTACGATTGAAGTATGAAAGTGAGCTATTCTTTTTTCTTTTGGAACATCTTTCATTTCTAATAGTAATTTTTTGCGATTAGCTTCATCATCATGATCTCCTGCATAACGTGCTGAATGAATTCCTGGTGCTCCATTTAAAGCATCAACACATAATCCTGAATCATCAGCTAAAACAGTAATTTTCATTGCATCAGTTAATGCCTGTGCTTTAATATAAGCATTCTCATCAAAAGATTGTCCATTTTCATCGATTGAAGGAATACTCTGTTCTTCTAAATCTAATAAAGTAATTACTTCAAATCCTTTTGGCTCAAAAATTTTACGATATTCACGTGCCTTACCTGGATTTTTTGTAGCAATTAATATTTGTTCCATTTTTAAAACCTCATTGTTTAATTTTATCTTCATTTTATCATTCATCATTTAAATTAGTAAGAATTTTCTACAGTAAAACGGTATAATAGTAATAGTTGTTTTGAAGGAGCAAATTATGGAAGAAAATTTTTTTACCAAAACATTATTAAATAAATCTGGTACTACACTTGGTACAGAGATGTTACGTGATTTATTAATCCCTAGTTTAGTTGGCAATAATAAAGATATCATGTATTGGTCAGGAAAATTATTAGCACGTAAATTACCACTAGCAAGTAAAAAAGACTTAAAATTATTTTTTAAATATGCTGGTTGGGGAGACTTGAAGTTAATTAAGTCAAAAAAAGATATAGAAATTTTTGAACTAAGTGGCGAGCCTATTAAATTACGTTGTAAATTAACAGAAAAACCAGATTTTAAATTAGAAACTGGTTTTATTGCTGAAACTTATCAATTAGAGGATCAATTTGTAACTGAAGGTGAAATTGAAAAAGTTGACAGTAAAAATTATACTGTAACTATCAACATTCACATTGATAAACATTCTTCTATGTTAGAAGAAAAAACGGGTATTCAGCCATTTTCATTGATTGAATTTGATAAAATTCAAAAAGAAGCTCAAAAAATTGATTCATCTAATTTAGAATCAACTTCAAGTAATACTAATGACAATGCTTAATCTTTTTAACAACAGCCAACAAAACAATTTAAAAAAGTGAAGTTTAGTTAGCAACATACTAATTAAACTTCACTTTTATTTATTCCTCAGTTTTTGTTTCAATAATTGTTGGTTCAGCAAAATCTTGATCAAAGTTTAAAGTAAAATGCATATGATCTTTTCCAATTACTGTATTAGGGAAAATATCAGTAGCATTCTTTAAATATTTTTCTGGATGACGCATTGCCTGTGAAAAGTGTGTCAAAACCATTTCCTTAACATGACCCTTTTTAGCTTGAGTTGCAGCTTCAGCAAATGTCATATGCATTTTGTTTGCTGCTTTTTCAGTGTCATCATTTGATCCAAAGTTTGCACAACTTAATAACAAATCTGAACCTTCAATAAAAACAGGAATTTCTGGTGTTGGACGTGTATCTGTAACCCAACTTACACGCATTCCCTTGCGTGCATTTCCTAATACCATATCAGGCGTATATGTCTTACCATCTATCGTAATTGGTTCATCTTTACGTTGAAGATCACCCCAAATACGTTGTGGCACTTCATTTTCTTTAGCTTTTTGAGGATCAAATTTTGGATTTCGTTTCAAATCAACACGATAAGCAAAATTAGGCCGTGTGTGCTTTACAGGTAATGCAGAAATTGATAATTCACCATGAATCCACTTATTATTAATTACAATAGGTTCATTTGGCTTAGGATCTTCGATGATATTTATGTCATAATTTAACCATGGCATAATAACTCTGAATCCCTTCATAACATCTTTAATGCCCTTAGGACCAATGATTGTGATTGGTTCTGTTCTTCCTGTGTTACTTGTTGTTCCTAAAATCCCTTGTAAACCAATTACATGATCACCATGTAAATGAGTAATACAGATTACATCTAATGATTTAAAACCACTTCGAACTGCACGCATTGAGACCCCAGTACCTTCACCGGCATCCATCAAAATTTTACGTCCCTTATATTCAATAATTGCTGATGATAAATAACGGTCAGGTAATGGAATACTTCCACCAGTACCCAATAATGTAACATCAATCATTAATCTTACCTCTTCCTTAATAGCATTCTATATATAAAGTTACGCTAAAAACACATAAATGTACAACAATAAAGCTTTAATTATTTAAAATTAACAATTGTTGCACCATCACCACCTGCATTTGCAGATGCGTAATTAAAACTCTTAACCGATTTATTATTTGAAAGATATTGTTTAATTGCACTCTGTAAAGCACCAGTACCTTTTCCATGAACAATTGTTACTGATGGATATCCTGCAAGTAATGCTGAATCAATATATCGATCAACACTCATCAATGCTTCTTCTTTAGTTTGACCACGTAAATCCAATGTAGTTGGTAATCCAGATGATGAACTTCGTTTTACACTAACCCCTGAATGAGATTTTTGTTTTTCATCAACTTTAATTTTTTCCAAATCACTGGTTTCAATTTTCATTTTTAAAATTCCAATTTGAACTTCCCAATGATCTGCATCACTTTGACGAAGCAATACACCTTTTTGTCCATATGATTTAACTAATACATCATCATCAACATGGAATTCTTTTTGATTTTTTGCACGTTTTAACACACGATTCTTTTTTAAATTAATTGGTTGTTCAAGTTGATTTAACTTAGTTTTTGCATCTACAAGTTCATTTTCTTTAACAGCATTTGCACCTTGCATTCTCATCTTGCGTAACTCCGCAATAATTTGATCTGCTTTTTTCTGTGCATTCTCAATGATTCCATTAGCTTCTTTTTTAGCTTGATTCATTTGATTATCTTTTTGACTTTCAAATCTTTCAAAGCCAACTTCTAAATCATGATGTAACTTTTCAGCTTCTTTTAAATATTTTTTATAGAAAGCTTGTTTTTCTTCAGCATCATGTCTTTTTTTAACTAAATCAGAAATCATTTCGTTTAAATCTTGACTATCTTGACTAACCATTTGTCTTGCTGAATTAACAATTTGTTCTGATAGGCCTAACCGTTTAGAAATATCGAATGCATTACTTCTTCCTGGAATTCCTATCAATAAATGATACGTTGGTTGAAGCGTTTCACTATCAAATTCCATTGAAGCATTAATTGTTTGTGGCCGTTCAAATCCATACGCTTTTAATTCTGGATAGTGAGTAGTTGCAACTACATAACTTCCAACTGCACCAATTGCATCTAAAATTGAAATTGCTAATGCTGCACCTTCTTGTGGATCTGTTCCAGCACCCAATTCATCAAACAAAATTAAGGAATTAGCTGTTATAGAATTTAGAATTTCTACTATGTTAGTCATATGTGATGAAAAAGTACTTAGACTTTGCTCAATTGACTGTTCATCACCAATATCTGCAAAAATTTCATCAAATACGCCTACTCGACTTTCTTCATTTGCAGGGATAAACAATCCCGATTGAGCCATTAATTGAATCAAACCCAATGTTTTTAAAGTAATTGTTTTTCCACCTGTATTAGGTCCAGTAATTACAATTGCTTGATAATCTTTTCCCAAAGCAATGTCATTCTTAACTACAGTCTTAGGATTAAGTAACGGATGCCATGCTCTACGAATATATATATCATTCTCAAGTGAAATTTCAGGTAACGTTGCATGAATTTCTTTTGCATACTGAGCCTTTGCATTAATAAAGTCCATCTTACCTAAAATCAGTGCATTTTGTTCTAATTCCTGTGTATGCGGTGCAACTAATTCAGATAATTCTCTTAAAATTCGTTGAATCTCTTCTTTTTCAGCTAATTGTTGTTGTTTAAGTCGATTATTTAAATCCACAATTGCCTGTGGTTCAACAAAAAGTGTCTGTCCTGATGCACTTTGATCATGTACAACTCCACCAAATTGCCCACGATTTTCAGCTTTTACAGGAATTACATAACGATCATTACGAATTGTTACAAGTGAATCACTTAAATATTTAGCTTTACTTCCATGAGTCAAACTTGATAGTTTATCACGAATCGTTCCTTCTGTACTTTCAATTTGTTTTCTTAAACTTTTAAGTAATGAAGAGGCATCATCTGTTACATGACCATCGCTTTCAATTGAAACAAGCAATTTTTTGCTTACTTCTGGGATTGTTTGCAAGTCTTCATTAAGTTTATCAACAGATTTTAAATCAATTTCATCATCTGCTAACTCTCTAAAAAATGCTTTAACTACATTCGTAGCACGCAAAACTTTAGCAATCATCGCAAGTTCTTTTCCGTTTAATGTAGCATCAATCTCTAATCGTTTTAATAAAGCTTTGATATCAAACAACTTAGGCATTGGTATTCCGCCCTTTAATCTTAAGATATCAGCTCCATCCTGTGTTTCTGCCAAATTACGCTCAATTGTTTCAGCATCTGAACTTGGAATTAAATTTAATGCTAATTTTTTACCATTCTCTGTTACAGTATAATCTGCAATTTTTTGTCGAATTTTATCATATTCTAATGTTTTTAAAATTTTAGAATGCATCCGTAAATCCTCCTTTCATAGTTAATTAGATATATTATCAAAAATATTTTGTGAAAAAAGCGGAGTTTTTGTTAAAATCCATTGTGCAACATTTGATTCATGTACACTTTGTTGCACATTTGAGTTTGGCCATGCTGACATCAACAATAACCCAAAGAAAATCACTATATACATTAAAATCGTTGAAAGTGCTGCACCTGCAAATGCATTAAGTTGTGAAATTAAAGGCAATTTAGTTATACCATTAACTGTTTTCGCAACCACGCGATAAATAATACTACCAACAATTGCGATAATCCAAAAAGCCAATACTTGATAAAATACAGTTGAAAAATCAACATTTTTACATAATGCTGGTAATGCACCTGATAACGCAATTCCCATTGGTTTAGCTAAAAAAATTGCTAGCAAAAATACAACAATATATCCTACAGCACTCATTAACGTCATTAATAATCCACGTTTATAACCAAAGCGAAATGCAAGAATTAATAAAAGAATTATAATCAATGTTACTAGCATATTATCACCTATATTAATTTAATTGTTCCTTTAACTTATCTAATTCTTCCTGTTTTTCTAATTGATCAGATACAGCATTTATTGCCAATAATAATGCTGCTTTCTTTTCTGATAATGAAGGCATTAGCTTTTTTATTGTAGCTAATTCTTGATTAGTAATTTCCATTACTGCATCCATATGTTCTGGTGTACTTTTTCCAATTATTGTAAATTCTTCTCCATCAATTTCAACTTTAAAACGTCTTTTTCTTTCCGCCATTCCGTCTCATCCTTTCAAAAAACTCAATACCATTAATTTTAGCATATTTTGAGGTTTATTAGGTTGTTTCCTTAGTTAAATTCAAAATAAAGTTACATAAAAAACACAAGAACTTAAAAGTTCTTGTGTTAATTCACAAATTAAAATTTAACCTACAGAACCATCCATTTGATATTCAATCAAACGATTCAATTCAACTGCATATTCCATTGGAAGTTCCTTTGTAAATGGTTCAATAAATCCCATTACAATCATTTCAGTTGCTTTTTTAGCAGATAAACCTCGACTCATTAAATAATATAATTGTTCTTCTGATATTTTTGAAACTTTGGCTTCATGTTCAATTGAAACATTACCATTTAAAATTTCATTGTAAGGCAATGTATTACTTGATGACTTATCATCCATAATAATCGTATCACATTCAACATGACTAAATGATCCTTGGCTGTTTTTACCAAAGCGGACAACACCACGATAATCAGCTTTTCCGCCATCTTTGCATAATGATTTAGAAACAATTGAAGAAGAGGTATTTTGTGCATTATGAATCATTTTTGCTCCAGTGTCAGAAATAATCCCATTTCCCTCAGTATCTTTTCCTGCAAATGCAATTGAAAGCATTGTCCCCTTTGCATTTTCGCCATTTAAATAAACACTAGGATATTTCATAGTAACTTTTGAACCCAAATTACCATCAACCCACTCCATTGTCGCATTCTCCATTGCCTTTGCACGTTTTGTTTCTAAGCTATAAACATTGTCAGACCAATTTTGAATTGTTGTATATCTACAATATGCATCTTTTAGAACATTAACCTCAACTACTGCTGCATGCAAACTATCTGCAGAATAGTTAGGTGCTGTACATCCTTCGACATAATTTACGCTAGCATTCTCATCTACAATAATTAAAGTCCTTTCAAATTGACCAGAATTTCCTTCATTAATTCGAAAATAACTTTGTATTGGAATTTTACATTCAACATTTTTAGGAACATAAATAAATGTTCCTCCAGACCACACTGCAGAATTTAAAGCTGCAAGCTTATTATCTGATGGTGGTACAAGTTTTCCCCAATACTTTTTTATCAATTCAGGATATTCTTGTAATGCCGAATCCATATCCATAAAAATTACGCCTTGTTCTTGAAGTTCAGATTGAATATTATGGTATACAGCCTCTGATTCATATTGAGCTGATGACCCAGCCAAATATTTTCGTTCAGCTTCAGGTACCCCAAGTTTATCAAATGTTTCTTTAATTGTATCTGGAACATCTTCCCATTTACGTGCAACATTTGCTGTATCTTTTCTAAAATAATTAATGTTTTCAAAATCAATTGCTGACAAGTCAGGCCCAAAATTAGGCATTGGCATTTTTTGATATATTTCAAATGCATTTAATCTAAAATCGAGCATCCATTGAGGTTCATTTTTGATTTTTGAAATCATACGAATTTTATCTGTGTATAATCCTCTACCTGTTGTATATAAAGGTTTTACTTGATCTTTAAAGCCATACAGATACTTCTCTCCTAATCGCAAATCATCAGTTTTATTACTCATTAACTTGATTTCCTTTCAAACACATTCTTAGGGCATCCCAAGACATCAATACGCATTTCACTCTGATTGGAAACTGCTTAACATTTTTAAATGCAATAGCATCTCCTAATGCAATTAACATATCTTGATCTATCACTTTATCTGTTACTAATGAATAAAAATTATTAATCAACTTATGAATATCATCAATACTTTTTGACACAACTAATTCTGTCATTACCGATGCTGAAGCAGTTGAAAGAATACATCCTTCGCCACTAAATGATATTTTTTGTAAAATGTCATTTTTTATTTCAACTTCAATTGTTAAATCATCCCCACAAATAGGGTTAAATACCCGCTTAGTAGCTGTTTTATGTACTAATTTCCCGTAGTTTCTCGGACTAACTGCATGTTCCTGAATTATCTCTTGATACAGTTTATCCAAATCACTATTTTTGATAGAATCCAAAGAAATCCCTTGCTTTCTTAATTTTTTGAACGAACTGTTCAATTTCTTCTTCAGTATTATAGAAATATAAACTTGCTCGACACGTTCCACTTACTTTTAATTCATGCATTAGTGGAATTGCACAATGATGGCCTGTTCGAATCGCTATCCCAAAAGCATCTAAAAAAGTTGCAACATCATGTGGATGTACTTTACCAATATTAAATGAAACAATTCCTGTTTGATTTTGATTAGGATTTGCATATACTTTTACGCCTTCAATATTACATATCTTCTCAAGCAAAATTTTCGTTAAATTTTGCTCTCTTTCAAGGATATTCTGCATTCCAATTTTTTTAAGAAAATCAATTGCTTTTCCTAATCCTATTACACCAGCAATATTAGGAGTTCCTCCTTCAAATCGCCATGGAACATCTTTTAAGATGACATTATCTAAACTAACATCATTAATCATGCCACCACCATATTCAAGTGGGGCACAATCTTTAAGTAGTTCGCCTTTTCCCCATAAAACACCAACTCCAGTTGGGCCTAACATTTTATGTCCAGAAAAAGCAACAAAATCTGCATTCCATTTTTGAACATCAATTGGCATGCTGGGAACAGCTTGCGCAGCATCAACAAGGACTAACGCATTATTTTGATGTGCAATTTTACAGATTTCTGAAATTGGATTAACAATTCCTAAAACATTTGATACCGCTGTAATTGCAACAAATTTAGTTTTTTCTGTAATTTTACTCTTTAAGTCCTGCATATCAAGTGTATAATCAGAGTTCATTTTTACACATTTTAATTTAGCATGTGTGTTTTGAGCAATTATCTGCCAAGGCAAAAAATTGCTGTGGTGCTCCATAATTGAAACTACAATTTCATCACCTTCATTTAATTGTTTTTGAACAAAACCGTTTGCAATCCAATTTATAGCTTGTGTCGTTCCCTTTGTAAAAACCACTTCACGTTCTGATTTAGCATGAATAAATTCAGCTACCTTTTCGCGAACTTCCTCATATTCAATTGTCGCTTTTGCAGACAATTGATATGCTCCACGATCGACATTAGCATTTTGCTTTTGATAATAATCAGTTAATGTTTAAATCACCGTTTGTGGCTTTTGAGTTGTTGCAGCATTATCAAAATATATTAATTTTTTATTTTGCAATAAAGGGAAATTCTGTCGAATACTCTTTAAATTACAATTCATTTTCTAGTCTTCTTTCAAGTTGTTTTTTCAATAACATTTGAATATCTTTTTCAGGAATTTGATCAATAGTTGGCATTAAAAATGCTTTAACAAGCAATTTTTCTGCAACTTTTTTTGATAGTCCTCGACTCATTAAGTAATACATTTTTTTCAAATCAACTTTGCCAATACTTGCAGCATGTCCAGCCTGAACATCATTATCATCAATTAATAAGATTGGATTAGCGTCCCCTTTTGCTTTTTCAGATAACATTAATAAACGATTTTCTTGTTGTGAATTTGCTCCATGAGCGCCATTTTCTATTTTTCCAATACCATTAAACACAATTCTTGCTTGATCCATTACAATTCCACGCTGCAATATTTTAGCAATGGTCTTTAGTTTGCGATTTATGATTTTAGCATTAAAACCCTGCACTTGTTTGTTATTTGCTAAAGAAATAATTTTTAAATCTCCTTGAGCGCCTGTTCCATCTAAAATAATTTCACATTCATTTAAACTATTAGTTAAATTAAAAGCTTCTACATTCCACATAACATTAGCATTTTGTTCAACTTTAATACGTTGTTTAAAATATGTAGCCGAATTAGATAGATGTTGAATTGTATTTAATTTAAACTGTGCATCACATTTAACGTTTACTTCCTCAATAATTTTTGCACCTTTTTTCCCCACAGTTTCTCCATTAAATGTTTGAATCATTGAAACACTTGATCCAGAGTCCATACACATTACAATTCGACAATCAAGTTGATCTTCCTGCTTAATTTCAATTTCTATTGGATCAGTAAGTAATAAGTTTTGTGGAACGTAAATAAACAATCCACAATTAAAGGCATTTTCATTATCAGCAACAAATTGATTTTCATCCTTTGAAATTATCTTCCCCTTGAATTTGTTTATTAATGCAAAACATTCAGTTTTAATATTTTTTAAATCGACAATCTTAATCCCCTTATCAACTAACTGCTTTTGATTTTTTACAATAATATGATTGGCTATACTTTCTTGTACTGGATTACCAAAATTCCAATATTTAAAATTAACTTTCTCAATATCAGGTAATCTTCCATTTTTAAACATTTTCATCAACCAATCTAATTTTTAATCCAAGTTCATCTCTTAACTTAGCATATCCAGTTTTTTCTAATTTCTGCGCCATACTAAAATCTCCACTTTTAACAATTCTTCCATCCATCATGACATGCACAACATCTGGATGAATATAATTCAAAAGTCTTTGATAATGAGTAATCATCAAAGTACTAAAATGTGATGAACGCATTTGATTAACTCCCTTAGCTACCACTTGTAATGCATCTATATCTAAACCAGAATCAATCTCATCAAGAATAGCTAAATCAGGATCAATCATCATCATTTGTAAAATTTCATTTCTTTTCTTTTCGCCACCTGAAAAGCCTTCATTTAAATTTCTATCAAGCATTTTTTCAGAAATATCTAAAAATTCCGCATTTTGTTTCAATTTCTGAATAAAACTTAAAATATTTATTTTTCCCTGTCTAGCTTTGACTGCGGCTTTAATAAATTCACTATTAGTAATTCCAGGAATTTCAACTGGATATTGCATTGCTAAAAATAAGCCATGACGTGCTCTTTTATCAACTGGCCAATCATTAATTGATTCACCATCTAATAAAATTTGGCCATCTAATATCTTATATTTAGGATTTCCCATAATTGTTTCAGAAAGCGTTGATTTTCCAGTTCCATTCGGCCCCATAATAACGTGTATTTCTCCAGGGTTAACTGTTAAATTAACTCCCTTTAAAATCATTTTTCCTTCAACTTCGACTTTTAAATTCTTAATTTCAAAAGTTTTCATTAATCATTCTCCTATTATTTGATTAATTTATCCCAAATATGAACTTTATCTTCTTTTAGTGAACGTTGAACATCAATTATTCGTTGATTTGAACTGCCACGAAATTGTAATGTTAAATCTTTTTTACTTTCTAAAAAACGTCCGTCCACAAGGATATCAATCAAAGAAAGTAGTTCCAATTTATCTAATGATTCTTGCATTAACTCATCCCAGGTATATCCAGTCCATGACCAAATATCTTTAGTATTGCCAAATTCTTTGCGTATCTTTTTTGCTAATCTCAACGTAATTTGAGTATTAAGAAATGGTTCGCCACCTAAGAAAGTTATTCCTTGTACATATGGTTGTGCTAAATCTTCCATAATTTGTTCTTCTAAATCATCATCATAAACCTGTCCATAATGAAAGCTTTGTGCTACCTTGTTATAACATCCTGGACATAAAAATTTACATCCACTTACGTATAAACTACAACGTACACCTTCACCATCAACCATATTAAAAGGTTTATAATCTGCAATTCGCATCTCACTTAGTTCACTAGCTAACCATTCTTGTGGCTTAGGATTATTTGGTTCTCTCCTATTTCTCATTTTCATTACTCTTTTCTAAAGTGTTCTTTAAATCGCTTTGCTTATGGCTAGCATGATTTGCCATTTCTTTCGCCATTGAAGGTGTCACATTTTTATGTCTTGCTGCAATTTCTTCATGTCTTCCGTGAATCATTGGTCTTTGTAATGGATTTCCTAAATAACCACAAGTCCGTTTTACACAATCACATGTCTTGGGATCATGGTTTCCGCATGTTGGACATTCAAATCCACGTGCAGTTGCTTTAAATTCACCTTCGAATCCACATTTATAACATTTGTCAATTGGCGTATTTGTTCCTAAATATCCAATCTTGTCATATGACCAATCCCAAACTGCCTCAAGAGCTTTAGGATTTTGCTTTAAGTTTGGATATTCACAGTAATGAATAAAGCCACCACTTGCATAATGTGGATAATCCATTTCAAATGTAAGTTTTTCGAATGGACTTGGATGTTTACGAACATCATAATGGAAACTATTTGTATAATACTCTTTATCAGTTATATCTTTTACCCGACCAAATTTTTTAATATCTAATTGGCAAAAACGGTCAGTTAACGATTCACTTGGTGTTGAATATACACTAAAATGATAGCCATATTGTTTTGCCCAACTCTTACAATGATCATCTAAAGTTTTAACAACTTTAACTGTAAAATCATGAGCAGTTTGATTATGTTCCCAATTTGGACCAAAGAAAACTGTACCTACTTCATATAAACCAATATAACCAAGCGAAACAGTTGCACGATCTCGATTAAAGAACTTATCAACACTTTCATCTGGCTTTGCTTTCATTCCAAAAGCACCATATTGATATAGAATAGGTGCATTTTGAGGTTTAGCACCTTCTACAATTCGTTTTACTCTAAATAATAAAGCGTCTCTTACAAGATGTAGCCGATCTTCTAAAATTTCCCAGAATAAATCTTGATCTCCCTTTGATTCCATTGCAATACGTGGAAGATTTAAAGTTACAACTCCCATATTTGCACGCCCATCATTTATTGCCTTACCATTTTCGTCTGTCCATTTTGGTAAGAAAGAACGACAACCCATTGGAGACTTAAAATTACCAGTTATGTCAACTAATGCATGATAATTTAAAATATCTGGATACATTCTTTTAGAAGAACACTTTAAAGCAAGTTGTTTAATATCATAATTAGGATCTTCAGCATAGTAATTTACACCTTTTTTAATTGCAAATAATAATTTAGGAAAAATTGCTGTTCTATGATTTTTACCTAGTCCATCAATTCTTACTTGTAATATTGCTTTTTGAATTTCACGACTAATCCATGAAGTTCCTAATCCAAATCCTACTGAAGTAAATGGTGTTTGACCATTTGTAGTAAATAATGTATTTATTTCATATTCCAATGCTTGCATTGAATCATAAATATCTTTAATAGTTTGCTTTTTAGCGAATTTTTCTTGAACTGTTTCATCTGAACTTAATTGTTCTGCTTCTTTTAAATGTTTCTTATAATTTTTATTTGCGTAAGGTTCGAGTAATGTGTCAATATGATCAACTGTACAACCACCATATTGTTGACTTGAAACACTTGCAATAACTTGTGTAATTTGTGCTACAGCTGTTTGGATTGATTTTGGTTCTTCAACTTCTGCATTTCCAATTTTAAATCCATCTCGGAACAAAGTTTCAAAATCAATTAAACAACAATTACTGTATGCTTCAAGTGGAGAATAATCTAAATCATGGAAGTGAATATTTCCTTTTAAGTGGGCCTTCGCAATATGTTCAGGCATCATTGTTAATCCTGTTGTTTTCCCAACAGCACCTGCAATTAAATCACGTCTAGTACTGAATAACTTACTATCTTTATTAGCATTTTCATGAACTAATCTAGCATCTTCATTTACTAGTCGATTCAATCTTTGTACTGGATTAATTTGTTCTTTAAATTCTGTTGCAATCATTTCCTTATGCTTTAAATAGTTTTGAACTTGTTCTGAAAAATCCATATTTTTTAAAACATTTAGAAAACTCTTTTCAATTTGATCTGTTGAAACTTTATTTTGACCACTCAATTCTTTTGAAAATGATTCTAAAATTTCATTCTCATTTTCTGATAAGGATAAATCATTGATCAAAAATTTAATTTTATAAAGTTCAAATGGAACTTCAAATCCATCTCTTTTAATACATGTTTCAGGTAATTGATACATATTGATTTTATTCATTATTCTTTCCTCCCACTAAATATGTACTTTTATTTTAGCACCTATTCTACATGTTGTATATATCATTTTTATTAAGTACAATATGTTGTGTAAAATAAAATAATTTGAATATTTAGCTTTTTATTTATGCAAAAAAATAAAAAAAGGAATTTCTCGCGATTGAGAAATTCCTTTTTTAGAAAATTCTTATCATTAACTCTAAGAAGACCTTAAAAAATTCGTCCTAGAATTTTTTTATTGCATATTTTCATCATTTAAGAATGTATCCAAAACACCTTCAACCATGTCCCATTCTTCGTCACTTTCGATATCATACAATTCTGCATCTGTTGCATCACCATCATTATTTGGATCAAAAGCAAATGCTAAAACATCTACTTGTTCTTCTGGCTCAGACCCTGCTGGAATTAATAAAATATATGATTTTCCATAATCTTCTGATTCAAAAGTGAATAAAATTTCATATAAACTTTCATTTCCTTGATCATCAACTAAAGTGATTAAATTTTCATTTTGTTTGTTATTAGCCATCATATCTCCTCGATTCTAAAGTTTCAGTAACTTTACTAATTTGCCATTTCTGTCTAAATAATTTTGTAAAATTAATGTTGCTGCCAATTTATCAATAACTTCATAGCGTTTTTTGCGTGAAGTATCTGCTTCTTCTATTAAAATTCGTTCAGCTTCAACCGTAGTTAAACGTTCATCTTGAAAATCAATTGGTAAATCAATTTTTTCTTGCAACAATTCTCCATAATGTTTAGCTGCATCAACACGGGGACCTGAAGTATTATTCATATTTTTAGGTAATCCAATTACAAATCCCACAATTTGATGCTTTTTAGCAAGTTCAACAACACGATCTAATCCAAAAACTTCATTATCTTCATCAATACGGATAATTTCGACACCTTGAGCAGTCCATCCTAATTGATCACTAATTGCAATTCCAACTGTTCTTGAGCCAACATCTAGCCCCATTATTCGTGCCAATGAATATTCATATCCTCTCTTTTAAGATATGAGCGTACAAGTTCTTCAATAATTTCGTCACGCTCATACTTCCGAATTAAGTTTCGTGCATTATCCGCACGTGGAATATATGCAGGATCACCTGAAATTAAATATCCTACAATTTGATTAATAGGATTATATCCTTTTTCTTCTAAAGCATTATATACTGTTTGCAACGTTTCATGAATTTCTTTACGTTCTTCTTGATTATAGTCAAAAAATACAGTTTTATCTGAACTCAAAATTGGCACCTCCCATGACACTTTACAGTTTCATTTTACTAAAATTCTTATTGAGTAACAATATTTTATACCATTTTTATATTGTTTTGATAATGCGATAAAAAAAATAAATTGTCAATCATTTTGCATATATTAAACTAAAATTAACATATATTCAAAAAAAGATACCAACCTTTAAAGTCAGTATCTCTTTATATTGTTAAAAATTATTTATTTTCAAGCCATTTCTTAGCTTTAGCAAATGCCTCTTGCAATCCAGCTGGATTCTTTCCGCCTGCTTGTGCAAGATTTGGACGTCCACCGCCGCCGCCACCAATTGATGGAGCGATTTCTTTGATTAAATCGCCAGCTTTCAATCCAGATTTAATTGCATCATCACTCATTGCTACAATTAAATTAACTTTTCCATCATCGGTTGTTGTTCCTAATACAAGAACATCTGACAATTGCTTAGACTTCCATTGATCAGCTAATTGACGTAATTGGTTCATGCCTGAAACATTTACTTGTGAAGCTATTAATTTCTTACCATTAATCTCTTCAACATTTTTGAAAACATCGTTAGCTTGTTGGCTAGCAAATTTATCTTCTAATGTTTGTTTTTGTTGTTCTAATTCTTTTACTTGAGATAATGTTTGATCAATTTTATGTGGAATATCTTTAACTTGTGCTACCTTCAATTGATTTGCCACTTTATCTAACAATTGACTACGTTGTTGCATAAATTCAAATGCTTCTTTTGAAGTAACAGCTTCAATACGACGGACACCAGCACCAACTCCAGATTCTGAAGTAATCTTGAATAATCCTAATTCGCTTGTGTTTTTAGCATGATTTCCACCACAAAATTCGATTGAATAATCACCAATCTTAACTACACGTACAATATCACCATATTTTTCACTAAATAAAGCAATTGCGCCCATTTTTTTAGCAGACTCAATATCAGTTTCTACTGTTTCTACTGGTAGTGCATCCCAAATTTTTTGGTTAACAATTTTTTCAACTTTATCTAAATCTTCTTCAGTTACTGAACCAAGATTTGTAAAATCAAAACGTAAATATGTTGGCTCTACTAATGAACCTGCTTGATGCGTATGTTCACCGAGAACATCACGTAATGCTTGATCTAACAAGTGTGTAGCAGTGTGATTATTTTCTAATTTAGCATGACGCTTTTTATTAACTTTCAAACAATATGTTTGGTCTTTAGTCATTGGTTTTAATACATTAACAGTATGCATATTTTGACCATTTGGTGCATGTTGTACATCCTCAACTTCAGCAACAATTTCACCATTTTGATCTTCAATGACACCTTGATCTGCAACTTGGCCACCCATTTCTGCATAAAATGGAGTAACTGAGAAAATAATTTTAGCTTGTTGTCCTTCATTGACCTCATCAACTAATTTGTTATCAACAATTATATCTTTTAATTGACCTTCTGCATCTAAACGATCATATCCAACATATTCACTTGGAGTTTTAATGTCTGTTAATAATCCATTTTGAACTCCCATTGATTTTTCATTAGAACGTGCATTACGTGCACGATTCTTTTGGGCATCCATTTCAGCATTAAATTCTTCCTCATTTACACCTAAGCCTGCATCTTGCGCATATTCGAGCGTTAATTCTAATGGGAAACCATAAGTATCATATAATTTAAAGGCTGTTTTACCGTCAATTTGAGTTTGCTTATCTTCTTTAGCTTTAGCAATCACTTGATCTAATAATTGCATTCCATCTTTCAAAGTATTATTAAAACGATCTTCTTCCATTTTAACAACTTTTTGAATAAATTCAGCTTGTTCTAAGACTTCAGGATAAGCAGCTTTCATAATTTCTCCAACAACTGGAACTAACTTATAAATAAAAGCACCATCAATACCTAATTTTTGTCCGTGCAATTCAGCTCTACGAATAAGTCTGCGAATTACATAGCCACGACCTTCATTTGAAGGTAATGCACCATCACCAATTGCAAATGTAATTGCACGTGCATGGTCTGCAATAACTTTAAACGAAACGTCATCTTCAGCATTTACGCCATATTCTTTATTAGCTGATAATTCTGCTGTTTTTTCAATTATAGGCATAAATAAGTCTGTTTCAAAGTTTGTCTTTGCATGTTGAAATACAGAAACGACACGTTCTAATCCCATTCCCGTATCAATATTTTTATGAGGAAGTGGTTCATATGTGCCATCTGGTTTATGATTAAATTCTGAAAATACAATATTCCAAATTTCTAAATAACGTTCATTTTCGCCACCAGGGTAGTTTTCTGGATCATCTTCAGCAACATTATTAAACTCTTGGCCACGATCATAGAAAATTTCTGAATCTGGACCACATGGGCCTTCACCAATATCCCAGAAGTTGTCTTCTACTTCAAAAATATGATCTTCAGGAACGCCAACTGACATCCAAACTTCTTTAGATTCCTTATCTTCTGGATAAACTGTAACATATAGTTTAGCAGGATCCATATCAAACCATTCTTTACTTGTTAAAAGTTCCCATGCCCAAGTAATCGCTTCTTTACGGAAATAATCACCGACTGAAAAGTTTCCAAGCATTTCAAATAACGTATGATGGCGCGCAGTATGACCAACATTTTCAATGTCGTTTGTACGAATTGATTTTTGAGAACTTGTTAAACGATGATTCTTAGGAACTACTGTCCCATCAAAATATTTTTTCATCGTTGCAACCCCTGAATTAATCCATAATAAAGTTGGATCATCTTGAGGGATTAGTGGTGCACTTTTTAAAACATCATGATTTTTAGTCTTAAAAAAATCCAAATACATTTGGCGTACTTGAGTACTTGATAATTCTTTCATGTCTTTTCCTCTTTCCAGTACTTATGCAAAACAAAAGTATCATCACTTGTAAGGATTAAATTTCATGGTGCTGCTTACTTGTAATGATACCTACATAACATAATAAAATATATCTAAAACAAGGAGTATTATTAACTAAAACTTAATCTAGCACCTTATTAAAATTTAATAAAATAATCAGTTAAAATTAATAACACCATTTTTACTTTAGGATAAAAAATAATTTAATATTTGTCAATTTATTTTGAATTTTTACGAGCCTTTTTAGCTTGTCTCATTGCTTGTCGTTGTGCGATTCGTCGTTTTTGTTGTTGGTCACGTTTAATTGCACGTTGAATTTTCTTTTTATATCCAGGTTTGTGTTTTTTCTTTTGTTTGTTAACCATTCCTTGCAATTTAGGATCCATTTGGTCATTTACTCGGCGTCTCTTTTGTCTACGATTACGATCATATGAATCTATAACTTCACCATTTTTAATTGCTTTAGGTTTAAACTTAATACCCATTGATTCCAATTCTTCAATTTTCCGTTCTTCATTAGGTGCATATAGAGTAATCGCAATTCCACTCATATTATTTCGACCAGTACGACCTACACGATGAATGAAAAATTCCAAATCATTTGGCAAATCATCATTAATTACGTGTGAAACACCTGAAATATCAATTCCCCGAGCGGCCAAATCCGTTGCAACGACATATTGATATTCTAAGTTTGCTACAGATTTCATAATACGTTTACGTTCACGTGGTTGTAATCCACCGTGAATTTTGGCTACCTTTAATCCATTTTTGCGGAGAAAATTAGTCAACTCATCGGCTCTTTCTTTAGTATTTGTAAATACTAAAGCTAAATATGGTTCGCCCATCGTCAATAATTTATAAATTAATTGATTACGATCACGTCCCTTAGTTGAAATTAACCAATTATCAATTGTGTTACTAATAATTGTTTGATTTTCAATTTTTTCAACTACTGGATTCTCCATATATTTATGTAAAAATGGTTGTAACTTTTCGGGAATTGTAGCTGAGAATACCATCATTTGCAAATCTTTTGGTAACGCAGATGCAATAGCATCTGTATCATTTAAAAATCCCATATCTAATGTCATATCTGCTTCATCCACAACAAACTGATTAACATCATGAACATCTAATGCCTGCGAATTTATTAAATCAAGAATTCTACCTGGCGTCCCAATTACAATTTGAGGTTGATGTTTAGTTAATTTTTCAATCTGTCTTTGCTTATCTGTACCACCAACATAATTTTGTACACTAATGAATTCATTTGATTCTTGCGCAATTTGTTTTGCTGCATCATAAATTTGATATGCTAATTCACGGCTTGGAGTCGTAATAATTGCTTGTAATGAACCATTAGGATTTACATTTTGGAAAATTGGTAACAAGAAAGTATGTGTTTTTCCACTTCCTGTTTGAGATTGTCCAACTACACTTTTTCCCTTCAAAATCAAAGGAATCAAACGCTCTTGGACCTTAGTAGGTGTCCTAAACCCTAATTTTTTTAATGCATTTTGAATAAACGGTTTAAAATTATATTCCTTAAATGTATTAGTCATTATCTTCTCCTGTATATGTTGCAGCAATTTTATCTAATTTAGCAACATATTCTTTTAATTGTTCATCTGTTAGTGTATCCATTTTAGCACCACTTGCTAATGGATGACCTCCACCGCCATATTCTTTTGCAAGTCCATTGATAATTGGTCCCTTTGAACGAATATTTAAACGATATGTACCATCTTCTTCTTGAACAAATAAAGTCCAACATTTTACTGTGTCAATTTTACCTAAAACAGATACAATTGGTGCAGTCCCTGCAGCACCTAATTTATAATTTTTAATTAGATCATGTTTCAATACTATATATGCTGCATGATGCTCTGTAATTGTCATATTATCCCATACATATGCGGATAATTTAGCAATCCCTGGAGTAATCTCATCTAATTTTCGATTCATCCAAGCTGCATCAATGCCAAATTCAAATAATTGAGCTGTTACACGCAATGTATGTGCTGAAGTATTATTAAACATAAATCTTCCAGTATCACCAATAATTCCCGCATATAATGCTTCTGCTGCTTTTTTATTCAATACTAATTTACCATTTGAATTATTGACTAAATCAATAATCAATTCTGATGAACTTGAAGCATCGGTTTTTACCCATGTTAAATCACCATATGCATCATCATTTGGATGATGGTCAATTTTAATTAGGAATGCCCCTTTTTTATATCTTTGATCATCTATTCTTGGAGTATTTGCTGTATCGATCACAATAACTAAAGCACCATCATATACTTTATCATCAATCTTATCTTCAGTAGTGATCCATTCTAAACTTGCATTATTTTCTCCAACTTGATAGACATTTTTATCAGGAAAACAATTGCGAATAACTTCTGCTAATCCTGCTTGTGAACCAAATGCATCTGGATCTGGATCTTCGTGACGATGAATAATTATTGTTTTAAATTTTTCTATTTGTTCAATGATATCTGCTTGAATTGACATAATAAAACTCCTTCCGATAAAACTATCCTATCAACAAGTATACAAATCTTATGTTTATTTTTCAAAGTTGTAATTTAATATTTTCAAAATCTAGAGGATCTAAATTTGTAATAGTAAGACCTAATAGCCGTACATCAATATCTATATTTTGAATTTCATCAAATAATTGTCGTCCATAATATTCTAAAGTATCAGTTTGATTATTTAAGTAATCATCAAAAGTTAGTCGTTTAGTAATTGTTTCAAAATTACTATTACGAACCTTAATTACTATTGTCTTTCCATGTTTCTGTTGTTTTTTTAATTCATTTACTAATCTGATTGCAGTTAAATGCAATTGTTCATCAACCTGTTCAATTGATTTTAATGGCTGATCAAAAGTACGTTCACTCCCAATTGATTTACGCTCTCTTTGCCATTCTACAGGTCGATCATCAATTCCCCTAACCCTTTGAAATAATATATGACCCATTTTTCCAAATTGAGAAATCAAATCTATTTCCTTCCATGAATACAAGTCTTCACCATTATTAATTCCTAGTTGACGCATTTTTATTGCAGTTTTTTTACCTACTCCACGAAATTTTTCAATCGGCATAGGGAATAAAAAATCTAGTACATCTTCTTTCGAAACAACTGTCAATCCAATTGGTTTACAATAATCAGATGCCAGTTTAGCTAAAAATTTATTATATGAAATTCCAGTTGAGCACGTTAAATGTACTTTATCATAAATTTCTTGTTGCATCTTGTGAGCCAACGCAACTGGATCTTCAATTCTTGGTTTATTTTCAGTTACATCTAAATAAGCTTCATCAAATGCTACTGGTTCAATTTTATCAGTATATTCATGGAAGATTTCATGAATTTGATGAGATACTTTTTTGTACTTAGGAAAATCTGGTTGCTTAAAATGTGCATCTGGGCATAATTTTAATGCTTCTTGTGCACTCATAGCTGAATGAATTCCAAATGATCGCGCTATATAATTAGCTGTTGCTACTACTCCGCGTCCATTTGTATGCTGCGGATTTCTTGATATAACAAGAGGAACATTCTTTAACTGTGGATCATCTCGCATTTCAATAGATGCATAAAAAGCATCCATATCCACATGAATAATTTTTCTCATTATATAAAATCACCTCACATAAAAAAAACGTTAACTATAAGTTATTTTACATCGAATTACTGTTCAATATAAACACTTATAATTAACGTTTATTCTATCTTAATGGATTAAATTCCCAATAATTTCCATCGCGAATAAGCAATTCATCTGCTTCGCGTGGCCCCATTGATCCACATTCGTAATTAGGGAAAATTGCAGGATCTTGTCCATTTTGATCCCATGCTTCACGAATAGCATCAATAAATTTCCAAGAATACTCGACTTCTTTCCAATGAACGAAGTTTGTAGCATCACCTTTAATAACATCAAATAATAATTTCTCATACGCTTCAGGCGTCTTCGCCTTTAATGCTGAACTATGCCTAAAATTCATTGTAACGCTACTTACTGGATAGCTTGTTTCACTAACCTCTTTTTCATTCAAACGTAAACTTGTTCCTGGATTAGGATCAATGTTAATTGTTAAAACATTTGGATTTAATTTTTCATTTGAAAAAATATTATTTGGCATATCTTTAAAGACAACATCAATACGAGTGCCTTTAACTGCCATTCTTTTACCTGTTCGAATATAAATAGGAACATCCGCAAAATTCATATTGTTAACTTGGATTTTTCCAGCAACAAACGTTTCAGTCATTGAATCTTTCGAAACTTGACTTTCTTCACGATATGCTGGCATACCATATGCAGGACCATATTGACCACGAATGAAGTTTCTAGAAACTTCATCTGGCTCATAAATTTTCAATGATTTAAGCGCACTAATTTTTTCACGCTCAATATCGTCTGCATTATAAGCGACTGGTGCATTCATTGTTAGTAATGAGACAAGTTGTAAGATATGATTTTGAACCATATCTCTTAAAGCGCCAACATTCTCATAATAACCAGCTCGCTCTTCGACACCTAATACCTCACCAACTGTGATTTGAATATTAGAAATGTATCGATTATTCCAAAGTGAACTAAAAATAGGATTAGCAAAACGAATTGCATAGATACTTTGTACCATTTCTTTTCCTAAATAATGATCAATTTGGAAAATGTCTTTCTCATCAAAATATTTTGAAATACTATCATTTAAATCTTTAGCAGTTTTCAAATTATGTCCAAATGGCTTTTCAATTACAAGACGATTATAACCATTTTCAGTTACTAATTTTTGTGTTCGTAAATGTTTTGCAATTGTACCAAAAAATGCTGGTGAAGTTGCTAAATAAAAAATACGATTTCCACCAATATCATACTTTTTATCTAGTTGATCTGCCAACTTATTTAAAGTTTCATAATGTTGTGTATCAGTAACATTATGTGATTGGTAATAAAAATGACTTGCAAATTGATTAATTTCAAGCGCACTATATTCCATATCAGCAACACTATTACGAACTACTTCTTGTAAATGTTCATTTGTCCATGGACGTCTAGCTGTCCCAATTACAGCAAATTTATCTTTCAAAAATCCCTTTTGATATAAATTAAATAATGCTGGATATAATTTTCTTTGTGCTAAATCTCCTGTAGCACCAAAAATGATGAAAAGTGTTTTTCGATCTTTCAAAGCTGGTCCCCCATCGCTTTCTTAATTGTTACAATTTCATTGTAATAGTTACTTTGGGTTTCAGCAAGAGATTTTTGATTAAATTAAATGAACCCCTTTATCAACATAAATCACATCACCAACAATCCCTTTGGATAAGTCACTCATTAAGAATGCACATACTCCACCAATTTCTTCAAGAGTCACTGAATGATGATCAACTGTACGGCGTTCAGATTCTTTTAACAAACTTGAATGATCGGCCACTCCCGTAACCGCTAAAGTTTTCATTGCTCCTGCAGAAATTGCATTAACACGGACACCAAATTTTCCCATATCGCGTGCCAAATACCGCATACTTGATTCCAATGCAGCTTTTGCTACTCCCATAACATTATAGTTAGGAATTGCACGTGTTGATCCCATATATGTCAAAGTTACAATGCTTGCTGGATTATTTAAAATATCTTTTCCATATTTTGCAACAGCAATCAATGAATATGCCGAAATGTCTTGTGCCATTTCATATCCTTCTCGACTTGTATTCATGATATCGCCTTGTAACTCTTCACGATTTGCATATGCAATTGAATGCACGATTCCATCAACTTTTCCGAATCTTTTTTCAACTTCTGCAAATGCATTTTTTATATTTTCGTCTGAAGAAACATCACATTCAATTAAATATTTTTCATTTGGCACTAATTTTTGAATGCTTTTCTTCATTCGTTCATTTTGATATGTATAAATGATTGTTGCACCTTGTTCTTCCATTGTCTTAGCACATCCCCAAGCAATAGAACGCTTATTAGCAACTCCCATAACTAGAATTTTTTTATTTAATAATAATTCTTCTCCCATTAATTTACTCCCAACTTAATAAAATACGACAATACTTGCATTTTGTTCTTAATTTGGGTCATACCTCATAACATAAGTTAATAGTTAAAATTCAATTACACCAATCATTCTAAAATTTGCGAAAACGTTGGTGTCTTTTTTCAATTAATTCTGATATTGAAAGCTTTTGTAAACGATCTAATTCATCTTGCAATACCTTTGCAATATCATCGCAAATCATTTTATGATTTTCGCTTTCAGGAATGATCCCTTCAATTACATGTTGCTTTAATAAACTTGCTGGATCCAACTTCAAGATTTCAGCAGCTTCGTCTGCTCTAGAACTATCTTTCCATAAAATTGAAGCAAACCCTTCAGGTGATAAAACAGAATAAATACTATTTTCAAGCATCCAAACTGAATCTGAACCGGCAAGTGCCAAAGCACCACCACTTCCACCTTCACCAGTAATTACCGTGATTATTGGCGTTTTTAATTCACTCATTGTAATTAAATTTTGAGCAATTGAATAACCCTGACCTTCTTCTTCAGCTTCGACGCCAGGATATGCACCAGCAGTATTAACAAAGATCAAAACAGGTCTTTGAAATTTTTCTGCTTGTTTCATTAATCGGCGTGCTTTACGATATCCAGCAGGTGTAGGACATCCAAAGTGACGTTCAATTTTTTCTTGAGGGGTATTTCCCTTGTCTGTACTAATTACTGTAACTGGTTGTCCATTAAAATATGCTAAACCACCAATAATCGCTTTATCATCTTCCATTGCACGATCGCCATGCAACTCATAAAAATCATTAAATATAAAATTAATCAGCTCAGAAGCAGTAATTTTGTCTTTTGCACGTGCCTTTTCAACAATTTTAGCGACATTTTCATGCTTATAAGTCATCTATTTCACTACTCCTTTCGATTCAATTTGATTAATTGATAAATAATTTCTTTTTCCTCAGGACGTTTAACAATTCCATCTAAAAATCCATTTTGCATTAAGGTTTCAGCAGATTGTAAATCATCACTTATTTTTTGATGCATGGTTTGTTCAATAACCCTTCTACCTGCAAATCCAATTAATGCATGTGGTTCAGCCAAAATAATATCACTTTGATTTGCATAACTAGCTGTTACACCACCAGTTGTTGGATCTGTTAAAACAGATAAGTAAAATAATCCTGCTGCTGAGTGCTGAGCAATTGCTTGTGAAACTTTTTGCATTTGCATTAATGAATAAATTCCTTCTTGCATTCTTGCTCCACCAGATGAAGTAAAAATAACAACAGGTAAATTCTTTTTAGTAGCATATTCAAACATTCTTGTAATCTTTTCACCTGTAACACTACCTAAAGATCCCATGATAAATCCAGGATCCATAATACCTAATGCAAAAGAAACATCATGAATTTGTGCTACTCCTGTTAAGATGGATTCATCAACGCCTGTCTTTTCTCGACATTTTTCAATTTTATCCATATAATTTGGAAAATCAATTGGATCATTTTCAGGAATTTTTTCATTAAATTCTTGAAAATCATCAACAAGCCATTTTAATCGTTGTCTAGCTCCAATTCGGAAACCATAATCGCAATAATAACATGTTTGATAACAATTCAATTTGTCATGGAAAAACTCACGATGACATTTTGGACATTGAATCCACAAATTATCAGGAACGTCTTTTTCTGCTTCTTTATTAGCTTTAATATGCTGTTGACTAAGTCTATTTTTTTTATTATAAAGTTGCATCAAATCGTCCTTTCTTCCATTCTGGTAAGAATTCTTTTTCTAAATACTCTGTTGATACATTGTCTTGCATAAATTGATTATCACATAGAAACGCTTGATGAAATTCAATATTAGTTTTAATTCCTTTTATAATAATTTCATCTAACAAACGTTTCATTTTAGCAATTGCTTCATCACGTGTTGGTCCCCATGACACAACTTTTGCAACCATTGAATCATAAAATGGAGATACAGTAGCTTGTGGATAAAGTTCAGTGTCTATACGTACACCTAAATTTCCCGTTGGTAAATATAAATAATCAACAGTTCCACTTGCTGGGCAGAAATTATTTTGAGGATCTTCTGCATTTACACGACATTCAATAGATGTTCCATGAGCTTTTAGATCATCTTGAGTGAATGGCAAATCATCACCATTAGCAATTAATACTTGTGCTTTAACAATATCTACACCTGTTACCATTTCACTAATAGTGTGTTCTACTTGAATTCGTGTATTCATTTCCATGAAATAAAAATTATGATGTTCGTCCATTAAAAATTCAATTGTTCCAGTATTTAAATAATTAAGTGATTCAGTCGCTTTTATTGCGATTTTTCCTAGTTCCATTCTTTCATCATTTTTCAAAATCGAACAAGGACTTTCCTCAATTATTTTTTGCTTATTTCTTTGAACAGAACAATCACGTTCAGGTAAGTATGCAACGTGGCCATTTTCATCTCTAAAAACTTGAACCTCTAAGTGCTTAACGTTTTTCATAACTTTTTCTAAGTACATTCGATCATCATTAAACGAACTCAAAGCTTCTTGTTGTGCTTGGTAAAAGGCTTTACGTAGTTCAACTTCATTTTTTACTAAACGAATTCCTTTTCCACCACCGCCACTTGCAGCTTTTAACATTACTGGATAACCTACTTTATTTGCAATTTTAATTGCTTCATCAACGCTATGGATAAATCCTTCACTTCCTGGAATTACAGGAACTTTGCTTTGTTGCATTTGAATTCGAGCATTTGCTTTATTTCCCATTAATTCAATTGTTTCTGGTTTAGGGCCAATAAATGTAATGCCACATTGTTCACATAATTGTGCAAATTGACTATTTTCTGACAAAAAACCAAATCCAGGGTGGATTGCTTCAGCTCCAGTACCCACTGCAGCTGATAAAATTGCTTTCATATTTAAATATGAATCTTGGGACTTATTTCCACCAACACAAACTGCTTCATCTGCTAATTGTACATGTAAGCTATCTTTATCAGCTAATGAGTAGATTGCAACTGTTTGAATTCCCATTTCTTTTAAAGTTCGAATTACTCGAACAGCAATTTCTCCCCGATTTGCAACTAAAATTTTCTTAAACATTTTTAGTCTCCTATCATAAATGTTAATTCAGCAGTACATACCTTTTGATCATTAACGTAAGCAATTCCTTTTCCGCTTCCAACATGATCACGTAATTTTGTTAATTCAACTACTAAACGCATCGTATCTCCTGGTTTAACCATATGATGAAATTTAGCATTTTTAATTCCACCAAAATAGGCCGTTTTTCCCTTAAACTTATCCATTGACAATAACGCTACTGCTCCTGTTTGTGCTAATGATTCTACAATCAATACTCCAGGTAATACAGGATTGTTAGGGAAATGGCCATTAAAAATCTCTTCATGATTAGTTACATTACGGATTGCTACTGCCTTTTCGCCAGGAACTAATTCTGTAACTTTATCAATCAGTAACATTGGATAACGATGCGGAATAATTTGTTTAATTTCATTTAAACCTAATTCCAAGAATTATCCTTCTTTCACTTTGAATAATGGTTGATCAAATTCAATAAGATCTTCATTTTCAACTAAAACATCTTCAATTACACCAGAAACATTGCTTTTAACTTCTGTCATCATTTTCATTGCTTCAATGATGCAAACAACGTCTCCTTGTTTTACCTTTGAACCTTTAGTTACATATTTATCTTTTCCAGGTTCTGGTTGCAAATAAACGGTACCTACCATTGGTGACTTAATAACATTTTCAGTTGTTACATCAGTTAAATCTTTTGTTTCTGATACATTTTCAGATGTGTTTGTGTTAATATTTTTTTCTACTGAATTTACAACAGGTGTCATATTTTCATTTTTGCTTAAACGTAAATGAAATTGTCCTTCATTAATTTCTAATTCACGTAAAGTTGAATTATTAAATTTATCAATAATTTGATTAATTTCTTTAAAATCCAATTCTATTCACTCCATCTTTTAAATGCTAGTACTGCATTATGTCCGCCAAAGCCAAATGAATTACTCAACGCATATTCAAGATTTTCATCTGCAGTTGCTTTAGTAACAACATTAATATCGCATTCTTCATCCTGTTCAGTCAAGCCTACGTTAGGCGGAACAATCTGCTTATTTAACGCATCAATTGTTAAAACTGCCTCAATTGCACCAGCAGCACCAAGTAAATGACCTGTCATTGATTTTGAGCTGCTAACTTTTACCTTACTATTTTCCCCGAATACATGCTTAATGGCAAGTGTTTCACCTGCATCATTTGCTTTTGTTGATGTTCCATGAGCATTAATATATCCAATTTCATCGGCTTTTAAGTTAGCCTCATCCATTGCTAATTGCATTGCTCGACCTTGTGATACTCCAGATGGATCTGGTGAAGTAATATGATATGCATCACAATTACTTCCATATCCAATAATTTCTCCTAAAATTTTCGCATTGCGTTTTTGTGCATGTTCTAAGCTCTCAATAACTAATGCACCTGCGCCTTCTCCTAAAACAAATCCTGATCTCTTTTTATCAAATGGGATTGATGCTTCAGCTGAATTTTCTTTTGTTGAAAGAGCATTTAACGCCTTAAATCCTGCAATTCCGATTTCATTAACTGATGCTTCAGAACCACCGCAAATCATTACTTCAGCACGATTTTCTTTAATTTGTCGATAAGCTTCCCCAATACAGTTAGTTCCAGTTGCACATGCAGTTACAATCGCTGTACAAATATTTTTAGCATTAAATCGGATTGCAATATTTCCAGCAGCCATATTGGCAATTGCTGTAGGAACAAATAAAGGTGAAACTCGTTGTGGTCCTTTATCATGCATTTTAATTATTTGATTTTGGATTGTAGTCAACCCACCAATACCTGATCCAAAAATTACACCTAAATCTTCATCTTTAGTATTTTCAGAATCAATTTGTGCTTGATTCATTGCTTGAATAGCTGCATCTAATGCATATTGTGAAAATAAATCCATTCGTTTTGCTTGTTTTTTTCCAACAAGTTTAGCTGGATCAAAGTCTTTAACTTCACCCGCTACAGTAACGCCTGTATCTGTTGAATCAAATTTTGTAATTTTATTAATTCCAATTTTTCCTTGATATGCATTATCAGTAAAAGTTTCAACATCATTACCAATTGGGGTAACTGCTCCCATTCCAGTAACTACTACTCTTGTCATTATTTCACTTCCCTACATTGTCATTCCGCCATCAACTGTAATTGTTTGTCCAGTTAAATAATCATTTTGTGCTAAGAAAAGTGCACAAGATGCAACTTCACTTATTGTCCCAAAACGATTTAATGGAATTTGATTTTTAATTTCTTTTCTTCTTTTTTCTTCAATTTTTCTAGTCATGTCACTTTCAATCATTCCTGGCGCAATTGCATTACATCTCACATTACGCAATGCTCCTTCTCTTGCAAGTGTTTTTGTAAATCCAATTAACCCAGCCTTACTTGCTGCGTAATTAATTTGACCAATATTTCCATGAATACCTACAACACTTGCCATATTAATAATTACACCAGTACGTCTTTTCAACATTTGCTTGAAAATTGGTTGTGTGACACGAAATGCACCTAGTAAATTTATATTAATTACATCTTCGAAATCTTTTTCTTTCATTCCAATAAGTAATTTATCACGTGTAATTCCTGCATTATTAACTAAAATATCAATATCAATTTGTTGATCTTTTAATTGTTGAATCATTTTATCGACATCAGTTGCATCCGCAATATCAGCTTGCACATAATATGCGTTCACACCCATATTTTTAATTTTATCAAGCATTTCTGTACTTTCATGACGTCCATTTAAAATAATATTAGCACCTTGTTCAGCAAATTGAATTGCTATTTCTGCACCAATTCCACGCGTTGACCCTGTAATAAGTACATTTTTATCTTTTAAATTCATTTATTTTCTCCCATATTTTCTATAAATTTCAAATAGCTTCGATAACTGTCAATCTTACTACGTTTAAGTGCTGGATCAATTTGTTTAGCAAATTTAGTAAGGGCTTTTCCACTTCCAATTTCAAGTACTGAATCAACTTTACATTTATTAATCATATTTATAATACAGTCATTAAAATGAGTAGGATTAATAACTTGCTTAGCTAATATTTCTGAAATAGTTTGTTGGTCAAAGCACTTGCCAGTAGTATTACTAAATACCATTTGATCATTATCTGTAAAAGCAATATTCTCTAATTCTTTTTGTAATATGGTCTTTGTATTTTGATATAGAGGAGTATGAAATGCACCTGAAACTTTTAATTGAATTGTCTTACCTGCTAAATTCATTTCGTTTATTTCTTCAAGGGCTTTTTCAAGTGCCCTTTCAGTCCCACCTAAAACAACTTGAGAAGGTGAATTATAGTTTGCAATTTGCACTAATTCATCTCCATCCGATAGTTGATTACAAATTTCAGTTATTTTTTCCGTATCAGTTGGCTTAAGTACAGCAGCCATTGCACTTTTTACATTTTCACTATCTTTTTGCATAGCATTTGCTCGTATTTTTAAGAGTCTCATTCCATCATCGAAATTTAATTTTTGACTAGCAATCAATGCTGAATACTCTCCTAAAGATAAACCAACATATGCTTTAATATTCAAATTAGGAACATCGTGAATAAGCATCTTATATAAGCCAACACTTACGGCAACTAAACTAGGTTGTACAAATTTAGTTTTTGATAATTCATCATTTTGATTTTTCAATGCATCTACTACATTCCATCCCAAAATATCACTTGCATTATCAATTACTGTTTTAAAAATTGGACTATTTGAATAACAATCCAATCCCATTCCTGTCTTTTGGGCACCTTGCCCACTAAACATTATTCCCCAATTATTTTTCATAATTTAAACCGTCATTAATTATTTTTGATCGATTTTTTGTTTTACGTAATTTACAACATCATTAATTGTTTGAATGTTTTCGTTTGAATCTAATTCAATATCGAATTCATCTTCCAATTCATTCATAATTTCAAAGAAATCTAAACTATCAGCATCTAAATCTTCTTTAACATTTGATGTTAACTTAATTTCATCTTGTTCAATATCCAATTGTTCTGCTGCAATTTCACGTACTTTTTCAAAAATTTGTTCTTCTGTCATTTTAAATTCTCCTTAAAGTTTGATAATTTGACTTCCAATTGTTAATCCGCCACCAAATCCAGCAAGCATTAACAATTGACCTTCATGTAATTTGTTGTTTTCTTGTAGATCTGCAAGCATTAATGGAATGCTAGCTGCAGAAGTGTTTCCATATTTATCCATATCCATTGGAAACTTATCAAGTGGTTGCTTTATTTTCTTTGCAATTGACTTGATGATTTTGTAATTTGCTTGATGCAAGACAAAATAATCAATCTTATCAAAATCAATTTGATTAGTTTTACTTGCCCGCATCATCGATTGTGGAACTTCGCTTGTTGCAAATTTATAAACAGCACGTCCATCCATTTCAAATGGGTGAAATTTAGTAAATTCTTTAGGTGGGAATGCTTGAATCGGATCTGTTTGACCTGCAACTAATCTGTCTCCAAGTTCACCAAAAGTTTTTACATCTGCTTCATAAAAGCTTTCTACTTGAGCATCATTTTCAAGTAATGCACCAGCAGCACCATCACCAAATAAAACGGCACATGTTCGATCTGTCCAATCAACTTCTTTAGAAAGGACTTCACCACCAATAACGATTGAATATTTAAATGATGATTGACGTATCATTTTTTGAGCAATTTCAAGTCCATAAATAAATCCTGAACATGCTGCTGAAATATCAAAAGCCATTGCGTTCTTGGCATTTAATTTTCCTTGAACAATTGCACTAGTTGATGGTGTGCAAGCATCTGGTGACATTGTTGCAACAATAATCAATCCTATATCATTTACATTAATGTTGTTTTTCTGAATTAACTTTTGTGCAACTTTTAAGCATAAATCTGAAGTATTTTCATTTAAACTAATCTTTCGATTTGAAATCCCTGTTCTTGATTTTATCCATTCATCAGATGTATCCATTATTTGGCTCAAATCGTCATTAGAAACTGTTAATTCAGGAGTGTAACTTGCGAAATTTTTAATTTGAACTTTTTTCAATTATCTTTACCTCCCTTATAAATCAATTCATCTTTTCTCTATGAAATAAATTTAAATCTTAATACCATTATCGATAAAATGCATATTAAAAATATTAACTCGTTTTTTATAGTTTATTATTTTGTTCATCTTTTAATGAAACAATAAACATTAATTTTGTTGAACAAACTGTTTTCCCATTTACATATGCTTTAGCGTCTACAATTCCAATATTTGCTCTTTGCTTAACGATTGAGCACTCTAATTTTAGTACGTCACCGGGCTTAACCATTTTTTTGAATTTAGCATTTTGAATTGCACCCAAATACGCTGTTTTATTTTTAAACTCTTCTGATTTTAAAATTAAAATCGATGCTACTTGAGCAAGAGTTTCAATTATTAATACTCCAGGCATTACTGGATTTCCAGGAAAATGCCCTCTAAAATATGATTCATTAATTGTGACATTTTTTGTTGCTACAATTTTTTGATTAGGAATTATTTCATCTACATAATCAACATAGCAAATTGGATAACGATTTGGGATTGTATCCATAATTTCCTGTGCATCCATTATTCCCATTCAACTGCCTCCTCATATATTTCGTATATCGAAACATTCGATAACTAAAAATTATATCATTTAGCAATGCGTGTCAAGGCTGGATTTTATATTTTTTTAACAAATACATAAGTTTTTTTACGTATTATAAAGATATTAATTTTAAGATAAAATTAAACAAATGTGTCAACAAAGGCATTTTCGTTTATATATTTATAAATAAAATATTATCTAATTATAAATAATAAATTATTATAATTAATGAAATATTTTTTTGCTTAATTATTCATTTTTCTAATTTTTAACGAATTAAAACCAAAAAAGAGCACTGATAAAATTAATTATCAGTGCTCTTTAATCAAAAATAATAAAATTATTTTTCTTCTTTTGAAGATTCTTCTGCTTTAGTAGCATCTTCTTTAGTTTCTTCTTTTTTTGCTGGCTTTTCTTCTTTAACTTCAGATTGAACGTCAGCTTTTTGAACATTACCAATTGCATTCAAACTAAATAGTAAGAAAATACCATCACAATTTAATGTAACAGTTTTATTAGCAGTATCAATTTCGTCAATAACACCATGCAAACCGCCACGTGTAATTACATGATCACCACGTTTTAAATTATTAATCATATTTTGCCATTGTTGTTGTTGTTTCTTTTGTGGTCTGATTAATAAGAAATACATAATGGCAAACATTAATACCAACATAATGATTGAAAATAATCCGCCACTTTGTGCTGCTCCAAGCATAAACATAACAAATTCACTCCTTAAATTAAGTCTAAAGATAACTATACCAAAAAAATGTATTTGTTACTATATTTAACCCAAAATCTTAAAAATTCTTTGGATTACGCACATTTAACCCATATTGTTCAAAAAATTCTTGTCTAAAATCTAATAAATTATCATCTATAATTGCTTGACGAACTTTCTTCATTAAATGTGTTAAGAAATATAAGTTATGATAACTTGTTAATCTGATTCCTAATGTTTCTCCAGCTTTAAATAAGTGACGAATATATGCTCGAGTATAGTTACGACATGCATAACAATTACAATTTTCATCAATTGGAGTAAAATCATGTGCATACTTAGCATTTTTAACTACCAACCTTCCATGACTTGTCATGCAAGTTCCATTACGCGCAATTCTAGTTGGTAGAACACAGTCAAACATATCTACACCTCGAATTACACCATCAATTAATGCATCTGGAGAACCTACTCCCATCAAATATCTTGGTTTATTTTCAGGTAATAATGGCGTAGTAAAATCTAGCACATGATTCATTTCAGTTTTAGATTCACCAACAGATAATCCTCCAATTGAATAACCAGGAAAGTCCATTGAAACTAGATCACGTGCACTTTGTTTACGTAAATCTTCATGTCCTCCACCTTGTACTATTCCAAATAACGCTTGTGTTTCAGGATTTTTGTGTGCTTTTAATCCTCTCTCTGCCCAACGACTAGTACGTTCAACTGATTCCTTGATATAATCATAACTTTCAAAAAATGGTGGACATTCATCGAAACTCATCATAATATCTGCCCCTAAAGCATTTTCAATATGAATAGCTTTTTCAGGTGATAAAAACATTTTTTGTCCATTTAAATGATTTTTAAAATGAACTCCTTCTTCGGTAATATTTCTTAATTCCGCTAATGAAAATACTTGAAAACCACCAGAATCCGTTAGAATTCCTTTATTCCATCTCATAAATTTATGTAAACCACCAGCTTCTTCTACAAGATCTTCTCCTGGACGAAGCCATAAATGATATGTGTTAGATAAAATAATGTCTGCTCCTAAATCTTCAAGTTCTTCAGGCGACATTGCTTTTACAGTAGCTTGTGTACCTACTGGCATAAAAATAGGCGTTGGAAAAGTTCCATGTGGAGTTTCTATTTCACCTAAACGTGCTCCTGTGTGTTTTTCTTTTTTTATTAAATGATATTTAATTGCAGGTTCAGTCATCTGTTCCTCCTTAATTACTTATGAATGAACATTGCATCACCAAAACTAAAGAAACGGTATTTTTCTTTTACGGCATGTTCATATGCATTCAAAATATTATTTCGACCAGTAAATGCTGCTACTAACATTACTAAAGTTGATTTTGGTAAATGGAAGTTTGTAATGAAAGCATCTACTACCTTCCATTCATATCCAGGTTTAATGAAAATATCTGTCCAGCCACTATCAGCTTTAATTTCTCCATTAAATTTTGTACCAATTGTTTCAAGTGTTCTAATAGAAGTTGTTCCAGTAGCAACAATCCGTCCACCATTTTGCTTTACTTCATTTAACGTATCTGCTGCTTCTTGAGATAAACTATAAAATTCGCTATGCATTTTATGGTCAGCAATATTTTCTTCACTTACAGGTCTAAATGTTCCTAAACCTACATGAAGAGTTAGATATACTAATTTAATTCCCTTGTCTTCTACTTTTTTTAATAATTCTTTTGTCCAATGAAAGCCAGCTGTAGGAGCTGCTGCTGAACCAATTTCCTTTGAATATACAGTTTGATACATTTCTGGATCGTCTAATTTTTCCTTAATATATGGTGGAAGTGGCATTTCCCCTAATTTTTCTAAAATCTCCATAAAAATGCCATCATAATGAAATTCAATCATTCTGCCACCATGTTCCAATTCCTTTGTGACCGTAGCAGTTAATTCTCCATTACCAAAAGAAATCTTAGTACCGACTTTTGCTCTACGAGCTGGTTTTACAAGAGTTTCCCAGTTGTCCCCTTCAGTATTGTTCAATAACAACACTTCCAAATGACCACCAGTATCAGGTTTAACCCCATATATACGTGCTGGCATGACACGAGAATCATTCATGACAACTGCATCACCAGGATTTAAATAATCAATGATATCATAAAAATAATCATCTTTATATTCACCAGTTTTGGCATTTAAAACTAACATTCTAGCTTCATCACGTTCTTTTAAAGGTGTTTGTGCGATTAATTCATGAGGTAAATAATAATCAAAATCTTCTGTCTTTAAGTTTTCTTCTGTCATTATAGTCACCCTTCTTATTTTTCTAATTTGTCAATTTTCAAATGTTTATACGCCTTATCTGTCACAATTCGACCTCGAGGCGTTCTTTTTATAAAACCGATTTGTAATAAATAAGGCTCGATTACATCTTCAATTGTATCAGTTTCTTCACCTACGTTTGCCGAAATAGTTGATAGTCCTACTGGTCCACCATTATAAAGTAAGATCATAGTTTTAAGTAATTCCCGATCATTATCATCTAATCCTTTTTCATCAATACGCAATAAATCTAATGCATATTTAACTATTTCCTGATCGATTGTCTCTTTATTTGACACTTGAGAAAAATCGCGAATACGCTTAAGTAACCGATTAGTGATTCGAGGAGTTCCTCGAGAACGCCGAGCAATTTCATGTGCACCTTCTGTATCTATTTTAGTATTAAATACCTCTGCAGAACGTTCAACGATTGCCGCAAGTTCATTCTCAGTGTAATAACTCATGTGCCCTAAAATACCAAATCGAGCACGCAATGGAGCTGACAACATTCCTACTCGCGTTGTCGCTCCAATTAAGGTAAATGGAGGCAATGGGAAATGTACCGGATGTGCCGTTGAATCTTGCCCTACAATAATATCAATATAAAAATCTTCCATTGCAGAATATAAAATTTCCTCAACATTTTTTGGTAGTCGATGTATTTCATCAATAAAAAGAACGTCCCCAGGTTCAAGTTCATTCAAAATTGCAACTAAATCGCCCGGCTTTTCAATTGCTGGCCCAGTTGTTGTTTTCAAATTAACTTGCAATTCGTTTGCAATTACAGCTGCTAATGTAGTCTTCCCTAATCCAGGAGGTCCATATAATAATACATGGTCTAATGATTCCTCACGTTGTTTTGCAGCTTCTATATAAATTGATATTTCATTTTTAATCTTTTGCTGACCAATATATTGATTTAAAAACTGTGGCCGTAAACTTAATTGATTAAACTCTTCATTATCATCAATAATTTCACCTGAAACTACACGATTATGATCTACCATGTGTTCTCCTTTCAATTAAAAACAATTAGAATCATTTCTTCAAAACTAATTTTAATGCTTCGCGTAAATAATCATCCGTAGAATGGCCATTAAACTTTTCCAGTTTCTTACTTACTCGTTTTACTTCTGTCTTAGTATAACCTAAACTGAGCATTGCTTCTAAAGCTTCCTTTAAATATGGTGATTCTTCAACAAAATCCAAAGCTAAATTTTGTTGATCAATAATAGGTGTTGGTGTTTCAACATCATCCATTTTTCCTTTTAAATCTAAAATAATTTGCTTGGCAGTTTTCTTACCAATACTTGGAAATTTAGTTAAATAATTTTCATCATCAGCATTTATTGCTGCAACAAATCCACCTTGATCATTAGTTGCCAATATTGCTAATGCACTCTTAGGGCCAATTCCAGATACACTAATTAGTTTCATAAACAATTGTTTTTCAGCTAAATCATAAAAGCCATATAGAGTGATATCATTTTCACGCACTGCTTGATAAACATAAACTTTTTGTTCTTTATTTTCTTGATATCTAAAAGGGTTTGCTACCTGAATTTGATATCCAATCCCATTAACTTCTATTACAATATAATGTGGATTAACTGCAGTAATTTTTCCAATTAAATACTCATACATTTTAATCTACTCCTGAATTCTGATTTTCACGTAATGAATGGTGATTATCTTGGATTCTTTTAAACATTCGTTCCATATCTTTATTAGTAAATTCAATCACTGTTGGTCTACCATGTGGACAATTAAACGGATTTTCACATTGTTTAAGTTGCTTTAACAATGAAACTGCTTGAACTTGTTCTAAATGATGATTAGCTTTTATTGATTGCTTACAACTTATCATTATTGCCGTTTCTTCTCTAAATTTCGCAATAGTTAACTGTGGATTCTTAATGCATTCCTCGATTAATTGCTTAATAATCTGTTCTTCTTTACCCTTAGGAATCCAAACAGGATGTTCATGAATAATATAGGTATTTTGTCCAAAATCCTCTAAGTTTATCCCTAAATCATGTAATTTATCAATATTTTCTTGAACTTTTAGTGCTTCACTCACAGTAAATGTTAATACAATTGGCACTAACAATTTTTGTTGTGTTGTATCAACATTACCAATTTCTTTACGATAATATTCATATTTGATTCTTTCTTGCGCCGCATGCTGATCTAATATATAGAATCCATCATCCGATTCTGTTAATAAGTATGTTCCGTGTAACTGACCAATATATTTCAAATCTGGAAAAACTTTTTTATCTTTTTCAACTTTAAAATGCTCTTTAGTTTCTATTTCATTTTTATTTGAATAACAATCATCCCAACGCTGAACCAATTTAGAGTTAAGCTGTTTTTTGTTTTCAATAATAATCGGATTTTCAAAATGTTGAGCTATATATTTTTTCTTGACAATATTCTCAACTTCTTCATTTGGATTATTTCCAAGTACTGCATCTAATACTTCTTGTTTTCTTTCAACTGTTTGATATGAACTTGAGTTTTCACTTAATCCCATATTCAGTTGTTGATTAGTTTCTGCTTTATTATTTCGATCATGCGATTTTAAATTTTCGATTGCACTTGGAATCAATCTTTCTTGACTAATTTGCTGATAAATTGCATTAGTCAAAAGATTACATAGTTGATCTTCTTTGCTTATTCGAACTTCTTGTTTTGTAGGATGAACGTTAACATCTACAAGTAAAGGATCTAATTTTATATTAATAATAGAAATTGGATATCTACCTACCATTAATTTCGAACCATATCCTTTAATAATTGCTTTTGTTAATTGATTGTTTTTAATAAAGCGACCATTTAATAAAATGCTAATATAATTACGAGAAGCTCTAGTTAATTTAGGTAATGAAGTTAATCCTGAAATTGAAAAATCAGCGTCTTGTTTTTGAATTTGAATTAATTGGGTAGCATTTTTTACTCCATAGATTGCACTAGCAACTTGTTGTAAGTTACCATTTCCTGAGGTTTTTAGTAATGTTCTTCCATTATTACTTAAGGAAAATACAATTTCTGGATGACTCATTGCTAAATGGTTAACACAATCAGAAATCACTGACAATTCTGTTTGAGGTGATTTTAAATACTTCAAACGAGCAGGTGTATTATAAAATAATTGGTTAACTTGGATACGCGTTCCATTTCGGCCACCATAAGATTCTTTTTCAAGAATTTTTCCGCCTTTAATATGGATTTTTGTCCCAATTGTTTCGTTTTTTTCTAATGTTTCAAGACTTACATCAGCGACTGACGCAATACTTGGCAACGCTTCTCCACGAAAACCTAAAGTTCTAACTCTAAATAGATCATCACGATCACTAATTTTACTTGTTGCGTGTCGTTGAAACGCAAGTTCTACATCACTTGAAGCAATTCCTCCACCATTATCAATAACTTCGATTTTCTTTAATCCAGAATCCTGCACTAAAATATCAATTCTACTACTATTTGCGTCAATCGAATTTTCTACTAATTCTTTAATTACAGAACTAGGTCGTTCAATTACTTCACCAGCAGCAATTTGATCTGCTAAAATTTCTGGTAACTCATGAATTTTAGCCATTTTAACCTTCCTTACTTCTTGTGCGTTAATCTTTGTTGCCATTCATTAACTTTATTCATTACCTCTAGTGGTGTCAAAGATAATAAATTCGTTTCCTTAATATCTTGTAATAATTTTTCCTCATTTGAAGATAATTTAATATTTTCCGGTTTGAAAAGTGACAATTGTTCTTCAACTTGACCAGTTTCATCCACTTCATTTGGCTTATAAGTAGTATCTTCAATATCTATATCTTTTTTCTCTAAATCCTTTAAAATAACATCCGCACGTTGCAATAATTTATCAGGCATTCCAGCTAATTTAGCAACATGAATTCCATACGATTTATCGGCTGGTCCAGGTTGCATTTTATGCAAGAAAATTAATTCGCCATTTTTCTCTACTGCTCCAACATGAACATTTGTAAGATGATTTAATTCTTGGTCTAAAATAGTTAATTCATGATAGTGAGTTGAGAATAATGTTTTAGCGTGAACATTATCATGAATATATTCAATAATCGCTTGGGCTAATGCCATACCATCATATGTTGCTGTTCCTCTTCCAATTTCATCGAATAAAATCAAACTATTTTCACTAGCATTTGTTAATGCTTCATTTGCTTCTTTCATTTCAACCATAAATGTCGATTCACCTGAAATTAAATCATCTGCAGCACCAATTCTAGTAAAAATTTGATTAAAAATTGGCATTTCTGCTGATTTAGCAGGAACAAAACAACCAATTTGAGCCATAACTACTGTTAAAGCTAGTTGACGCATATATGTACTTTTACCAGACATATTTGGCCCAGTGATTAACAGAATTGTCTGATTCTCATCCATTTTTATGTCATTTGGAACATAACTTTGACTTCCCATGACTTCTTCTACTACCGGATGCCATCCTGCTTTAATATTCAAATTATGACCTTTATCAGTCAATTTTGGCTGAACAAATTGATGATTCTCACTAACAATTGCAAAACCTTGTAAAACATCTAATTGAGCTAATCCAGAAGCTAGTCTTTGCAACTTTTTAATTTGATCTTTAATCTGCTCACGAATATCAACAAAAATTTTATATTGTAACTCCTGTGCTTTAGTCTCTGAGCCTAAAATTAATGATTCTTTTTCTTTTAACTCAGGAGTTATAAATCTTTCAGCATTAACAAGCGTTTGTTTTCTTTGAAAACGTTCAGGAACCTTACTTACATTTCCTTTTGAAACCTCAATAAAGTAGCCAAATATTTTATTATATCCAATTTTTAAATTATGAATACCAGTTTCTTGTCTTTCTTTTTCTTCAAGTTCTGCAAGCCACTTCTTACCATTCTTCATTGCATCCACATATTGATCCAATTCGTCATTATATCCTTCACGAATTAAATTACCATCTGTTACTGAAATTGGAGGATCATCAACAATTGCTCGTTCAATCAAATCTGCTACTTCTTCAACAGGATCTAATTGTTTTAATAATTTATCATAAATTCCATCTTCGTTCAGTTCTGTAAGTAAATAACGAATTTGAGGTACATGTTCTAATGAGGTTTTTAATTGAATCAAATCCCGTCCATTTACATTTCCAAATGCGACTTTTCCAGCTAAACGTTCTAAATCATATACATTTGTCAATTCATCTTGTAAATTATTTCTTTCAAAGAAATGATCAATTAAATTTTTTACAATTGCTTGTCGTTCTAGAATATCTTTTTTTGAAAGCAATGGTCTTGAAATCCATTGTTTTAATAATCTACCGCCCATTGCTGTTTTAGTAGCATCTAAAATCCAAAGTAGTGTTCCTGATTTCTTTCCAGTACGTGAATTCTTCAACAACTCAAGATTTCTTTGAGCAAATCGATCCATTTTCAAAAATGAAGATGTTTCATAATGAACTGCTTTTTGCAAATGAATTAATGCTCTCTTTTGGGTAACATTTAAATACATTAATAAATGTTTTATTACTGTTACTTCAACTTCATTATCTAAATCTTGAATTGCATATGAAAATTCTGCATGTTCAGCAACATCATTTTGAATCGAGACTACTATTTTCAATTTATTTAAAATTTTAATAACATTATCACTAACTGAATCATCAATTACTATTTCTTTAGTTCTCAAACTTGTGATTTCATTTACAAGACTGTCTATATCTGTTAGTGTTGTAACTTTTAACTCACCTGTTGATAAATCAACATATGCAAATCCTAATTGCTTTCCATTTTGATGCAGTGCCGTTAAATAATTATTTTCTTTTGCTTCACTTGCAGATTCGTCCATTAATGTCCCAGGAGTTACTAATTGCGTAACTTCACGCTTAACCATTCCCTTAGCCATTTTAGGATCTTCCATTTGTTCGCAAATTGCGACTTTATATCCCTTATCAATTAATATATCGATATAATTTTGTACCGCATGATGAGGAACACCACACATTGGAATCGAATTTTTAGAGTTGTGATTACGTTGAGTCAATGTTAATTCTAAAATTTGCGAACCTTTAACAGCATCATCATAAAACATTTCATAAAAATCACCTAAACGATAAAACAAAAAAGCATCTGGATATTGTTTTTTTATTGCCATATATTGTTCCATCATTGGTGTTAACTTTGTTTTTGACATTCAATTCATCCCTTCCCCATCTAATATTAGCTTTTTATATTTTAACATTTTTTGAGTGATTATTTTAGTTTCCGACCAATAAAAAAATAGAAGATGCGTTTAATCGCATTCTTCTATTTAAATTCTTAATTCAATCGATAATTAACCATTATCTTGCATACTCTGTTGCTCGAGTTTCACGAATTACAGTAACTTTAATATGTCCAGGATATTCAAGTTCATTTTCGATCTTATTTTTAATATCTCGAGCTAATACAGTTGCTTCTAAATCATTAATTTGTTCAGGTTTTACAATTACCCGAACTTCACGACCTGCTTGAATTGCATAACTCTTACTTACACCTTCAAATTCATTAGAAATACTTTCTAATTTTTCTAGACGGTGAAGGTAATTTTCAAGTGATTCACTACGAGCTCCAGGTCGAGCTGCAGAAATAGCATCAGCTGCAGCCACCAATTCAGCAATTACTGATTTAGGTTCTACATCCCCATGGTGAGAAGCAATAGTATTTATTACTACTTCATTTTCATGGTATTTCTTTGCTAACTCTACGCCAATTTCTACGTGTGAACCATCAATTTCATGGTCAACAGCCTTACCAATATCGTGTAATAATCCTGCGCGTTTCGCTAAAGTAACATCTTCGCCTAATTCACCAGCTAATACACCGGCAATTTTTGCAACTTCAATTGAATGTGTTAAAACATTTTGTCCATAACTTGTACGATAATTTAAACGTCCTACAATCTTGATTAAATCTGGATGCATTGCACTTATTCCTAAATCAAAAACAGTTTCTTCACCGATTTCACGAATCTTAGCATCCATCTCACGCGTTGCTTTATCTACCATTTCTTCAATTCGCGCTGGGTGAATACGACCATCTTGAATTAATTTTTCAAGTGCCATTTTAGCAATTTCCCGACGTACAGGGTCAAATCCGCTTAATAATACTGTATCTGGAGTATCATCGATAATTAAATCTATTCCAGTTAGAGTTTCAAAAGTACGAACATTACGTCCTTCTTTTCCAATAATTCGACCCTTCATATCATTATTAGGTAATGTAACAACTGAAACAGTTGATTCTGAAACTGTTTCAGCTGCACTCCGTTCGATTGCTTGTGCAATTAAATCTTTTGCAGTTTGTTCTGCACGCGCCTTTGCCTCTTCTTCACTTTCTTTAATCATTTGTCCAAGTTCGTAATTTAAACTCACTTTGGTTTCTTTCATGATTTGTTCTCTAGCTTGTTGAGTAGTGAGAGAAGCTACTTCCTCCAACTTATCATGTTGTTGTTGGACAAGTTCTGTTACTTTTTGACGTTGATGTTCAACATCTTGTTGATCAGATTCAAGTTGGCCTTCTTTTTTATCTAACGTTTGTTCACGTTTCTCCAACATTGTATCTTTGCGATCAAGATTTTCTTCACGTTGAATTAAACGATTTTCTTGCTTTTGAATCTCAGACCTACGTTCTCTTAATTCTTTTTCTACTTCAGAACGATAATGGTGAGCTTCCTCTTTTGCCTCCACAATTGCTTCTTTCTTTTGGCGACGTGCTTCTTTACGTGCACTTTTAACAATTCCTTCAGCAGTTTGAGTAGCATCGTCTAAACTTTTTTCATAAAGCTTCGTACGACGTTTATCTCCAACAATAAAGCCAATAATCAAAGTCAAAATAGCGACGGCGAGGATTACAATTAAATCTGTCATTTTTGTACCTCCGCATCGTCATAAAGAGACTGTGACATATGATTTAAAGTCTCTTTGCTTGTTAATTAAACATAAAAACACTTTACTGTAATTACAATAAAATAAATGCACTATCACAAATTCTCTTTAATTTTTAATTTATTAATTATTTATTACACACATATATTTATTTTAGTTGTAAATTAGAGAAAATGTCAATATAATTATTTCGCTATTTAACACAAAAAGAAGACAAATCGTACATTTGTCTTCTTTTTATATCTAAGTCTTAACTTAAAATAAAAATTCGTTACTTTTTCTTTGAATCTTTATCTTTTTGTTGATCTTCTAATTTTAAATCTAATTGTTTTTGTTCTTCTTCTGTTGCAATGCCATATGCCTTACGGACTTTCAAAGTTACTTCTTTCATCATTTCAGGATGTTCTTTTAAATAACGTTTAGCATTTTCACGTCCTTGACCAATCCGCTCTTCTCCATAAGAGAACCATGACCCACTCTTCTTAATGATATCTTTGTCAACTGCCATATCAAGTAGTTCACCAGTCTTAGAAACACCTTCACCATACATTATATCTACTTCTGCTTGTTTAAATGGTGGAGCAACTTTGTTCTTTACAACTTTAATTCGAACACGGTTACCTACTACATCTGAACCATCTTTAATTTGTTCAGCTCGACGAACATCTAAACGTACAGTTGAATAAAATTTTAATGCTCGTCCACCAGGTGTAGTTTCAGGATTCCCAAACATAACGCCAACTTTTTCACGTATTTGGTTAATAAACAAAGCAATTGTTTTAGTTTTATTGATTGTACCTGATAACTTACGTAAAGCTTGTGACATTAAACGAGCCTGTAATCCAACATGAGCATCGCCCATTTCTCCTTCAATTTCAGCACGTGGAACTAAAGCAGCAACAGAATCAACAACTACTATATCAATTGCACCTGATGAAACTAATGCATCAGCAATTTCTAATCCTTCTTCACCAGTATCTGGTTGAGAAAGCAAAAGTTGGTCAATATTTACACCTAAAGCAGTTGCATATGCTGGATCCAAAGCATTTTCGGCATCAATATACGCAGCAGTACCACCCATTTTTTGTACTTCTGCAACTGCATGTAAAGCAACTGTTGTTTTACCTGAACTTTCTGGACCATAAATTTCAACAATTCTACCACGAGGGTAACCACCTACTCCTAAAGCCTCATCTAACGCTAAAGAACCAGATGGAATAGTTGAAATTTGAGTATCTGCCTTTTCACCCATTCGCATAATAGAGCCCTTACCAAAGTTCTTTTCAATTTTCTTTAATGCAGCATCTAAAGCTGCTTGTCTTTCATCAGCCACACTTTTCCCTCCTTTAAAATTTTACAATTTATATTTAAATTATATCAAAATTCATTTTATAATGCATTACAAACATTAGTTCGCATTATATCAAAATTCATTTTATAATGCGAACTAATGTTTGTTATAAATTTAGTTTAATTGCAATCATTTGGAAAGCTTTTTGAATTACATCTTCAATTTGCCTTTTATTTTTTAATGGAACAGGAATAGTCTGTGGTTCTTCATCATTAGAACTCACTAATGCAATCCAAAAAGTCCGATCCTTTGGATTTTTTACAATTCCAATCCCTAAATCAGTTCGCAATATTTTTCGAACTTGAGTAGCCATCCAACTTGCAATCTCGCTGCTCGCTTTTCCAGTTGAATTGATTAATTGATATGGTATTCCCAATATAGCATTTTTAGAATCGGCATTCGGTGCAACAATCATTCCAGCAAAATACGATTCTTTATTCAAACGATTTAATACATCTCCGGGTATAAAATCAGTTGCTAATGCCAATGAGACATTTTGATTATTTAATTTATCCATTACGTTATTTATGGAAGTCATTAAAGAATCAGACTTTTTTAGTGCATCATCCATTAAAATCCTCCTCACTTTATAAATACGTAAACAATTAATTATATTTTAAACCAAAGAAAGAGACTGTGCACATTGTCACAACCTCTCCCTAAAAAATATATTCTTTTCAAATTACAACTATTTTACTTATTTTTCCCAAATGAATCTGCAAAAATAGCACGTGCATTATAAAAATATTCAATTCCAGAATATACAGTAAAAATTAAACAAACATAAAGTAAGATTTGTCCAATTGGAACTTGAATATTTTCAAAAAATACATTGTTTAAAAATAGAAAAATAATTGAAAACATCTGAGAAGCTGTTTTAATTTTTCCAGGCATCTTTGCTGCCATTACCTCTCCATTATTTTCTACTACAATTAATCTTAATCCTGTTACAGCTAGTTCACGACATACAATAATAGCTGCAATCCATGCAGGAACTTTTCCCATTTGGACTAAAATTATAAATGCTGTCATTACAAGCATTTTATCAGCTAATGGATCAGCAAACTTACCAAAATTAGTAACTAAATGCTGTTTTCTTGCAATTTGTCCATCTATGAAATCGGTAATTGAAGCAATTGCAAAAATCAATGCTCCTACAAAATTCTGCATAGGAATTACTGTTCCAGCAACAATTAAGAATCCCCAATTTAATGGCAAAAGTAAAACAAGCATAAAGATTGGAATTAACAAAATACGTAAAACAGTTAATTTATTAGGTAAATTCAAATTTCACACCCCGATTATATTAATTTTTAATTATTTGAATATGCATTAGTAGTTGTTTGAGTAGTGCTACTTGTTTGAGAATTATTATTTCCAAAATTAATCACTAATTTACGTACTGTCAACGATGAATTTTGTTCTAAGAAGTTAAGATCTGAATCATTAATCTTAACAGCAGATGCTTTTGAATTCCCAATGTTAATAGTTACAGATGAAGTTCCTTCTGGGATCTTAATTGTATGATCTGAACCTTGTTGTAAAGTTCCTTGCCATGTTTGTGTGCCATCAATATAAACTGCATCCCATGAAGAGCCTGTTGTAGCAGAAAGTTTTAATTCATTTGTAGTTGCTGCATTTTCAACATTATATGTAAATGTTGATCCACTTGAACCTGCACTAACAATTTTTTGTTTCTTTGATTCACTGCTTTCAGATGAAGAAGATTGCTTTTGTGTACTTGAGGCTTTCTTCTTTTTGCTTTTAACATCAGTTGAAACAGCAACTTTTGTGCTTGTCTCCTCAATTTGACGATTTTTGGCTTTTTCATGATTTCCCCAAGCAACAGCATACACAGTTCCTAAAATAGCAACTACAATTACTACAATAATAATAGTTGGTAAATACTTTGCAAGTTTTGCACTGGTACTATTTTCCTCAGGTCTATTTATCTGTTCTCTTTTTTGAGTCCGACTAGTTTCGTCGTTCTCATTAGATTCAGAAGATTTGGTTCCTAATTCACTATCTATTTCTTTAACAATTTCATTTGGATCCAAGCCAACTGTTTCAGCATATTGGCGAGCAAATGCGCGCACATAAAAATCACCTGGCAAGGCTTGGTAATTTCCTTCTTCAATCGCAATTAAATAACGTTTTTGAATTTTAGTTGATTGTTGTAAATCATCTAATGTTAACCCCTTAGCGATTCTTGCATCTTTAAGTTTTTGACCAACACCGCTCATTAAAAATCCACATCTTTCTTATATAAATTTATCTCAGTTAATATCCATGATAAGTATATCATATGCACTATTTATCTGACAAAATGATTAATCTAACCATCCGCCATTCACAAATAAAGTTTGACCTGTCATGTATGACGCTTTTTCAGCTAATAACACATTGACCCAGTAACTAATTTCTTCTACGTTTGCAAGATATCCAACTGGAATCTCTTCTTTAACTTTTTCTAAAGTTTCGTCATCAAAAATTGAGTTCATTTGCGTATTAACTGCTCCTGGTGCAATTGCATTTACTGTAATTCCAAGTGAAGCGACTTCTTTGCTGTACGCACGAACAAAAGTATTTATTGCTCCCTTTACAGAGCTATATGGTACTTCCATTGCACTTCCAGTTTTTCCATAAATAGAACTTAGAAAAACAACACGTCCAAATTTATTTTTTGCTAGTTTTTTCTGTAACTTTTGTAATAATAACACTGGTGTCTTAAGTTGTATAGTTAAGATTTCATCAATTTTTTCTGTAGGAAAATCACTTAATAATGCATAATATGTTGTTCCCTGTGCAAAAATAACTGCATCTAAACTAAAAATTGAATTACTTATTTTTTCTACACTATTTTTATCTAAAAAATCTGCCTGAATTGGTATAAAATCCTGCTTAGGATATTTATGATTAAACTGATTAACTAATTCATTAATTCTTTGTTCATTGTGAGTATAGTGCAAATAAAGAGACCAACCTTCTTCGGCTAAATCTTTACTAATTTGCATTCCGATATCACCAGAACTCCCACAAATTAATGCCCACTTCATTTGCATTACTCCTTTGGATAAATTCTAAATTCTGTTGTGTTATTTTCTTTGAATAATTGTTTTGATAAATCTAATAAATCACTTAATTTAAGCTTTTCAATCATTTTTGGTGCATCAAAAAGTGTTTTATTTCCAAAAAGCCATTTATCAAATTGATCTGCAATATTTTCATTAGAATTCATTCCTTTAATATATCGGCCTATGAATTCTTTCTTCATAATTTCAAATATATCTTTTTGTTGACTTAATTTTTTCGAAGCATTTAAAAGGATATTTTTAATCTCTTTGCTAGCTAATTCAACCTTATTAGTGTTTAACGTCAAATAAATAAAATGAAATTCTTCTTCAAGTTGAATCTCATATTCAAAACTATTATCAATGATTCCTTTATCGTATAGTCTTTGATAATCAAGGGATGATTCTCCAAATAATAATTCAAGAAGAATTTGCAATGCCACCTTATATTTTAAACGCTGTTCAATGCTTAATTTACATTCTCCACGCACAGCGATCCCTAACTTAGGCCTTTGAATATGCATTCTTTTTTCATCATATGAAATAACATCTGCATTTAATTGTTCTGAACTTAAACTATTTTTAGCAGATGATGTTTTTATTTCATTAATATTATTTTGATTCTCAATAATAATCTGTTTAATTTTAGATAAATTAAAGTTTCCCACTAACATTAAACTCATATTATTGGGTTGATAAAAATGATCATAACATTCATAAAGCATTTGGGGAGTAATTTCTTGGATTGATGTTACACTTCCCGCAATATCTGCTGTTAGTGGAGTATTTGGATATAAGTTTTTTATAATTCCAAAAAGCATTTGCCAATTAGGGTCATCTTCATACATTTTAATTTCTTGAGCGATTATTCCCTTTTCTTTTTCCACCGTTTGTTCACTAAAATATGGATGTTGTACAAAATTTAATAATGTTGAAACACATTTGTCCACATTTGAAGAGGTTGAAAATAAATAACTTGTTCTTGTAAAACTCGTAAATGCGTTAGAATCTGCTCCATACAATGCAAACTCATCAAAAGCATCATGATCTTCCTTTTCAAACAATTTATGTTCTAAAAAGTGAGCAATTCCATTGGGGTATTTCTTTATTTCATTTGAGTCAGATGCTTTAAATGAATTATTAATTGAGCCATATCTAGTTGTTAAAATACCAAATGTTTGATGAAATTTAGGTCTTACAATCAAATTAACATTTAATCCATTAGGGAGATTGATTATATGTAATTTTTCATTATATAAGTCATACTTTATTTCGTTCATAGATTAAACTTCTCCCTTTAAAAAGAATTCGGTTTGAAATTTCATTAAATTAGCTACCTTAATAATATCTTGTCGTGTAACTCTTTGAATAGAATCGCATTGAAACTCATAACTCATATTTTGATTAAGGATGTTTCCTAAAACTTGTTGATCTAAAATACTTAATGGGTTATCTTGCATTCTTAATCTTTCATTAATTAATTCTATTTTTATTTTCTGTAACTCACTATCGGTAAAGTTACCATTTTTTAACGATTCAACTTGACTCTGAATTAAATTTTTAACCTTTTCTCTATTCTCTGCTTGAATTCCCGTCTGAATTAAGACTATTGATCTTAATGCTGAATAACTACTATCCGCATAATAGGCTAAACTTTCCTTCTCACGAATATTTTTAAATAATTTAGACTGTGGAGATCCACCTAACATTGCATTAAAAACTACTGCTGAAAAAAATTTTGAACCCGCTTGAGCGTTAATTGGTAATTGATAAATTAAATCTAATTTACTCTGTCTAACAGGCTCTTCAATTTCCTTAGTCCGAATTTTATTTATATTTTGGTGATAACAAATTTGTTTTTCAAATTCAATGGATTTAGTACGTTTTCCAAATTCAAATTTTTTTAAAGCAGTTTTCAATTTGGAAACATCCAAATTTCCCATTATTGTAATTTCAACGTTATCTTCTTTAATCATTTGTTTATAAACATTAATTAGCTCTTCATTTGTAAAAGCTTTAAAATCATTTTCATGTCCATACGGTGTATATTTTTGAATTTCATCATCAAAATATAATTTTTGAATTTCTAATAATGCTTCTGATTGTTTATTGTCTTGAATTCCTCTAATATAAGTTGCTAAATTTTCTTTTTGTCGCATAAACAATTGTTCATCGAATAGTTGCCCATCCATTTTAGGATGAAAAATCATTTCATTCAAAAATTCGATTGAATTACCTAAAATATCTGTTTTATTTGGTAAATATTCAGGAACTACAAAACTATAAATAAAATTTAAAAGGCTTAAATTTCCTTCAACTTCAGCATTTGTCCCAAATGTTGCACCATATAATTCAGCAAGTTTCAATGTAATTGCGTGCTGATTTGGATACTTTTGACTAGCAGTTTCCAAAACGCTCGCTAGTAAAGTTCGTCCAGATAGTTGTTTTTTATCTGTCAATTTTTTTATAAACGATACCATCACTTGAATGGATTTAAATTGATCATTTTTAATAAAATTTACTCGAACACCTGGGAATAATTCAAATTTCAAAATTCAGCCCGCCTTTAATCTTCTTTTTTAGGAAGAAATACTTTTCTAGGTTTTCCTCCTTCTTGTGGACCAACCATTCCTTTATCTGCTAAATCATCTACAATTCGTGCAGCACGGTTGTATCCAATTTTAAATTTACGTTGTAACAATGAGATGCTAACCTTTTGTTCGCGTTGAATAAAATCAATTACTTCATTAAATAATGGATCATCACTATCTGAAGTTGATGTCTGACTTTGTTCAACTTCTTCATCTGAAACAGCTAAATTATCGTCATATTCAGCTGTCCCCTGTTCTTTTACAAAAGATACAACATTTTCAACGTCTTCATCAGAAATATATGCTCCTTGGACTCGAATTGGTTTCTTTCCAACTAATTTAAATAGCATATCACCACGTCCAAGTAATTTTTCAGCACCGTTCTGATCCAAAATTGTTCGTGAATCTGTTCCACTTGAAACTGCAAATGCCATTCTTGATGGAACATTAGCCTTAATCAAGCCAGTAATAACATCAACTGAAGGCCGTTGTGTCGCAATTATCATGTGAATTCCAGCAGCACGTCCCATTTGTGCGATTCTAATAATTGCACTTTCTACTTCATTTGATGAAACCATCATTAAATCAGCTAATTCATCTACAATACCAACAATATATGGCATTTTCTTTTCTGACGTATTCATATCTTTTTGTTGATTAATAATTAATCGATTATAACCATCAATATTCCTTACACCAACATTAGCAAAAGTTTCGTAACGTCTTTCCATTTCAGCAACTAGTTTATTTAATGAAAGTGCAGCTTTTTTAGATTCAGTTACAACAGGTGAAATTAAATGTGGAATACCATTATATACACCTAATTCAACTTTTTTAGGATCCACTAACATTAATTTTACATCATCGGGCGTACAATTCATTAATAAACTCGTAATAATTCCATTGATAGCCACTGATTTACCACTTCCGGTTGCTCCAGCAATCAAAAGATGAGGTGTTTTAGTAATGTCTAATGTAATTAATTTACCAGAAACATCTCGTCCTAATGGAACTTCTAATAAATGATGTGAACTACGTTGTTCAGCGGAAATAACATCTTTAAATGAGATTGTTGCAACTTTCTTATTTGGAACTTCAATTCCAATCAATGATTTTCCTGGGATTGGTGCTTCAATTCGGATATCCTTAGCAGCTAAAGCCAAGGCTAAATCATCAGTTAAATTGACAATTTTAGAAACTTTTACTCCAATTTCAGGATGTAATTCATATTTAGTTACAGAAGGACCTAGAATTGTATTTTTTAATTCTGCATCCACCCCAAAACTTTTTAACGTTTGTTTTAAAATTTCTTGATTTCGTTTAATATCTTTTCTTTCTTGACTTTGGTCTGTTGGAGGAACATCCTTCAATAAATCTAATGATGGTAATTCATAATTCTCTAATTGACGATGACTAGATTCAACATTTGATTCATTATTTTCTTCACTATTCGAATCTTTTTTATCCCATACGTCAGTTAAAATCTCTTGTTCTGTAGAATCAGCAATTGGCTGAGGTAACTCTTTATCTTCTGGTGAAATTAATTTTTCTTCATTAATTTGTTTTTCTTCTTCATTATCTATATTTTCAATTATTGTAGAATCTTCTTTTTCTTCAATTTTTGCATTTTTGGATTTAAAGCTTTTAATCAGTTCTTTATATCCTAATTTAATTTTCTTTCCTACCCAAAGAATAATATTTCCTACAGATAGACAAAACTTACCAACTGTTTGAGCAATTTCTTGAATGGAAATATTAAATAGCATACATATACCTAAAATAATTAAAATTGCACTTATTAGGTATACCCCAACTTCAGATAATAAAAAGTAAATTATGTTATATAAAAAAGCACCAATTATTCCACCACCAACGGAGTTAGCCACACTTGCATTTACAATATCATTCAAAATATATTGCCAAGTATTTTGGATAAAATTACTATGAAGATCTAATTTATAAAAAAAGATTCCTTCTAATCCTAAACAAATTCCAAGTAAAATAAGTATATAACTGCCCCAATAACGCACTTTGATTTGTGGTTCTTTGCCATATATCATTAGATATACACCTAATAATAATAAAGTAATGGTTCCAATTTGGTAGGCATTACCAATTAATAATCGAAATGCATTTGCAATTAAAATTCCTAAGTAACCAAGTCGAAAAATTCCAAATAAACTAATAACACTCAAAATTAATCCGATAATGTGTTCTGAAATTTGTTGTTTCTTTTTTCTTCTTTTGGTAGTTCTTTTCCTTTGTTTTTTCTTAGCCATTTTGTCCTCTAATCTATTTTAATTTGTCATTATCATATGTGTGTGTTTTATCCAAGTTAGGAAATCCTTGTTGTCTCAACACTTCATAAATAACAATTGCTGCTGTATTAGATAAATTTAATGCACGAATATGATCATCATTTTGTGGAATGCGAATACATTTTTCTGCATTTGCTCGCATAAAGTTTTCTGGTAATCCAGTTGTTTCTTTACCAAATAAAAAGTAATGATCTTCATTGCTATCTGAATAATCAGGATCCGTATATGTTTGTTCTGCGAATTTTGAAACAACATAAAGTTTTTGAGGATCAGGTACAGTTTCTAAAAATTCTGGCAAATTTTTATGATAAGTAATTTTTACTTTATCCCAGTAATCTAATCCAGCACGTTTTAAATATTTATCATCTGTTGAAAATCCTAATGGTTCGATTAAATGTAATTCTGTATTAGTCCCTGCACATGTTCTAGCAATATTCCCTGTATTAGCAGGCATTAATGGTTCAAATAATACAATATGATTTGTCATTTTAGTTTTCCTTTCTGTTTTTGGACAAAAAAAAGCGTAACCGTTCGGTGTGGGCACGGCGAACAGCTACGTTAATGAAGTACAATTATCTGATAACTAACACAATATATCAATTATCAACAACCGTTTTCTTATCAAGAATAATAACACTATATTATATATTTGACAAGAGGTTTTATTGATTTTTGGCAATCAACAACGAAAAATCAACAGTAATTTGATTAAGCGGTTGCTTTAAAACTTCTGAGATATCAATGGAACTTCCCCATTGTAACGGAGTCATTTTAACTAAATCTTGTTGTAATTGAGATGTTAAATTAAATTGATACTTAACTGGATAGATTTCAAAATCGTGATAAATTTCTTTAAAACGTTTTATTACATCTTGATTACTATATGTATAATTTTTACTTTCTTTTTGATAAAGTCGGTGTCGTAATTCTATTAAATAGTTTGCATTGGGAATAACTTTAAATAATTTTCCATTTGGCTTTAGCACTCGATGAAATTCATGATATGCAGAAGGAGATAAAATATCAATTAACACATCAAAACTTTGATCTGCAAATGGTAAATTTGCTAAATCTGCAATGCAAAAAAAGTTATTAGTATCTTGTTGAGTTGCTAAATTTATTGCATCTTTTGAAATATCAAATCCAACACAACTGTCGTTAAATTTTAAACGTTGAATAGCTATTTTAGACAATGGTGTCCCTTCTCCACATCCAATATCTAAAATCTTTTGTTCTTTTTGTGGCAAGTGTTTTATAATTTCATCAAGAATTCCATCAAACAAACCACTTTGTAATAAATTTCTTCTTGCAAGCCACAACGCTTTATCATCATATCCACTGTTAACGCCATGTTTAAGTAAAAATAATGTTCCTTTTTTGGATAAATCGAAACGGTGATTATTTTCACAAACCAAACTTTGACCATCAATCCCAGTTATTCTTTGCTTACAAACTGGACATTGGAATAAATTAAAATTTTTAGTCAAAAACAACTTTGCTTTATCTATTTTCTTTAATTTAGCGTTCAACTTTAATATACTTTCCCTTCACTAAAGAAACTAAATCACTTTGCTTCAACCGGACTGAACGGCCTAATTTTCCTGCTGAAACTGAAATTTCGTCAAAACATTTAATTTGTTCATCAAAATAGATAGGAAATCCCTTATTTTCATAAATACCAATAGGCGTATTGGCCCCATGCACATAACCTGTAATCTTAATTAGTTTTTTATTATCTGCTAAATGAACCTGTTTTTTATCCAATTGTTTAGCAACTAATTTTAGATTTATTTCAGAATCAACTGGAAGACATACTACTAAATAATCTTTAGAATCCCCATTTGCTTGTAATACAATTGTCTTTAAAATACTTTTAGGTTCTATTCCTTGACTTTTAGCATCTTCTAAAGCCTCTTGACCACGTTCTACCCAATTAAAGTTTTTTTCTTCATATTCAATTTGGTGTTCGTCTAAAATTCGTTCTTCATTAGTTTTTTTTATTTTTTTCTTTTTTGCCAAAATAATACTCCTACTTAATTAAAATCTTTGATCCTACCTTAATTTTTGGTAATTTTTGTGGAGCTAAATAAATTGCATTATTTCTTGGTTCATTAGGAACATCTTCAAATGATAAGACAGTATGATGAATAGAATCAAAGTTACTTTCCACTAATTGTCCAACATATTTAATTTGATACTCTTGGTCATCAATAATAACATGCATATCATCAGTAATTTTATAATCAGATGCTTGATTAACTTTTTGAATTACAGATATGTCCTTCAAGCGGTCTGAAACTTTTTCTCCAAATAAAATAATAATTTGATCTTCTTCATTTAAGGCATCTTTGCCAATTGAAACTACATTTGCTTTAATCATAAGCTCACCTCATTGATATTTTATCATATTTATAATGTTGGTTAATGTTGTTTTTGCACAAAATGGTATAATAAATTTTAATCTAATTTAGGAGTGTGTGATTTGAAACAAGAAATTTATTTTGGCACATATACAAAAAAATTAAGTGAAGGAATTTATCATGCAACATTAGATTCAGTAACAAATTCAATTTCACATCCAAAAAATATAATTAGCATTGGCAATCCAACATATCTACGTTCTTTAAATAATAATATGTTATTATCAATTGCTACAAATAAAAATCAAGGTGGAATTGCCCTTTATTCATCTTACAATAATCAATTTACTTTATTAGATTCTTCACTCTCTGAAGGATCAAGTCCATGCTATTTAGGTTACGATTCTCAACGAAATTTAGTTTTTGCAGCATACTACCATCGTGGAACAGTAGAAGCATATCATATAGATAAAAATGGTCATCTAACACTTACAGATAGTATTAAACAATCTGGGGCTGGTCCACGCGAAGAACAAAAAAGTTCACATATTCATTATGCTGATTTAACTCCAGATAATCGATTAGCAGTAATTGATTTAGGTAGTGATACTTTAACAACTTACGATATTTCCAATGAAGGAAAATTAACTTTTAAGAATCAACTTAAATTACCTGCTGGATTTGGTCCTAGACATCTGGTTTTTGCTCCAAATAACAACTATGCTTACCTTATTGGAGAATTAAGCAGTCAAATAGCTACTTTAAAGTATCATAAATCAGAAGGTCGTTTTGAAATTATATCTTCAATTTCTACAATTCCTTCTACATTCAATAAACATAATGGTGCTAGTGCTATTCGAATTACCTCAAACGGAAAATATTTATATGCTGCTAATCGCGGTCACGACAGTATTGTCTCATATCAAATACTTAATGATCACACATTAGATTTAATTGAATATACAAATACTCAAGGGAGTTTTCCAAGAGATTTTGCACTTGATTCAACAGAAAAATTCTTAATTGTGGCAAATCAAAATACAAATAATATAAGTCTTTTTACAGTTAACCAACAAAATGGTAAACTAAATTGCATTCAACATGATATAGTCTTACCTGAAGGCGTATGTGTCTGTTTTAAAAATTAGAAAGGATATTTTAATGATTATAAAACAACAAGAAATTTCATCTATTAATGAATTATCAGAAACCAATGAATTTCAAAAAATTGAATTAACAAACCATGAAACAACTGTAAGTAAAGGATTAATGGCAGAAAGTATTAAATATCTTAAAGATAAAAATATTGCAACTGAAGCCTTGATCCGCCCTCGCCTAGGAAACTATAATTTTAATGACCTTGAAGTTAAAATCATGGAAGCAGACATTTTTGAAGCTCAAGCATTAGGATTAGATTCAGTTGCAATTGGCGCAACAACTAAACAAAATAAATTAGACGAAGATGTAATGTATCAATTAATTGGCGCAAGTGGTGGAATGCAAATTACACTTAATCATGTATTTGATACATTAAAATTACAAGATCAAAAAAAAGCTATTGATTTTGCAAATGAAAATCAAATAGATCATATAATGATCAAAGCGGATTTTAATAACAAAGCATTTAAAACAAAAGTTCAGGATTTAATTAACTATAATCAAGGCACTGTACAATTTATTTTAACCGGTACAAATCAAGAAAAATTAGAAAAAATGTGTCATGATTTGGATATTAAATTAATGCTTATTGAAAAATAATTTTTAAATAAAAAAGCATGCATGAAAAATCATGCATGCTTTTTTACTATTTCCATATATTCAATCATATCAGTTGGCATTGGAGCTTCAAAATGCATTAACTTTTGTTTAAAGGGATGGTAAAATTCAATTTCCGCACAATGTAACCCTTGTCTTTGCAATGGCATTTGAATCTTTCCATTATATAATGTATCACCTATTAATGGATGACCTAAAAAATCTGAATGGACTCTAATTTGATGAGTTCTTCCTGTATGTAATCTAACCTTAGCAAAGGTACATTCTTTAAAGCGATTTTGAACAAAAATTTCTGTTTGAGCACTTTTACCAGTGCTTACAACTCTTCTTTTAATTAAACTATTTGGAACCCTTCCAATCGGTTCATCTATTATAAAATGATCTTGTAATAAACTACCGCTTAATAATGCAAAATAAATCTTCTTTAATTCATGTTGATTTAATTGTTTTGATAACATTGCGGTAGCATAGCGATGTTTGGCAAATAATACCACACCAGAAGTATCCCGATCTAGTCTAGTTACAATATGGGGAATTATATCGTGATATCCTCTTAATTGATAATATCCATAAACACGATTAACTAATGAATCGCATGGTTGCGGAATAGACGGAATTGAATTTACATGTGGTGGCTTATTTACTATTAAAAAGTCTCGGTCTTCATATATTATATTTAATGGTACATATGACGGAACTAATTCTTTTTTACGATTTTTTTCTGCTGGAAATTCAATAGTCACATTAGTTCCATTTGAAATTTTGTCAACACAATAATTTTCTTTACCGTTTATTAAAATTTTTCCGTCTTCATGACGGATTTTTGCCAATAAATGACGTGAAATTCCTTTGTTCTTGATAAAAGTTTTAAGTTTAACTGGCTCTTGACCTTCATACATCCAATTAATTTTCATACGAATCACCAATAAATGCCGTTTGAACACGACGCCAAAATGCAGTATGTCGATATTTAGCAAAACGAATTTTTCGTTTAGAAATTTTGAACATAATTTCTTCTATTTCTTTTCCGTATACTGTTTTTTGATCTAAAGTCATAAAATAATCACTAGTTTGATTAGGTCTAATTGTAATCCAATCATTTGGAGCAATAATCAACGGTGAACTTATTGTACGATAAACCAAATTATTTAACGACCCTATTTCCGTTAGTTGTAAAGCCGCTAAACTTGGATGAATAACCGCACCACCTAATGATTTGTTATAAGCGGTTGACCCAGTCGGCGTTGAAACACATAATCCATCACCACGAAAACGTTCAAAGAAATCTCCGCCAATATAAACGTCTGCTGCCATTGTCATTCCAATTCGTTTCAAAGTAGCTTCATTTAAAGCTAAAAATTTATCAGGCTTACTTTGATTTCGATAGTGTACACTTACATCTAATAGTGGATATGCAATTGCCTGTCCATTATCCGATTGTAGGCTAATAATTAAATCGTCTAATTCATCTAAACGCCAGTCAGTATAAAAGCCTAAATGACCTGTATGAACACCAACAAATCGAATATTTTCTAATTGATCTTCATAAGAATGAAATGCAGAAAGTAAGGTACCATCTCCACCAATTGTAATTACAATATCTGGATGTGTATCATCAAGAATAAAATGCCGCTCTTTAAATTTTGTAATGAGCTCATTTTTAATTCGCATTGATTTTTTGGTTTCATTTGCAAAAATTCCAATTTTCATTTTTCTTCTCTCTCTACCCTTTCATGTTCTATCTGACCACGTTTACGTTGAGCAAATAACTTCTCAGCTTCTTTAATATCATCATGAATATTTGACATTTCTGTATCTAATAAAAATGCTGCTTCTGCAGTTTTACGCAAGCGCATTGCAATTTCAGGAGGAAATTCGCCCTTATATTTATAATTTAATGAATGTTCAATTGTTGCCCAAAAATTCATTGCAAGTGTTCTAATTTGAATTTCTGCTTTTAAAAACTTTGTTCCACTAACTAATTCTACTGGATAACGAATAATAATATGATATGAACGATACCCACTTGGCTTTTTATGAGCAATATAATCACGTTCTTCTATAATCTCCATATCATGCCGTTTACGCAAAATACTTACGATTTGATAAATATCATCAACAAATTCGCACATTATTCTAACCGCAGCAATATCTTCCATATCTGTAACTATATTTTCCTTTGTTATATGTCTACGATGCATTTTTTCTAAAATACTCTCTCTTGTTTTTACTCGCCCAGTAACAAATTCAATTGGACCATGATTATTAGCATAACTTAGTTGATGTTTTAAACTATTTAATTTTAACTCTAATTCTGACACAGCTTGTGCATATGGTGCTAAAAACTCTTCCCAATTATCCATTTTGATTCTCCCTGAATATTTCTCTTTGTTATTCTAACACATTTTAATATTTAAAATTAAAAATCGAATATACATAATTGAAAACAAATTTATTGCAAAAATTATAACTTTTATATAAAGTAGATGTTGGATAAATTGATGCATGGGAGTCAATAAATATGTTAGAAGTATATCTATTTATTAATCCAATTAGTGAAACTTGCTATCAAACAGAAAAAAAGATTATTAATTTACTAAATGAATCAAATTATAAAATTCGATTCAGAGTTTTACCTTTGCTGACACTTAGTACTGTAAACTATGCAATGGAGCACATTGGTTTACCTTGTGTAATGCGAAATCAAATTGTTGACACACTTTATCATGCGTCGCTAGATTATGAAGCAGCATTATTTCAAGGACAAAAACGTGGTCGTGATTTTCTTATCAATATTCAAGAATGCACTTTACGTAATAATTTTAAATATTCAGAAAAAATGGTACGTAACGTTGCACAAATTAGTCATTTAGATTGGAAAATTTTTGAAGAAGATCGCAAATCTAAATTAGCAGTCAAGACATTTCGGAAAGATCAACAAATTGCTGCTGAAATGAATATTTCAACTTATCCAACTGTAGTCTTAACTAACACTAAATTTCCAGACTATGCCTTCTCTTTAGATCCTTGGAAATCATTTGATGAATTAAAGCAATTAATTTTACAACCGGATAATTTTGCCAATTTTTCAACTAATTGTACACAGTCTCAATTTTTACGTCCAGCTAGATTAAAAGAATAGTAAATAAATAGCCTAAGAGTAATACTCTTAGGTTATTTATTTTATAAAACTAACTCTTCTAATTGATTTAGTCTCTCTTCAAATATATTAAATGCTTTTTTAAGGTAATCACGTTGACTCATATCAACTCCGGCCTTTTTCATTGTTTGCACTGGATACTCTGAACTACCGGATTTTAAAAACTTAAGATAATCATTTGTATGCTCTTCACTATTATCTTCAATTCGTTTAGACAAAGTTGTAGCAGCTGCAAAACCAGTTGCATATTGATAAACATAAAAATCATAATAAAAGTGAGGAATTCTTGTCCATTCCAATGATATTTCTGGATCATTAAAAATATCTGGTCCATAATATTTCTGATTTAATTCACCATAATATTTTGAAATTGAATCTGCTGTCAATGCTTTACTATTTTGGTCCTGTACATGGATCCATTGTTCAAATTCAGCAAATTGAGTTTGACGGAAAACAGAACCTTTAAAACCATCTAAATAGTGATTTAAAATATATGCTTTTATTTGCGGATCCTTCTCATTTTCTAGCAAATAATCTGTTAAAAGATTTTCATTTGTAGTTGACGCAATTTCAGCAACAAAAATAGGATAATCACCATATTGGTAAGGTTGATTATGTGTAGTATAGTAACTATGCATACTATGACCCATTTCATGGACTAAAGTAAATAAGTTTTCTAATCCATCTTGCCAATTTAATAAAATATATGGTGCAGTATCATAAGTTCCTGAAGAATATGCACCTGTCCGCTTTCCTTTATTTTCAACTACATCAATCCAGCGATTATCAAAAGCTTCTTTTACATGAGAAATATAATCTTCTCCTAAAACATTTAATGCATCCAATGCTTTTTTCTTCGCTTCTTCATATGAAAATGAAATTGGGCATTTTCCAATAATTGGAGTATATAGATCATACATATGAACTTGTTTTAAATTTAAAAGTTTTTTTCGTAATTTTACATAACGATGTAATAATGGCAAATTTTGATGAACTTCATCAATTAATACATCATAAACCTCAGTTGGAATATGATTTTCAGTTAATGCAGCTTCTCTAGCACTATCAAAATGGTGAACATCTGCTAGGTAATTTTGAACTTGAACTTGTGCTGTTAAAGTTGTAGCAAAAGTGTTTTTAAAATTGCCATATGTTTTATAAAATGCTTTAAAAGCGTTTTTTCTTACATTTTGATCTGTTGATTCTAGTAATTTAGAATACGTTCCTTCAGAAAGTTGGATTGAATTTTCTTTTTCATCTTTTACAACTGGAAACTCTAAATCAGCGTTACTCAGCATTTCAAATGTTTTTTCAGGAGCATTATAAACATTTCCTGCTTTTGCAATCAAACTTTCTTCTTGATCACTTAATAGGTGATCTTTAACTGAACGTAGATCATCAAGAAAATGTTTAAATGGTACTAGTTTTTTATTTTTTAAAAATTCTATGTATTTTTGATCGTCAATGTGCGCAATTTCGGGTTGAAAAAATGCAGTTTCAGAAGCAATTTTTGTTCCTAAATTATCAGCTTCATTTTGCAATTTTTGATACTTTGCATTGGTTGTGTCCTGATCATTTTTCATTGATGCAAATACTGCCATTTTTTCATATTTTCTATAAATTAATAAATATGTTGAAAGTCCTTCTAAAAGTACATTACTATTTTGTGCTAAAATTCCCTTGTATTTCTTAAAATCGTTCAAAATATTAAGTAATTTTTTTTCGTCTATATGCCATTCTTCTGTTGAAGAATAAACTTTATCTAAATCCCATGTTAACTTAACAGGAATATCTGTACGTTTTGGTAATTTTTTTATTTCTGTCAATGTAATCACCTCAAATTAATTTTATCAAATATTTTTATTTTTCAAAATTATTAATATTTAAAAATGGTAATTGATAACATTTAACCAATGATTCCAACTTCAAATATTTACCAGCGTTATAATAAAATATAAGATTCTGATATATTGGTATTTTATAATTACCATCAAAACATTTAGTTAAAATTTGTTCAATATTGATTTTTTTAATATAACTTTCATTTTGTATCAATTTCATTTTCTCTGTAGGAAAAAAACGTAACTTCTTTTTTCTTCTTTGTTGTCTAATTTGATCACATTTAGAAATTTTAGGAATAATTAATTTATTTTTCCGTTTTATGAATAATTGGAACTCTTTCAAAGAATAGCAATACTTCACGCGATAAAAAGGTTTAATAAAATCGGCCTTTAATATTTGATAATATATTTCTAATCTCTGATCTATTGGATTTAAATATATTAAATAAAACCCTAAATTTGGATGAAATCGAAAAAATTTCGCATTCATTTGTGAGATTCTTTTATTGATTTTATATCTTGATCCAATAAACCAAAAGTCTTTAATTCCTAATTTATGATAATTCAAACTACGTTCTTTTAATTTATTAACTGATATAGGCGAGCATTGATATTCTAATGCAATTTTTTTAGAATTTTTTTCTAATATTACATCAATTCGTTGCCTTGTTCGTTTTAAATAATATTCTAAAGAAACCTTATAACCTAATTCTTCTCCCCATTTAGCTAATAACATTTTGCCTTCTTTATGTATTTTACTTTCTGCTATATTATTATGATTATTATTCATTTGATGAGCAAAATGTAATTGTTTTCCTTTTATGTCTCTTATTTTGACTGGCATTGAACATAATGGACAAAGATACTTAAAATTTTTATTTGCTTTTGATATATGTATTAGTTGTTTATTTATATTTACTGCATAAAACAAAAAAACCACCTCATTTTCTATATACGCAAATGAAGTAGTTTTTTTATTTTTTATAACAATTTATTGAAATAAAATTGGCTTTAAACCGTTCTTGTCTCATTTTATAACAGCATTATTGCTTGATCCCCGTCAGTTTAAACTAAAATGCAAAGTGATATTTTACCCATTCAAAAGCATTACGATCTTTGATTAAAGTACCATGCTCTTCAAGTAACATTGGTGCAAAATCCATAACTTCGCCAAATTCAGACATATTAGATAATAAGTTATTAATTACATCACTTGTATATCTCTCATTAGAAATTGCAATTGCAAAATAATAATCTTCATCTAATTTAAACAAGTTAGAAATAAAACATATATTTGTATTAATAGATTTTACCATCATTACAAAATTATCAAAAGAATTAAATTTAAAAACTGCAACAGTTTGTTTTCTTAAACGCTTTGCTCTACCATTATTTTTAACATTATCTTTATCGGATTTTTCTTTATTTTTTTGGAAATCATCTAAAAACGATTTTGTTATTTTTTGTTTAGCATTTTGCATGTTCTTTTTTAAAAAATCTGTAACGTCTTCATCTAAGCCCATTTCATCTAACTGTTCTGGAGTAATATTAGACAACATAACACTATTATTTTCATCAAGTTCTACGTCTTCTGGTAGTTTTATATTTTCAATTTTTTCAGGATCTACTTTTGTAATAAATAATTCTACACCTTCACCATTTGGAACTAATTGAAAAGTAACAGCACCATTGTCACGAAATTCATGTTCAGTATCAACTTCATCTAAAATGCTATGGAAAAATTCCTCTACATCTTGCTGATTTCCAATTAGATCTAAAAGCGAAATTCCTCGTTCTTCTAGGTCTGACTTTTCTAAAGAAACACGCATTGTATTTTCATTTATTTTTTCTTTTTCCATGAAGAGATCCTCCCTTCAAAAGTCTCTCAAAATTCAGATACTATCATAACAGAAAATAAACAAAAAGACCACCCTTCTATGAGTAGTCCTCCTGCTTTAAAACTTTACTTTAAAAGTCTGCCAATTTCTGTGCCTTTTCTAATTCTAAAACACGTACTTTACGTGGCAAGAAGCGTCTAATTTCGTCTTCATTATAACCAACTTGAAGACGTTTATCATCCATAATTATTGGACGACGTAACAATCCTGGGTCGGCTTGTAATAATTCAAATAACTGTTGTAATGGCAAATCGTCAATATCAACATCCAAATCTTGATAAGCTTTTGAACGTTTGGAAATAATTTCTTCTGTGCCATCCTCAGTCATTTGTAAAATTTGTTTAATTTCATCAATGCTAAGTGGATTGGAGAAAATATTTCTTTCTGTAAAAGGAATATCATGTTCTTTTAACCAGGCGCGAGCTTTTCTACAAGAAGTACAACTTGGTGATGTATATAAAGTAACCATAATTTTTCGCTCCTTTACTTATACCCATATCCAAATAACTACCTTACAATTTTTATTATACACTTATTTATTTAAAGTGCTATATGATTTATAGAAATCATAATAAATTTGGCCTGATTTTATATAATAATATAGATGGAAATTGCCGTTTTTCATTGATATTACAAGCTTTGTAATTTTATAATTACCCAAATTCATTGCACGATATATTCGTTTTATTTTATAGTAACATCAATTTATTTCTTATATATGATTTTAATCTATTTATAAACAAATTATAAACAAAAAAAGAGTTATAAAACATAACTCTTACATAATACACAATATATAAATACGGTGATCGGGGGCGAATGATATTATCTAAAAGCCTCTAGATAAGCTTTCTTGAATTCTTAATTTATTTTATGTGTTAATGTGTGTTTAAATTATTTGCCCATTGATTCATCATTTGTTGTTCAATATCTTTATCTACATGTACATAAGTATTCATAAACTCTTTTAAATCTACTATTTCTTGATCTGAGAAAATATATCTGGGTATTGGAATAGTTTTTTTACTTTGACTAAAAAATTTATCAATTGCTCGTTCAGGTACAGGATTTTTTTCAAAAATTATTCCAACTAATGTAGTTAGATAACTTCTCATATGAATAAGAATCCTTTTAATAGTAGAATCTTTGCCAATAGTTACATTTCTTTCGTTAACAAATTTTCTAGCAAATTCTCCAACTAGATTCTGATTCATATTTTTAGTTTTTACGTTTAAGAAATACTTTTTACATACTTTCACTGAATATCTCCAATTATAATATGTTTTATATTCCCAACGATTATTTTTCCACTGCTGTTCAACAAAATTTTCAAAACCTAAAGAAAATGGCTCTTCTGAAACATTATAATCGTACCCTGTTTCATACTTATTCCACATATCACGTTCAATTTATTTTGCTGTGATTTTTGTTTTAGTATATTTTACAGGGATTTTAGCAGGTTTTTTAGTAATTTTATTAATTGGTTGGATTCTTACCATATATTCCCCACTATTAATTTAATGCTATTTAGTGATTTTTTATCTTAATGTTTAATAAGATAATACCAGTAATCATACAAAAAATATTCCATAATAACAAATAAATTATATGATTTATTATAAAAGAATTTGTTAGATCATTATTTAAAAAGTGGTGCATAATCTCTGTATAAAGATTCATTGGTAAATATTTACAAATTTTCATTAGTATTTTAGGAAAATTGTTTAATGGGAATAATGCATTTCCAATAAATAACATAATCATCATAATTACATTGCTAACTGTTGATGCATCTCTGCTATTTCTTGAAAAAGCAGCTACTAAAATTCCAAGTGAGATAAAAAGCGTCATTGTTAGAAGGAATACAAACAAAATTAAAGGTAAATATCTTTTTGTAATATTATATGACGGATTATAAAAAATTTTTGTACAGAGTGTAATAATGATGAACTGTAAAATCATAAAGAAAATTTGAACTATATAATCAACTATATAAAATTTTGACAATGAATCATCTGTTATTTGAATACGTTTTAAAACGCCATTGTTTATATATTTAACAAGTTGTGATGAAATTCCAACAATGCCCATTACTCCAAAAGCAATTCCAACAATACCAGGATATTCATAAGGAATGTTACTTTTATTAGTTGTTCCAGTTAAAAATAATATTACCAATGGTAATATTATTGAAAAAATCATTGCCTGTTTATTTCTCAATTCATTTTTTAAAAGTAAAATAATAGATTTGGTTAATTTCATTATTATTCTCCTAAATCTGTTTCTGTAATTGATAATATGCGTTATTTAATGTTGGTTTTTGTATACGAATGTTGTAAATTTCATCCGTATATGTCTTCATTAGTGACTCAGTTACTTTCTCTATGTTAGAACTTCTCAATTTATATTCTGATTTACTAAGTTTTTCTAAGGAATACTTATTTTTGATTTTATTAATTATTTCAGGAGAGTTGCATGAAAATACTAGACTTCCAGTTGCATGACTTTGATCAATTAATTTTTCTTTAGTGCCACTAGCAAATACTTTTCCTTGTCCAATGAAGCAAATTCGATTACATAAGAAAGAAACTTCATCCATGTAGTGAGAGGTAATAATAATAGTTGTGTCTAATTTCTTTAAGATTTTCCAAAATTCTAATCTAATTTCTGGATCTAAACCAGTTGTTGGTTCATCCAAAAATAATACTTGTGGATTATTTAACATACTAAGAGCCAAACAAACTTTTTGTTTTTGGCCACCTGATAGTGTTGATACGTTGTTCTTTAATAAATTATTAATGCCAATTAAATCGATGACTTTATTTAGATTACTATCATGATAAAAAGAACTAAAAAACTTTAAATTTTCAAGAACATTAAGGTTACTAATAAACCCATTATTTTGAAATAAAACCCCATAAGATAATTTTTGACGATGTAATTCACCGTTAAATCCTTTTTTTATTCCTTCCATAATTGAAAGTAATGTTGATTTTCCTGCACCATTAGGACCAATTATCCCTAAAACTTCATTTTTATTTACGTCTAAGGAAATATTATTTAAAGTTGGCTCACTATTCCCATGGTACTTATATGAAAGATTTTTAATAGTTAGTACTTTTTCCATATTTTCCTCCTTATAAAACGTTAGGCATTTCATTGTTTTTATTTTCGAAATTTCCGATTGCCATTTCGCCAACAATAGCCTCATAAACGCCATCAATATCTAATAAATGGTTAATTTCATCATCTTCATATCCTCCTAGTTCACACGTGCCTATTCCGTATGTTGTCGATGTGAGGGCAATGTTTTGTAAAAGATGACCCACTTCAGTTAGTATAAATCTATATCCTCGATTGCCATATTTAAAGGTGGTTCTCTTAAAGATAGCTGTAACTAAAAGAGTTGCATTAGCTGTTGTTATGGATTGATCTTTAATATGGTAATCATCTACTAAATTACAAATATCATTAACTTCTTTTAATAACTCAAGGCAATTTTCTCTAATATTGTAATGATAGATTCCTGTATGTATATTATTGACTCTATTGATAACAATATATATTTCAAGAGGATACAATGCGCCTGCTGATGGTTCATTTCTAAAATTAATTTTATATTTTTTATGATCATTTAAGCCTGCTGAATAGTACAGTATGTTAGATAGCTCATTATATTGCATTGGATCTGAAGTGAAATTTCTTACGCTTTTTCTATTTAAAATACAACTTTGAATATTTAAAGCAGGCAATTTTGATATGTTTAATTTTATTCTTTTTAGAGTTGGATAACATTTATTATTCTCTAAAGAGGATTCCTTAAAATCAGGGTTAGAGATATGCTTTCCAACATGACTTTGAAATATTTTTAATTTATGTGAATTTAATTTAGTATTTTCATGAAAGATTTCATATAATTTTAGAGATTGGTATTCATTGCTTGCCTGTGACGCTAATCTATCTCCCGCTTTAATTGTGCTCATAATTATGCCTCCTAAGGAAAAGGATGTGGAACTTTGTTATATTCACTGAAGTTTGTTTCCCTATTTAAATATCCTAATTTTTTGGTAATCGTTTTAACCTTTCTCCACCTACTCTAGGGGTCAAAGTATCATTTGTTATTTCTGTAAAACCTGGAATTAAAACCTTGACAACATAATATCCTGCTTGTCTTATATCTTCAGGTGTTACATCTACGTATAATGTTTCATATCCAAGTTTATGAATTTGTTTAGTAATTTTTTGCAGAACCTGTTTAGAATCTCCATCATAATAAGGGACCTTCGGAATGTTATTTTTCTTAGTTGAGTTATAAACAAAATTAAGATATTTCTTCATTTTTGGCTGTGTGTACAGTTCAACCCGACTATGAAAATCTCTAATATCCGAAAAGTCATCTTTGAATTTTCGATAAACTCCTTTTACAAAATCTTCTTTCCATGTAATTCTACCTTGACTAAGTTCTAGCATAACCTTTTGGAAAGCTTTCTCTGGATTGTTATTAGCAGATGCTGCTACTAAGGCTCCGCCATTATTATCTTCTAGAATTCCAAAATATGTATATATCCCCGTTTCCGTTGAAATATCTATAAAGTGATAATTACAATTATTGAGTTCAATTCTTTGATGAAATAACGTTGACATCTTTTGATTACTCTCTACATCAAGTGTTGGAGTTCATTGAACCACATATTAGATATTGCATCACGTTCGATAACCTCATAAATTCCACGTAATAAAGCATCATAAATGTTATCACCGCAGGCAAGGCCAGTTGAGACACAATCCCAAATTTTAGCCTCATTTTTATTTCTATTATATGGCAAATACACAGTCGCGGCTGGTACATAAACTTGTTTACCAGAGAATAAATTAATAGCCTTTGTCCATCCTACAAAAGAATCTTTAGTAAATTTTGTATATGGAAATTCATTATCTAAATATTGTTCATCAGCATAGAACGCAAATTGATTCGGATCAACAGCTTCTTCCTTAAGATTTTTAAACGTACTGTACTTAATGTCATTGGGCTGAAATGAAGATGAATAACGTTCAATTGATTCACCGATAGCAGCTTGATAGGCTCTTTTCAATGAAAAACCAGCTGCACTATTAATGGAAGATGCGACCTGGTGACCATGGATATCCTTTGAACACATTTGAGCAGCTAAAATAAATATTTTAGGGTCGTCTGGTTCAGGAAGCCATTGAAAAATTCTATTTACTAAACCCAACTTAGGATTGCATATTTTTTCATCTAAAAATGGATACTTATCTACCAGTTCATTAGCTTTCATTATTTTCATTTCCTCCTGGAAAAGTATAATCTTCCATCCAAGGATTATCTTCCGGCCATGAATGGACGGGACTACAAATATCACATTTAGGGTTTTTCAAAAACTCATTTATATTAACTGTATTTGTATAAGTATTATATTCTAGAACACTTTCAATGGTTTGTGGGATATTTTCCTGTACAATGCTATCTTCCAAAGTATTATTCAAAATAGATAACTTAATAAGTTCAAATGCTAGTAAACCTCCTGCTATCCGAACAACACTTTTATCTACATTATTTTGAAATAAAGTTGAGCCAAAACTTTTTTCTTCATAAAATAAGCTTAATTTTTCCTTATCTGAAATGTTATTTAATTTGCGATAATTTAAGCATTCAAGACATGCGGTCTTATGAGGAATAATTGTTGGTCCAAGATTAATTGTAAATCCATCAAATCTTAGAAAAATTCCTGTTAGATTAAACTTAAACAACATTTGGTTAATCTTTTTTTCAAATACAATGTTTTCTGTATCTTCTACTATAACAATAAAATCAAAATGTTTAAGTTTATTTCCTAATACATCAAAAAGTTTTTCACTAAAACTATGATTTAAAATTTGATTAGGTTCAATACAACTGACAGTATTAAAATACTCACCTAAAGTTTTACTTAATATATTTGTTAGTTGCTTGTTACCAATGATTGCTACAGAATTATTTTTTCTATATCCTTAATTTTTTTATTATTATCATAATCTAGATTTGAAACAATCCATTTATTCTTTAATAATGGTTTTATAATCTCCTCTGAAGCTTCCTCACCATATTTACAATATATTTCACTAATTTTTATACCTCGTTCAAGTTCTGGTAATAATGGAATAAGTATATTTCTCACTTGCTGTCCCACCAGTTTGTAGATCTTTTTTCCATCAAATACTAGTACATTACTTCTTTGTATGGAAAATTCAATATTATTATTAATATATAACTTCTTATTTATCGAATTCATAATAATCTCCTTAAGTAAAAATGAAAGAACTTGGCTTATACATTGCCAAGTTCTAAAAAGTAATGAGGTTACCTAGCAACAGCAACAGAAAACACAGCAGTAAATAGTTAGCGAACTTTCAAGGGTATGGTTTTCTTCTTCAGAAACGCTTGTAATTTCCTCAATTTCCATAATAATTCACCTCTTTTATAAAAAATTAAGTTGCTATAAACAGCAAAGTAAGTTTATAAAATTTTAGTTATAAAGTCAACCTATTAGATTTTATAACTAATTAAAGGAATATAAAAAATAAGTTTTATAATTCTGGCTTTTTTATTATATTAAAATTAAAGTGTAAAATTTAGGAGGTTAGCGGCATATGAACTTTAGTAATATTATCAGTATAGTAGCAGTTATATGTACCTTTATAGTTGCTAACTATAAAGGTAGAAAAGCCCTAGAAAATCAAAATAGAATTTATTAGATCTTTATTCGATGTAAAAAATTAGCTATTATCCGCCAGGATAGAGAAAGATATTGCTAGTGTTAAGGCTGTAGATCAAAAAATATTATGTAATCAGATTTTAAAAGAAATAAGACAATACTTAGTTAGTAATTGTAGAGTTTCAATAAGGGGGATCAAGTTAAATTTAAGGACAATACAAGGTAAAACATTAGAAATGGAATATACAGGAAACTAAAAAAAATAATTCATTTAAGAAAAAAGATATCCTTATAACAAAGTTCAAAAAACAAAATTTTGGTTAATTGCAAAAAAAAAGGCATAAAAAAATAAATATGAAGATTATGCTAAGGCGTTAGTTGATGAAATTCATAATAATAAATATGAGCAACAATAAATTTCAGTTCGATGGTAGATATTACTATATAACTCTATAATCATTGATTGCTAAATCAATTCGAGTAACATTACCATAACGAGCGAAGCAATCACTCAAAAAGTCAAACCAACTACGTTTTTGATGATTTAAATAGGTTTCAAATTGCCGGCAACCTTGACCAGATAATTCAATTAAAGTTCCCCGAGAATCATCTTGACTAGATTCATAAACTTGAATCATATCTAAACTGTAACGATCAAGATAACCGTAACGGTGAACATCTTCATTGATGAAATCTTTTTGTTTAATCCGTAAAACTTCATCAAAGATAGCATTTAAATCATGTGTTGGTAACCTTATTCTTAAATAATCAATCATTACTTCCATCTTAGTATCATGACTAATTAGATTAATAAAAAAATTCTTAATTTTCTCAAATGTTTTTGGATTTATAGTTCCGTTTTCTTCAAAACGTTCATATGTCCTTAACGGCAAATCAATTTTTTTAGCAACTTGTTTTTGCGTTAAACCTTTATTAAGGCGTAAACTTCTAATATAGTCAGCATTCCATTTATCTTTCATAATCTCACCTTTTTTAGTAAATTTTGGCGGTTTTGAATTTTTAACTCACCAAACTTAAAATTATGATAAACGTTGATATTATTATATCCGCGCTTGATTTCAGCGTATATGCTTTATCCGTGTTACCCCCCTGTTAGCATTCGGGGGTTAAACTTTAAGTGAGGTGCTAACGCACCTCACTTACCGGCTTCCGCCGTTCGCTGGTCAGTCCCTGACCTCGCTCCGCTGTCGCCTGCGGCTCCCCGCTTCTCGGCGTTCACCGGCAAGCTCTTTAAATAACTCAAGAAAGAAAAATCCTTACTTACAAATGGTGCAAAAAATGCCCTGACATCAGCGCCACCAATCGAAGCATAGCCCCAACCACGGATATTATCAGATTGGACTTTATAGTCTTTTTCATTCTCACCAAACATCATCGTATACCCAAACGAAGACATTTGACCTAAAGTAACCCGCAATCCGAATTGATCACGCATACCATCTTCAAAGTATTTGGCATCATGTCGTTGCATACCCGCAATTAAGAAAAAGCCGAGTTGACGCCCTAACAGAATAATCTGTTTCAACTGTCCTAATACCTTAGTTTGTTCCTTATATTCTAAATTACTTAAATAAGCAACATACTCATCAATGAATAAAACCTTCGGTTGCATGTTAAAAGAACGATAATCTTTACCAATTTCACCTGATTCCATTAATTTCTCTTGATACTCTTTTTGACGTTCAACCATGGCTTCATAAAATTCATGAATACACTTACCAATTTGCCCACTGGTTGCAAAAACTTTGTCTTTTAAAATCGGCGCTTGATCTAATTGTGATAAGTCAGACATTTTCGGATCGCAAACATAACAATCAGCCCCTAAATCAAGAAAAGCCTTTAATAGCGCTTGTAAGAAATACGTTTTACCACCACCGGTAACGCTGGCAATTAAGGCATGCGGGAACTTATTATATTCCCAGACATAGCCATTCATTAATTCAATCTTGCCATTGTCAGCGTGAATATCTTCAATTTGGATTCTTTTACTAATCGTGTTTGTGTTTAACCGATAGGCTTTATAACCTTTCTCATCACGAACTTCAAATAAATCACCGTAAAGGGCTTGTTCTAACTGCTCACCAATATGATTAAATTTATCTTGATTCTTTTGTAAATCCATTGGAAACCTTACCGTAATTACATGATTTTTATATT